>NZ_JAOWHJ010000036.1:0-54788 GCF_030332695.1 Citrobacter sp. Cpo089 | reverse complement strand
CCCGGCTGTATGCGCGAGGTTACCGACTGCGGCCTGAGTTTTTTAAGTGACGTAAAATCGTGTTGAGGCCAACGCCCATAATGCGGGCAGTTGCCCGGCATCCAACGCCATTCATGGCCATATCAATGATTTTCTGGTGCGTACCGGGTTGAGAAGCGGTGTAAGTGAACTGCAGTTGCCATGTTTTACGGCAGTGAGAGCAGAGATAGCGCTGATGTCCGGCAGTGCTTTTGCCGTTACGCACCACCCCGTCAGTAGCTGAACAGGAGGGACAGCTGATAGAAACAGAAGCCACTGGAGCACCTCAAAAACACCATCATACACTAAATCAGTAAGTTGGCAGCATCACCTCGCATTTCTGCTTGAGTGTAATAACTATAGCTGTGGCTTTTAGCTTGGTACGTGACGTTAAGAGTCGGTGATGATTCAAGAATATCCTCTTCTTTAGTCAGGTAGGTTGAAAACAACCCCTGACACAGCTTCAGATAATCTTTGACTGTTTTGGATGAAACCAGATCTTCTTCTGGGACTTCATCCAAGTCCAAACATTGCTGGATAGTCATCCGGTTATAAGGCTTCTTATTCTGACGGGGTAAACCTTCAACTACCTCAAGCAGGTTTTTGATATCACGTCGAGTAATATCAGTAACTTGAGTATCTGCCCCCAAAACCGCTTCTATCACTTCATAGTATTTTTCATTGCCTTGCCTAATCTTCGGTGCCCAATCAGATTTAAAGCTGAGAAATCCCTGCCATGCCTCAGATAAAGTCAGTTTAGAAGCCAATGGTTCTTCAGATTTATCGGCTACGGTGTGAGTGTAATCGTTGTCTGGACGCATAGAGTTAACAATCTGCCGATAATCAGAATTTCGCTGATCTATAAAGGCTATATGCGCATCACAGTAGTGTCTCCAGAGGAGATCATATTCTGAAGCTAGATAATCGATCTCATCCTCCATTCCTGTAAGATCAAATTGGCTACTAAGTTTTTCTATAACTGAATCTATCGACAATGGGTCAGAGTCTTGTTTGAAGGTAAAATCAAGCAGTTGCCCGAAATCAGACGCATTACGTTTTTCATCAACCAACGAACCTGACGCTCGCAAGGTGCTACGCACTTTTGAGGGGATTTTTTTTACTGCGGCATAAAAAGCAGCCTGAATGCTGAGTAAATAGTTATCAATGTCTTTTTGTTCTAATTTCTTCATTTTCTGCACTATATCCAATAGTTGGGTTGGCTCCATCTTGGACGATTTTACAAGAGAAATGAACATAGAGAGGCGGGAAGATATAAACCTTGCTCTGCTGGCTGAATCGCAACCTAAAGATACACGAAAGAAGCCACCTAAAGGTAGTCTGAAATGAAGGCAGTAGCGATTGCCACGCTTCAGGATATTCGGGATGGAACAGCCGTTGGTGTGCCTCGTTTGTATCACAGTCTGTGTCACATTTTTACCTATTAAGGCCTGAGACACACCAACGTATTGTTTTAGAAGAAGTTGAAGCTGACCGATAAGCCGGGTTCTGTCGTGGACAGTCATTCATCTAGGCCAGCAATCGCTCACTGGCTCAAGCAGCCTACCCGGGTTCAGTACGGGCCGTACCTTGTGAACCCCTATTTGGCCTTGCTCCGGGTGGAGTTTACCGTGCCACGGACTGTTACCAGCCGCGCGGTGCGCTCTTACCGCACCCTTTCACCCTTACCTGATCCCACTTGCGTGGGCCATCGGCGGTTTGCTCTCTGTTGCACTGGTCGTGGGTTTCCCCCCCAGGCGTTACCTGGCACCCTGCCCTATGGAGCCCGGACTTTCCTCCCCTCCGCCCGTCTCCCCCGAAGAGGACGACGACGAAGCGGCGACTGTCTGGTCAGCTTCGGCGCGCAGTATAGAGGGTTTGCGGGGCAATGTCACCCCGCACTGCGCATTCCTATCGCTAACGTGGCAGCGATGTTTCTTGAGGCGCGATAAATATTATCAAATGCCCCACGGAAGGCCTCTTCCAGCGTGCTGATGCTGGTCAATACGCTAAACACCGCATCGATACCATATTGATGCACTACCTCCACATCGCGCGTCAGGCTACCACCAATACCAATAACCGGCTTGTGGTACTTCTTCGCGACATTCGCCACGCCTACCGGCACTTTGCCGTGAATGCTCTGGCTGTCGATCCGCCCTTCGCCGGTCACCACCAGCGTACAGTCGTGAATATGCTCTTCCAGATTGAGCGCCTGGGTCACAATCTCGATACCGCTGCGCAGCTCGGCGCCTAAAAAAGCCATTAACGCCGCGCCCATTCCGCCTGCCGCACCGGAGCCTGGCACATCTTTCACATCGACCCGCAGCGATTTTTTAATGATGTCGGCATAATGAGACAGATTACGGTCCAGTTCGAGAATGCGTTCTTCCGTCGCCCCTTTCTGCGGGCCAAAAATGCGCGAAGCGCCAGAATCGCCGATGAGAGGATTAGTCACATCGCAGGCCACGCGAATGGAACAGGTTTTTAAGCGCGGATCCAGACCCGAGATATCGATGGAGTTCAGACTCATCAGGCTTCCACCACCGTAGCCAATCTCTGTCCCGTTGGCGTCGCAAAGTTTTGCCCCCAGTGCCTGCACCATACCCGCGCCACCGTCGTTGGTCGCACTGCCGCCGATGCCAATAATGATGCTCTGCGCACCGCTATCCAGCGCCTGCAAAATCAGCTCTCCGGTACCGCGTGACGTAGTGACTAAAGGGTTGCGCTTTTCAGGAGGCACCAACGCCAGACCGCTGGCTGCCGCCATTTCGATAAACGCGGTTTTACCATCTCCAGACATGCCCCAGCAGGCATTCACTTTTTCGCCCAGCGGCCCCGTTACTTGCGCTGAATGTTCACTCCCTTGCGTCGCGGCAATCATGGCTTCGACCGTTCCTTCGCCGCCATCGGCAACCGGAACAGAAACATATTGCGCATCGGGGAAAATTTCCCGAAATCCTTTTTCTATTGCCTGAGCTACCTCGGTGGCAGAAAGGCTTTCTTTATAAGAGTCTGGGGCAATTACGATTTTCATAGTTATGTAGCCTGACAGTGCCGCGCAAGGCAAGAAATACAGGGCGCGCATCCGCGCCCTTCTTGTTAGCGAGTGACTTCCACTTTCGCCAGTTTTTCGTAGTAGCATGCGAGCGCACTGTGATCGGCTGTACCCAATCCATCTGCACGTAGCGCCTGCATCATCTCCATGACTGCAGCAGTCAGCGGCAACTGAGCGCCAACGCCATGAGAGGTATCCAGCGCGTTCGCCAGGTCTTTGATATGCAGGTCAATACGGAAACCTGGTTTAAAGTTGCGATCCATCACCATCGGCGCTTTCGCATCCAGCACGGTGCTGCCTGCCAGCCCGCCACGGATCGCCTGATACACCAGGTCCGGATTCACACCCGCTTTGGTCGCCAGCGTCAGCGCTTCAGACATCGCGGCAATGTTCAGCGCCACAATCACCTGATTCGCCAGCTTGGTGACATTACCCGCGCCAATTTCACCGGTATGCACCACGGAGCCTGCCATCGCTTTCAGCAGATCGTAGTACTTGTCGAAAATCGCTTTATCACCGCCGACCATCACCGACAACGTGCCGTCAATCGCTTTTGGCTCGCCGCCGCTGACCGGCGCATCCAGCATATCCACGCCTTTCGCTTTCAGCGCATCGCTAATTTCACGGCTGGCTAACGGCGCGATGGAGCTCATGTCGATAAGCACTGTGCCCGGTTTCGCCCCTTCAATAATGCCGCCTTCACCCAGTGCCACTTCCTTAACATGCGGAGAGTTCGGCAGCATGGTGATGATCACATCACACTGCTCAGCGATATCTTTCGCCGTGGCGGCGGTTTCAGCGCCTGCGGCAATTACTTCCGCAATGGATTCCGGGTTACGGTCAGCAACCACCAGCGAGTAACCTGCCTTGAGGAGGTTTTTACTCATTGGTTTACCCATAATACCGAGGCCAATAAAACCAACTTTCATTGTCATGTCTTTATCTCTCTCTACTGTCGATGGTGGTTATTTCTTAAAAGAATCAGCCAGTTTCTGCGTGGCTGAACGGAACACGCCAAGGTCGCTGCCAACGGCAACAAACGTCGCGCCCCACTCCAGATAACGACGCGCATCCGCCTCTACCGGGGCCAGAATGCCGCTTGGTTTGCCGTGTGCTTTCGCGCGGGCAAAAATGTGCTGGATAGCTTTCTGCACATCAGGATGTGACGCATTGCCGAGGTGGCCTAGCGCCGCGGCCAGATCGCTTGGTCCGACGAAGACACCGTCAACGCCTTCTGTCGCCGCGATTGCGTCAACGTTATCAACGCCCTGCTGACTTTCGATCTGCACGATGATGGTGATGTTCTTATTCGACTGCGCAAAGTAGTCCGGTACGGTGCCAAACATATTGGCGCGATGGGATACGGACACGCCACGAATACCTTCCGGCGGATAGCGGGTCGACGCCACAGCGTTAACCGCTTCTTCTTCCGTCTCAACGAACGGGATCAGGAAGTTGTAAAACCCGATATCCAGCAGGCGCTTGATAATCACTGGCTCGTTGGTTGGTACACGCACTACCGCCGCGCTGTCGCAGCCTTTCAGCGCCATTAATTGCGGAATAAACGTCGAGATATCATTCGGCGCATGTTCGCCATCCAGTACCAGCCAGTCAAAACCTGCCAGGCCTAAAACTTCGGTACTGATTGGGCTGGCCAATGCAGACCAGCAGCCAATCTGAATTTGTTGCGCCGCGAGGGCCGCTTTAAACTTATTCGGGAAAATCGTGTTATTCATCGCCTATACCTTTGTTTATTTCTGCAATTCCATACGTTTAATGTCACCGACAATAAACAGGTAGCAAACCATTGCCATCAGCGCCGAGCACCCTACAAACATCAGCGCAGCATTAAATGAGTGCAGCTCGCTCACCAGATACCCAATCACCAGCGGGGTGACGATGGAAGCCACGTTGCCAAATACGTTAAATACCCCACCGCACAGACCGACAATCTCTTTCGGCGCGGTATCGGAAATCACCGGCCAACCCAGCGCGCCGAAACCTTTACCGAAGAAAGCCAGCGCCATCAGCGCCACCACAAGAGCGGTATTATCGGTGTAGTTACACAGAATAATGGTCGATGCGAGCAACATGCCGAGCACTATCGGCAGCTTACGCGCCAGGGTAATGCTGAAACCACGTTTAATCAGATAATCAGAGAACACGCCGCCGAGCACGCCACCGAAAAACCCGCACAGTGCCGGAATCGAAGCCACCATGCCCACTTTCAGGATCGACATACCTTTTTCCTGAACCAGGTAAATCGGGAACCAGGTGAGAAAAAACCAGGTAATTGTGTTGATAAAATACTGGCCAAAGAATACACCAAGCATCATACGGTTCGTGAGCAACTGCTTGATATAATGCAGTTTAGGACCACCTGACTTCACATCGCCCGGCTTTTTATGGTCCATATCCACGACCGCGCCGTTTTCAGAGATAAACTTCAACTCTTCTTGCGACATGCGCGGGTGATCGGTTGGGTTATGAATAAACTTTACCCACAGTCCGGTAAGCACAAAACCAATCACGCCCATTACGGTAAAGACGTGCTCCCAGCCCCAGGCGAAGGTCAGCCAGCCCAGCAGCGGGGAAAACAGCGCCAGGGAGAAATACTGTGCAGAGTTAAAAATCGCAGATGCCGTACCGCGCTCTTTCGTTGGGAACCAGGCCGCCACGATACGGGCATTAGCCGGGAAGGATGGCGCTTCCGAGAAGCCCAGCATAAAGCGCATGATGAACATTGAAATACCCGCCCAGGCCAGCGGGAACATGTCCACAAAGCCCTGCAGGAAGGTAAACAGTGACCAGAAGAACAAACTGTAGGTGTAGACTTTCTTAGAGCCGAATTTATCCAGCAGCCAGCCGCCGGGGATTTGCATCAACAGGTAAGCCCAGCCGAAGGCGGAGAAAATGTAACCCATTGAGATGGCGCTGAGATGTAACTCTTTCGCCACTTCAGTTCCGGCAATAGACAGCGTCGCACGGTCCGCATAGTTAACGGCTGTAACAATAAATATTATCAGCAATATTAAATAACGGGTGTGCGTACCTTTCTTTTTCTCGACAACTGTATCCAATATCATTCTATTTACCTCGGGCACATAAAAGGTTTTTATTATTATTTTGTGGGTATTTCTCGTGATAAATTACCGATAATAGAAATAGATAATAATTTATCAGGCGTTATGAAACCGTGATTTAGTATAATCATCAACACAACGTTAATCATTGTTCAAACGCTCATTAAACTAGCGTTATTTAATTAATGTTTTGGGCATATGCACACATGCCTGGGCGCTAATGCACACATTTACGTATTGCTACCCTCGGCGACGCGGCCTTGCTGAGTTTAAGTGATCATCATCACATTCTTCACGTTAAACTCCTGACATTCTTATTTCACGATACCGAATCTTTATTACTTACAATTAGATTCAAAATATAAATATCCACACTATTATCACCACCTTGTTGGAGAATACTGGACAATGGCCGACATCGAAATCAGACAAGAATCGCCAACGGCGTTTTATATTAAAGTTCACGAAACAGATAATGTGGCGATAATTGTCAATGACAATGGTCTGAAAGCCGGAACGCGTTTTCCGGACGGACTGGAACTCATTGAACATATTCCCCAGGGTCATAAAGTGGCGCTATTGGATATTCCTGTTCATGGCGAAATCGTGCGCTATGGCGAAGTGATAGGCTATGCCGTTCGCCATATCCCACGTGGCAGCTGGATTGATGAATCAATGGTTGAGCTGCCCAAAGCCCCGCCGCTGGAGACGCTGCCGCTGGCAACTAAAGTGCCAGAGCCGCTGCCGCCTCTTGAGGGTTATACCTTTGAAGGTTACCGCAATGCTGACGGTAGCGTAGGTACCAAAAATCTACTCGGCATTTCCACCAGTGTGCACTGCGTGGCGGGTGTGGTGGATTATGTGGTGAAAATCATTGAGCGCGATCTGCTGCCTAAATACCCGAACGTTGACGGCGTGGTGGGGCTCAATCATCTGTACGGCTGCGGCGTGGCGATCAATGCTCCAGCCGCCATCGTGCCGATTCGCACCATTCACAATATTGCGCTTAACCCGAATTTTGGCGGTGAAGTGATGGTCATCGGCCTCGGTTGCGAAAAACTGCAGCCTGAGCGGCTGCTGGAAGGCACGCACGATGTGAAAAGTATTCCAGTCGACAGCGCCAGTATCGTCAGCCTGCAGGATGAAAAGCACGTCGGCTTTCAATCGATGGTCACCGATATTCTGCAAGTGGCCGAACATCATCTGGCAAAGCTCAATCAGCGCCAACGTGAAACTTGCCCGGCTTCAGAACTGGTGGTCGGCATGCAGTGCGGCGGTAGCGATGCGTTTTCCGGCGTGACGGCCAACCCGGCGGTGGGCTATGCCTCCGACCTGTTAGTACGCTGCGGCGCGACCGTAATGTTCTCTGAAGTAACAGAAGTGCGCGATGCCATCCACCTTCTGACCCCACGTGCGATTAACGAAGAAGTCGGTAAACGCCTGCTCGAAGAGATGGCCTGGTACGATAACTACCTTGATATGGGCAAAACGGATCGCAGTGCCAACCCTTCTCCGGGCAACAAGAAAGGCGGTCTGGCAAACGTGGTGGAAAAGGCGCTAGGTTCGATTGCCAAGTCTGGCAAGAGCGCGATTGTCGAAGTATTGTCGCCGGGTCAGCGTCCAACCAAACGTGGCCTGATTTACGCAGCAACCCCCGCCAGTGATTTTGTTTGCGGTACACAGCAGGTCGCTTCCGGGATCACCGTGCAGGTGTTCACCACTGGTCGCGGTACGCCGTATGGCCTGATGGCCGTGCCGGTGATTAAAATGGCGACACGCACCGAGCTGGCCAACCGTTGGTTTGACCTGATGGACATTAACGCAGGTACCATCGCCACCGGAGAAGAAACCATTGAAGATGTGGGTCTGAAACTGTTCGAATTTATTCTCGACGTCGCCAGCGGGCGTAAGAAAACCTTCTCGGACCAGTGGGGACTGCATAACCAGCTGGCGGTGTTTAACCCGGCGCCAGTGACCTGATTATCTACCGTATTTTCTTAATGAGCATGCCTTCGGGCATGCTTTTTTTTCGCCGCAACCTTTCGTAAACCTCCCATATCTTTCGAAACTTTCATTTATCAGATCGAAATCACAAAAAAACGTTACGAAACCCTATATTTTATTTCGAAGAAAGAAATCGAAAGACTTCGGAGGAAGTATGTTTATCATCTCAAGCAAAATGATGCTGAAGAAGGCGCAGCAAGAAGGCTATGCCGTACCGGCGTTTAACATTCACAACCTGGAGACCTTACAGGTTGTCGTGGAAACAGCAGCCGAACTACGCTCTCCGTTGATCGTCGCCGGCACACCTGGCACTTTTAGTTATGCCGGGGTCGGTAACATCGTTGCAATCGCCAGTGAACTGGCAAGAAGCTGGAACCATCCTCTCGCCATCCATCTCGATCACCATGAAAGCGCCACCGATATTGAAGCGAAAGTCGCTACAGGCATTCGCTCCGTGATGATCGATGGTTCCCATCTGCCGTTTGCCGACAACATTGCATTAGTTAAACACGTAACAGACTACTGCCACCGCTATGACGTTAGCGTTGAAGCTGAGCTGGGACGGCTGGGTGGGCAAGAAGATGACCTAATCGTGGACGGAAAAGACGCGCTATATACCCACCCAGAACAGGCTCGGGAGTTCGTGGAAAAAACGGGTATCGACTCACTGGCTGTCGCGATTGGCACAGCTCATGGTCTGTATAACGCTGAACCTAAACTGGATTTCGATCGACTAGCCGAGATTCGTCAGCACGTTGATATCCCACTGGTTTTACATGGCGCATCTGGCCTGCCTACACATGATATTAAGCGCGCAATCTCCTTAGGGGTCTGCAAAGTTAACGTCGCTACCGAACTTAAAATCGCCTTTGCTGGCGCACTCAAAACCTACCTGAGCGCACATACCGATGCGAACGACCCACGGCATTACATGATGCCAGCAAAAGCGGCCATGAAAGAGGTAGTACGTAAGGTGATTGCCGACTGCGGCTGCGAAGGAAAGTTGTAATTGATTAATTAATTCGAATTGTACGGGTTCTGACAAAGGTCTGTTTTTAAAGCTGGATCACGAAAGATGCTTTTACCCTTTGCCTTCAATCCAAAAATATTATGAAGATAAACAAAAGATATCGGAGATAGAAGTGAAAGAAATAATCTCTCGTCATAAAGCAGGTGAGCATTTAGGTATTTGTTCTGTTTGTTCAGCCCATCCGCTGGTTATTGAATCTGCATTACGTTTTGATCTCAATACGAACACGAAAGTTCTAATCGAAGCGACCTCTAATCAGGTTAATCAGTTTGGTGGTTATACCGGGATGAAACCCGCTGATTTCCGTGACTTTGTCTATAGCATCGCACAAGCGGTTGGTTTTCCTCGCGAAAGGCTGATTCTGGGTGGCGATCATCTCGGCCCTAACTGCTGGCAAAACGAACCTGCGGCAGAAGCGATGGAAAAATCCGTAGCCTTAATCAAAGCTTACGTTGCCGCAGGGTTCAGCAAAATCCATCTTGATGCTTCGATGTCCTGTGCTGACGACCCAACGCCGTTAGATCCAATGGTTGTTGCCCAGCGGGCAGCCGTACTTTGCCAGGCCGCAGAAACAACGGCAACCGAAGAACAGAAACACCATCTGACTTACGTTATTGGAACAGAAGTTCCCGTACCAGGCGGAGAAGCCAGCACCATTGGCACCGTTCATGTCACACGCGAAGAAGATGCCGCCCGGACACTGGAAACCCATCAGGTTGCCTTCCGCGCATTAGGGCTTGAAGAGGCGTTAACTCGTGTAATCGCCATTGTGGTTCAACCCGGCGTCGAGTTCGATCACACCCAAATCATTCACTACCAACCACAAGCAGCAGAAGCGCTATCCGCCTGGATAAAAGAGACACCAATGGTCTACGAAGCGCATTCTACCGATTATCAAACCCGCCAGGCATACCGTGCTCTGGTACGCGATCACTATGCAATATTGAAAGTGGGTCCGGCACTCACCTTTGCCCTGCGCGAAGCTATTTTTGCTCTTGCGCAAATGGAAAATGAACTGATCTCCCCAGAACAACGGAGCCGGGTTCTGGAAGTAATTGACGAAGTAATGTTGAATGAACCGGACTACTGGAAAAAATATTATCGCCCAACCTGGAGCCAGGCGATGGTCGATATTCACTTCAGCCTCTCCGACCGTATTCGTTACTACTGGCCGCATCCCCGCATTCGTCAAAGTGTAGAGAAATTAATCACCAACCTTAATGACATCGCTTTACCACTGGGACTCATTAGCCAGTTTATGCCCGTGCAATTTGAACGCCTGACTGAAGGGACGTTAACCGCCACACCACGCAATCTGATTATCGACAAAATCCAGGACGTTCTGCGCGCCTATCGCTTTGGTTGCGCACCAGTAATTGCCTGAAATCTGGAGAATATATGAGCCAACTTTTTGTTCGAACAGGAATTAACTTTAGCTCGTGTCAGCATGCGCTGACACATATTGGGGAGGAGATGCTGGCCAAAGGGGTCGTGTATGAAAGCTATCCGCAGGCCCTGATTGAGCGTGAAGCAACTTTTCCAACCGGAATAGCGCTGGAACGTCATGCCGTTGCGATTCCACATTGTGAAGCTGTGCATGCGATATCCCCTGCTATCTATCTGATTCGCCCGGATACACCGGTCAACTTTCAACAAGCAGATGATGACGAAGAGATAGCCGTCTCTTTAATTATCGCCTTAATCGTTGAGAACCCGACTGCGCAGCTGAAGCTCCTGCGTCGTCTGTTTAGTGAGCTACAAAACCCGAACACCATTGAAGCATTGCTGAATGCGCCTGATGCAGAACTGGCCATGCTCTTTCGGGAAAAAATCCTTGAGTCTGAGCCCTGCGCACAGGCTTGATAAAAAACTGATAATAAAAGGAATACCCTATGAAACGTAAAGTAATTGTGGCCTGTGGCGGTGCTGTAGCAACTTCAACAATGGCGGCAGAAGAAATTAAAGAACTCTGTGAAGCCAACAATATCCAACTCGACCTGGTTCAATGTCGGGTAACAGAAATCGAAACCTATATGGATGGAGCGGATCTTATCTGTACCACCGCCCGCGTTGACCGTACGTTTGGCGATATCCCAGTGGTCCACGGCATGCCTTTTGTTTCAGGTGTGGGTATCGAAGCATTACAGCAAAAAATACTGACTATCCTCGTGGGGTAACGCCATGTTTAGCGAAATAATGCGTTATATCCTCGACTTAGGTCCAACGGTTATGCTGCCGTTAGTGATCATCATCTTCTCAAAATTGCTGGGAATGAAGCTCGGGGATTGTTTTAAATCAGGTTTGCATATCGGGATTGGCTTCGTCGGTATCGGTCTGGTGATCGGCCTGATGCTGGACTCTATTGGCCCTGCCGCAAAAGCAATGGCAGAACAATTTCAAATCAACCTGCATGTCATCGATGTCGGTTGGCCTGGCTCATCACCAATGACCTGGGCTTCGCAAATTGCGTTAATTGCGATTCCAGTCGCCATTGGGGTGAATATCCTGATGCTGGTTACCCGCATGACCCGTGTGGTGAACGTCGACATCTGGAATATCTGGCATATGACGTTTACTGGTGCCATGTTGCATCTGGCGACCGGCTCATACTGGCTGGGCATTCTCGGCGTGGTTGTTCATGCCGCCTTCGTCTATAAACTGGGTGACTGGTTTGCCAAAGACACGCGCGACTTTTTTGGCCTGGAAGGCATTGCCATTCCACACGGTTCCTCGGCATACCTGGGCCCGATAGCTGTCCTGGTTGATACGATTATTGAAAAAATCCCCGGACTGAACCGCATTCATTTCAGCGCGGATGATGTCCAAAAACGCTTCGGACCCTTCGGCGAACCTGTAACCGTCGGTTTTGTGATGGGATTAGTGATCGGCATGCTGGCTGGATATGACGTTAAATCTGTGCTGCAACTGGCGGTGAAAACCGCTGCCGTTATGTTGCTCATGCCGCGTGTCATTAAACCGATTATGGATGGCCTGACTCCTATTGCTAAACATGCCCGTAAACGCCTGCAGGCAAAATTTGGCGGACAGGAGTTCTTAATCGGTCTGGATCCTGCACTACTGCTCGGCCATACGTCGGTGGTTTCCGCCAGTCTAATCTTTATCCCGCTGACCATTCTGATTGCTGTTCTGGTACCCGGAAACCAGGTTCTGCCATTCGGCGATCTCGCGACCATTGGTTTCTTTGTCGCCATGGCGGTAGCCGTTCATCAGGGGAACCTGTTCCGCACGCTGATCTCTGGCGTCATCATTATGGGTATCACCCTGTGGATAGCCACACAAACTATTGGTTTACATACCCAGCTTGCCGCTAATGCAGGCGCATTGAAAGCCGGTGGCATGGTGGCCTCAATGGATCAGGGCGGCTCCCCAATCACCTGGCTGCTAATCCAGCTCTTCACCTGGCAGAACGTGGTGGGCTTCATCATCATCGCTGCTATTTACCTGTTGGGTGTATTGCTGACCTGGCGTCGGGCACGTAATTTCGTGGCGGCTGAAAAAGCGGCAGCCATAACGGAAAGCCAGACCGCATCTTAATTTCTGGGGAGCATTTGCTCCCCTTCACATTTCTGGAGACACTTATGAAATCAGTGGTTATTCACGCTGAGGGCGACGTACGCGTTGAAGAACGTCCCATACCACAACTGCAAACTGATGAAGATGTATTGGTCAAAGTGGTCAGTTCAGGGCTTTGCGGCTCAGACATTCCCCGTATCTTCAATCATGGTGCGCACTATTATCCAATCACGCTCGGGCATGAGTTCAGTGGTTATGTTGAGTCCTACGGCGCAAGCGTAACCGACTTACAACCCGGTGATGCCGTGGCCTGCGTACCGCTGCTTCCCTGCTTTCATTGCCCTCAGTGCGAGCGGGGATACTTCTCGTTATGTAAACAATATCAGTTTGTCGGTTCACGAAGCGAAGGCGGGAACGCAGAATATGTGGTTGTAAAACGCGCCAACCTGTTCCGCCTGCCTTCAGATATGCCGATTGATGATGGCGCATTCATTGAACCGATTACCGTCGGTCTGCATGCTTTTCATCTGGCTCAGGGATGCGAAGGGAAAAATGTGATTATCGTTGGTGCTGGTACTATCGGTTTGCTGGCAATGCAATGTGCCCGTGAACTCGGTGCAAAAAGTATCACGGCGATTGATATCAACCCGCAAAAGCTGGCATTAGCAAAAGAACTGGGGGCAACCCATGTGTTTAATAGTCGTGAGATGAGTGCGGCTGAGATCCACGCGGGCCTGGAAAATATTCAGTTTGACCAACTCGTGCTGGAAACAGCGGGAACCCCGCAAACTGTGACGCTGTCGATTGAGATTGCAGGCCCTCGTGCTCAACTAGCGTTAGTCGGCACATTGCATCACGATCTGACGCTTGCTTCAGGTGTCTTTGGGCAAATATTACGTAAAGAATTAACCATTCTTGGCAGTTGGATGAACTATTCCAGCCCATGGCCTGGAGAAGAGTGGGAAACCGCTGCCCGTTTATTGACGGAAAAACGCCTACAGCTTGAGCCGTTAATTGCTCACATTGGCGATGCCGAAAGCTTTGCCAGCGCCGTCAAGTCACTCCACGGCGCGCCGATGCAAGGAAAAATTCTACTCAAACTATCCTGAACCCATGAGCCAGCAACCTGCGCTGGCTCACATTTACTTTCGAAATTTAGCGTTCACCTTTCGCAATCCTTCGATTAAACTAGTGATAATTAAATTATCAGGCAAATCAATATGAACTCATTTGAGAGAAGGAATAAAATTGTCGACTTGATTAACACGCAAGGCAGCGTACTGGTAATGGACCTTTCGAATACCTTTGGTATTTCTGAAGTAACCATTCGCGCCGACCTACGGTTATTAGAAGAGAAGGGTCTGGTCACCCGTTTTCACGGCGGTGCGGCAAAACCAGGAAGCCATCTGGCTGAAGGTGACAATCAGGAAGTGTTATTAGAAGATCGGTATCAGCTTGCCAGCGATCCCAAAAAACGGATTGCCCAGGCCGCAACGGCAATGGTTGAGGAAGGAATGACCGTAATTCTGGATAGCGGAAGCACCACTTTATTGATTGCTGAAACGCTAAACCGAAAAAGTAATATCACCGTTATTACCAATAGCCTGCCTGCCGCGTTCACGTTATCGGAAAACAAAGACATTACGCTGGTCGTCTGCGGCGGCACTGTGCGCCACAAAACGCATTCAATGCATGGCACTATCGCTGAACGTTCCCTACAAGGAATAAGCGCTGACCTGATGTTCGTGGGCGCTGACGGGATTGATGCTACTAACGGTATTACGACCTTCAACGAAGGTTATTCGATTAGTAGCGTGATGGCGGCGGCAGCACATAAGGTCATTGCCGTACTGGACGCGACAAAATTTAATCGACGTGGTTTTAATCAGGTGCTGCCAATGGAAAAGATTAACTGCGTAATAACCGACGACAGTATCAGCAAACAGGATAAATCAGCGCTGGCCAAAACAGGCGTTGAACTGCTGGTCGTTTAAATTACCCGCCACATCCCCCTTTTGTCGCGCCAACGCGTTGCAGTTTACCTTTTAGCTGCAACGCTTTCAGATAGCGTTCTACGGTCCGGACTGAGATTTCACACTCATTAGCGATACCTTTGGCGGATCTGCTCGGCTGATTCGACAATATTTGTAGAATGCGTTTGTCTATATCCAGTAAATCAGCCGACATTTCTTCCGACAAGGCTGATGGTTTTCCCAATCCCTCCTGCAAAGCAGAGATAAAGAGGAGATGCCCTACCAGCCATCGCAGCCCAATGCCCCATCAACTCACCAATTTCAATGACCTGGATGAGGATCAATGGAGTGACCACGAAAGGCGGTTGGTAGGTGCTCACTTTTACTCTCCCTGCTGTTCCAGCGCGTGCTTATACAACGCATTTTTTTTCACGCCATGGATTTCAGCAGCCAGCGCGGCGGCCTTTTTCAGCGGCAGTTCTGCCTGCAATAAGGCCAACGTACGCAGCGCATCGGCAGGAAGGTCGTCTTCCTGCGCTTTATGCCCTTCGACAATCAGCACCATTTCACCTTTACGACGGTTTTCATCTTCCTTGACCCACGCCAGCAGTTCACCAACCGGTGCACCGTGAATAGTTTCCCAGGTTTTGGTCAGCTCGCGCGCCAGCACCACGTAACGGGATTCGCCCCACACGGCAACCATGTCTTCCAGGCTATCCAGCAAGCGGTGGGTAGATTCATAAAAAATAAGCGTACGCGGCTCGGCCTCAATGGCTTTCATCGCATCACGACGCCCTTTCGATTTGGCAGGCAGAAATCCTTCATAGCAAAAACGGTCTGAAGGCAGGCCCGCAGCGCTCAGGGCTGCAATCGCCGCACAAGGACCAGGCAGGGGAACAACGCGGATCCCCGCTTCGCGACAGGTACGCACCAGATGGTAGCCAGGATCGTTAATCAGCGGCGTTCCGGCATCGGAAACCAGCGCAATGTTTTGTCCTTCTTTGAGCTTCGCGACCAGCGTTTCGGCCTTTTGCTGCTCGTTGTGGTCATGTAGCGCGAACAGACGCGCGTTAATCGCGAAGTGTTGTAACAATAATCCTGTATGACGAGTGTCTTCAGCGGCAATCAAATCAACGGCTTGTAAAACTTCGAGCGCTCGTTGGGTAATATCAGCCAAATTTCCTATAGGAGTAGGTACAATAAAGAGTTGGCCTTGAGAATTATCCGCCGATTCGTGTTGTTTCATTGTGTCGTCCGTATTGCCGATTTAATATTGAGCATTGAGTAAAAAAATATCACTGGATACAGTATGGTACCCTCAACATTTTCTCGTTTGAAAGCCGCACGCGCGCTACCAGTCATTCTGGCAGCACTGATTTTCGCAGGCTGTGGCACCCAGGCGCCAGACCAGAGTGCAGCCCATATGCAGGGCACTGCGCAGGCTGATTCCGGCTTTTATCTGCAACAAATGCAGCAAAGCTCAGATGATAGCAAGACCAACTGGCAATTACTCGCCATTCGTGCACTGCTGAAAGAAGGCAAGAGCCAGCAGGCAATCGAACTGTTTAACCAGCTACCGCAGAAGCTAAGCGATACCCAGCAGCGTGAGCAGTCACTGCTGGCCGTCGAGATTAAGCTCGCGCAGAAAGATGTCGCTGGCGCACAGGCCCTGCTGGATAAGTTAACTCCCGCCGATTTCGATCAAAACCAACAGGCACGCTACTGGCAGGCGCAAATCGACGTCAACCAGGGCCGCCCATCTCTGACGCTGCTGCGCGCCCTGATCGCCCAGGAACCGCTGCTGGCCGCGAATGCTAAGCAGAAAAATATGGACGCCACCTGGCAGGCGCTGTCGTCCATGACCCAGGAGCAAGCTCAGGCGCTGGTCATCAATGCTGATGAAAATGTGCTGCAAGGCTGGCTGGATCTTCAGCGCGTCTGGTTCGATAACCGTAACGATCCGGACATGATGAAAGCCGGTATTGCGGACTGGCAGAAACGTTATCCGCAAAACCCAGGGGCAAAACTGTTACCAACACAGTTGGTTAACGTGCAGAGCTTTAAGCCCGCCTCCACCAGCAAAATCGCCCTGCTGTTACCACTGAACGGTCAGGCCGCTGTATTTGGCCGTACTATTCAGCAAGGCTTTGAAGCTGCGAAAAACATGGGCACTCAACCTGTCGCAGCCCCTGTTGCTGTCGCACCTGCCGCAGTTCCAGCTGCTACGACTACTACGGAACAGCCGCAAACGACTGACG
Source organism: Citrobacter sp. Cpo089 (assembly GCF_030332695.1). Classification (NCBI taxonomy): domain Bacteria; kingdom Pseudomonadati; phylum Pseudomonadota; class Gammaproteobacteria; order Enterobacterales; family Enterobacteriaceae; genus Citrobacter; species Citrobacter sp. Cpo089. The sequence goes on along the minus strand of NZ_JAOWHJ010000036.1, from coordinate 37,833 downwards.
GCGTTGCCAGCCCGTCTCAGGCGTCAGTAAGCGATCTGACCAACGAGACGCCGGCTCAGCCAGAAACACCTGCTGTGCAGCCCGCAGCACCCGCTCAGCCAACAACCGCCAGCGCACCGGCGAATCCGTCCGCTGAGCTGAAAATCTACGACACTTCATCACAGCCGCTGAACCAGATCCTGACTCAGGTTCAGCAGGATGGCGCCAGCATCGTGGTTGGCCCACTGTTGAAGAACAATGTTGAAGAGCTGATGAAAAGCAACACGCCATTGAACGTCCTGGCGCTTAACCAGCCGGAGTCGGTGAAAAATCTGCCGAACGTCTGCTACTTCGCCCTGTCGCCAGAAGATGAAGCGCGCGACGCCGCACGCCACATCCGCGATCAGGGAAAACAGACGCCGCTGTTGTTGATTCCACGGAGTTCATTAGGCGATCGCGTTGCCAACGCCTTTGCACAGGAATGGCAAAAACTGGGTGGCGGCGTGGTATTGCAGCAGAAGTTCGGCTCCACCGCTGAACTTAAAATGGGCGTCAACGGCGGCTCAGGGATTTCCCTGACAGGCAGCCCGGTGGCCTCCTCTGTGCCAGCCCAACCCGGCGTGACGATTGGCGGTCTGACCATCCCGGCAGCACCTACCGATGCGCAAATCACCGGCGGTAGCGGTCGTGTTGATGCCGTGTATATTCTGGCGACGCCGGAAGAAATTGCATTTATTAAGCCGATGATCGCCATGCGCAACGGCAGCCAGAGCGGAGCAACACTGTACGCCAGCTCTCGTAGTGCGCAGGGCACTGCCGGCCCGGATTTCCGTCTGGAGATGGAAGGCTTGCAGTACAGCGAAATTCCGATGCTGGCAGGCGCTAACGCGCCTCTCATGCAGCAGGCGCTTGGCGCGGTTCGTAACGACTACTCGCTGGCGCGTATGTATGCCATGGGTGTCGATGCCTGGTCGCTTGCCAACCACTTTTCGCAAATGCGTCAGGTGCAGGGTTTCGAAATTAACGGTAATACCGGGGCCTTAACCGCAACGCAGGATTGTGTGATTAACAGGAAGTTATCATGGCTCAAATACCAGCAAGGACAAGTCGTCCCCGCCAGTTAACGAGTAAACAGACCGGTGACGCGTGGGAATCCACCGCGCGTGACTGGCTGCTGAGCAAGGGACTGCATTTTATCGCCGCCAACGTGCGTGAACGTGGCGGCGAAATCGACTTGATAATGCGTGAAGGCAACACCACCGTATTTGTTGAGGTTCGCTACCGACGCTCAGCACAGTTCGGCGGTGCGGCGGCGAGTGTGACCCGGAGCAAACAACACAAATTATTACAGACCGCCCGCTTGTGGCTTGCGCGCCACAATGGGAGTTTTGATACTGTGGATTGCCGGTTCGATGTGTTAGCCTTCACCGGAAATGATGTTGAGTGGTTTAAGGACGCGTTCAACGACCGCTCATAGTTGAAGATTCAGAGCCTGGTTCTTAAGGATTAGCGTGTTAGATAGAATTAAAGTCTGCTTTACAGAAAGCATTCAAACTCAGATAGCTGCGGCTGAAGCACTTCCGGATGCAATCTCCCGTGCCGCCATGACGCTGGTTCAGTCCCTGCTCAATGGCAACAAAATTCTCTGTTGTGGTAATGGGACGTCCGCTGCCAACGCACAGCATTTTGCTGCCAGCATGATCAATCGTTTTGAAACAGAACGCCCAAGTTTACCTGCGATTGCACTAAATACTGATAATGTGGTCTTAACTGCGATTGCCAACGATCGCCTGCACGACGAAGTTTATGCAAAACAAGTCCGTGCGCTGGGACATGCAGGTGATGTTCTGCTGGCAATCTCTACGCGTGGTAATAGCCGCGATATCGTAAAAGCCGTTGAAGCCGCCGTGACACGCGACATGACAATCGTCGCGCTGACCGGGTATGACGGAGGGGAACTGGCCGGATTACTGGGGCCACAGGATGTTGAAATCCGTATTCCCTCACACCACAGCGCCCGCGTTCAGGAAATGCACATGCTGACGGTCAACTGCCTTTGCGATCTTATCGATAACACGCTTTTCCCTCACCAGGATGATTAAGGAGTACACATGAAGGCATTTTCGCCGCTTGCTGTGATTATCGCTGCACTGCTGCTGCAAGGCTGTGTCGCTGCCGCCGTTGTTGGAACTGCAGCTGTCGGGACTAAAGCCGCGACGGATCCTCGCAGCGTCGGCACTCAGGTAGATGACGGAACCCTGGAATTACGCGTCAATACGGCGTTGTCGAAAGATGCCCAAATCAAGAAAGAAGCGCGAATCAACGTGAGCGCTTATCAGGGTAAAGTGCTGCTGGTCGGCCAGTCGCCGAATAGCGAACTGTCTGCACGTGCAAAACAGATTGCGATGGGCGTAGAAGGTACGACTGAGGTCTTTAATGAGATCCGTCAGGGCCAGCCAATTGGTCTGGGCGATGCGTCCAACGATACCTGGATAACCACCAAAGTACGTTCCCAGTTACTGACCAGCGATCAGGTGAAATCCTCTAACGTGAAAGTAACGACTGAGAACGGGGAAGTGTTCCTGTTAGGTCTGGTGACCGAGCGTGAAGCGAAGGCGGCGGCGGATATCGCCAGCCGGGTAAGCGGCGTGAAACGCGTCACGACAGCCTTTACGTTTATTAAGTAACACGCCTGTAGATGGCATCTTATCCGGCCTATAGAACGTAATCGTTTGTAGGCCGGATAAGCGTCAGCGCCATCCGGCATTTTTTATTTAGCCCTTTCGCGTAGCTCGGAAGAGGTCAGGATCGAAACCCCTTCATGCCCAGGCGCCAGCGCTTCTGCCAGCATTGCCCGAGCAACATCGCGCGCTTCAATCGACTTCCAGTTACCCGGCAGCAGCCTGAACAACGGCGCTAAAAACATCTCATTCGTCCGCTGCTTGTCCCTATCACCCAGGAGCATTGAAGGCCGGACAATCGTCAGCCGTGGCCAATTCTGCGCGATCAGCGCCTGCTCCATTTCACCTTTCACCCGATTATAAAAAAACGGTGAATTCGCATTGGCGCCCATCGAACTCACTACCAGCATATGCTGGGCGCCTAACCTACGTCCCGTCAGGGCCGTATCTACCACCAGCGTATAGTCAGCATGGATAAACGCCTCTTTGCTGCCCGCTTCACGCCGGGTAGTCCCCAAACAACAAAAGACAATATCGACCGGATCGGTGACCTGCGCCAGAGCATCGGTTAGCTGCGGATCATGGGGGTTATAGATACCAACCGTATCTGCCAGCGGTCGACGCGTTGGTGCCGTGATGGCATTGACCCGGGGTTCATTGAGCAGCATACGCAGCAAATGTCCGCCCACCAGCCCCGTGGCTCCCGTTATTAACACCTGACTCATCGCTTATCTTCCCCAGGGTCTTCAATCACTCTTCTAACTATAGATCACGCAGCCAGTGCATCTTTTTACCGAAGCCCAGCGTGTTGTCCGTAAATTTGACTTCATCCAGTCGAATCTCCCATACGGGCGCTGGCAGCATTCTGGCAACGGGGAAACGGCGGTTGTAGGCTTTACGCGCGTCTTCGCTCTCCTGCCCCTCAAGACGCCGGATTTCCCCTTTAAACTGTACGCCACGAATCAGAGCGACGGTTTTAGGCTGACCGTTTACTGTACCGGCAATCGGCGCGCGGGGTCCGGACATCTGCGCATGACGCGTTTTCTCTTCAGTCAGCACATAGAACACCATCTTCTGCGCATCAAACAGGTAAAACGCATTGGCGCACCACAATTCACCTTCATGGTGTACGCACCAGGTCACGACGTGCTGTTTTGCCAGCCAGCGAGACACCGCAGTCAGTGTTTCCATTTCTGTTCTCTTTTATACTGTAGGCCTGAAAATTATCACGTCGATGGTGACAATGACACCCTGGTATCTGTACCTGATCCGTACCGCTGACAACGCCTTATACACCGGAATAACCACCGATGTGCAGCGCCGCTATAAGCAGCATCAAAGTGGGAAAGGCGCGAAGGCGCTACGCGGAAAGGGGGAACTCACGTTGGCATTTGCGGCGCAGGTTGGCGACCGTTCGCTGGCCCTGCGCCTGGAGTATCGCGTTAAACAGCTCACCAAGCGGCAGAAAGAGCACCTTGTCGAAGGCGAAGGGTTTGAGGCGCTACTAAGCAGCCTGCAAACCCCGGAAGCTTAAAAGCGATTGAAGTGGTCGTGGTATTCCACAAGACCCGTCACGCCTTCCAGCGCATCGTCCGCCAGGCGATGAACCTGGAACGCGCTTTCGGTGCCCGGCCAGCGGCAACGCAGGTCATGATGGGCCGCCAGCTCAAAGCCAAAGCGGCTGTACAGGGCCGGATCCCCCAGCGTAACCACAGCTGCGTAGCCAAACTCGTTCAGTGAATCGAGTCCTTCATAGACAAGCTGACGCGCCAGGCCCTGCCCCCGGTAGTTTTCATCCACCGCGAGCGGCGCCATGCCGACCCATTGCAGATCTTCACCCTGAACATCGACTGGGCTGAACGCGACGTAACCCACTACCTGACCTTCGTCATCGGTAGCAACCAGACCCAGCGTTAAGAAACCATCTTCACGCAGGTCGTGCACTAATTTCGCTTCCGCATCGCTCTCAAATGAACGGCGCAGCAGCGCATCAATACCTGGGGCATCAATGGGAATTTCAACTCGAATCAGCATGGCTCACCTACCGAGGTCTGTTTGGTTTCTGGCGACGTTTTCATCCCCGCCTCAACAAAATCTGCCAACTGCATCAACATGACGCGCAACGCTTTAGGCATCTGCTCCAGTTCGATGGCATCCATCAGATTTTTTACGTATAGCCCTAATTCTGTATCACCTTCAATCACCAGACGACGCTGGAAGAAAAGCGTATCCGGATCCTGCTTGCGGGCCACGATCATCAGCAGATCGCTGGCATCGGCGCTAAAACTCACATCCGCATCTGCATTCTGGCTGACGATAAGTTTATCGTTCTCAACAGAGGTATACCATTTGAGGTCAATGTCACGCACATGAATGCTCAGCCAGCGACCTTCGAGAAACTCCAGCTCCCCATCGGCCAGCGCCTGACTAAACTGCCAGCTCAGGACCTGCTCCAGAACCTGGCGCTTCAGCGCAAAGGGCGTCAGTTTAACTGGTACACTCATCAGAGAAGGACCAAATTGTACTAAGCGTGAACGCAGTTTATCCAACACGAGCTTTACTCCCTGTTTCAATAGTCCTGCTATTTTGCCATATCAAATAAACGACATAGCGGCATAAATCAACAATTCGATGCGAAATTGTTACCTCTTTATTGGTGTCACCAATACGACTTTAACTGCCTCAAATCAAAAATTGTCTCAGCAAGGTTAACTAAAATCCCCATTCGTTAACATTTCTGCGCCCATCACGGCGCAACGTTCAGGATAAATTATGGAGCTGCTCTGCCCTGCCGGAAACCTACCGGCGCTTAAGGCGGCCATCGAGAACGGCGCTGATGCTGTCTACATCGGGCTGAAAGATGATACCAACGCCCGTCATTTCGCCGGCCTTAATTTTACCGAGAAAAAATTGCAGGAAGCGGTGAGTTTTGTCCATCAGCACCGCCGTAAGCTGCACATTGCGATTAACACCTTTGCGCACCCGGATGGTTACGCGCGCTGGCAACGTGCCGTGGATATGGCAGCACAACTCGGTGCAGATGCGCTGATCCTTGCCGACCTCGCCATGCTTGAGTATGCCGCAGAGCGCTACCCGCATATTGAGCGCCATGTCTCTGTTCAGGCATCTGCAACCAATGAAGAGGCAATTAATTTCTATCATCGCAACTTTGACGTCGCCCGTGTGGTACTGCCGCGCGTGCTGTCTATTCATCAGGTGAAACAGCTTGCTCGCGTCACGCCAGTTCCCCTGGAAGTGTTCGCCTTCGGTAGCCTGTGCATTATGGCGGAAGGCCGTTGCTATCTTTCATCCTATCTGACGGGTGAGTCTCCTAACACGGTTGGTGCCTGCTCGCCTGCCCGTTTTGTCCGCTGGCAACAGACCCAACAAGGGCTGGAATCCCGTCTTAATGAAGTGCTGATCGACCGCTACCAGGACGGAGAAAACGCCGGTTATCCGACGCTATGTAAAGGTCGCTATCTGGTTGACGGCGAGCGTTATCATGCGCTGGAAGAACCCACCAGCCTGAACACGCTGGAGCTGCTGCCGGAACTGCTGGCAGCCAATATTGCTTCGGTGAAAATCGAAGGACGTCAGCGCAGCCCGGCCTATGTCAGTCAGGTGGCGAAAGTGTGGCGTCAGGCGATCGACCGCTGTATGGCCGACCCGCAAAACTACGTCCCGCAGGCCGCGTGGATGGAAACGCTCGGTTCAATGTCCGAAGGCACACAGACCACGCTTGGCGCGTATCACCGTAAATGGCAGTGAGAGAAGCAATGAAATATTCCTTAGGGCCGGTGCTGTGGTACTGGCCGAAAGAAACGCTGGAAGATTTTTATCAGCAGGCTGCCGTAAGCCAGGCCGACGTTATCTATCTTGGTGAAGCGGTATGCAGTAAACGCCGCGCCACCAAAGTGGGCGACTGGCTCGATATGGCGAAATCGCTCGCTGGCAGCGGTAAACAAGTTGTGCTGTCAACACTGGCGCTGGTGCAGGCCTCTTCTGAACTGGGAGAGCTGAAGCGCTATGTCGAAAACGGTGACTTCCTGCTGGAAGCCAGCGATCTCGGGGTGGTAAACATGTGCGCCGAGCGTAAGCTGCCGTTTGTCGCCGGGCATGCGCTCAACTGCTACAACGCGGTTACCCTGCGTATGCTGCTCAAACAAGGCATGGTGCGCTGGTGTATGCCGGTAGAGCTTTCCCGCGACTGGCTGGCAAACCTGCTCAACCAGTGTGATGAGCTGGGTATTCGCAATCAGTTTGAAGTTGAGGTGCTAAGCTACGGGCATCTGCCGCTGGCGTACTCTGCCCGCTGCTTTACCGCACGCTCTGAAGACCGTCCAAAAGACGAGTGTGAAACCTGCTGCATAAAATACCCGAACGGGCGCAATGTGCTGTCGCAGGAGAATCAGCAGGTCTTTGTCCTCAACGGGATCCAGACCATGAGCGGCTATGTTTACAACCTCGGCAACGAACTGACATCGATGCAGGGGCTGGTTGATATTGTGCGTCTGTCCCCTTCAGGCACTGAAACATTCGCCATGCTCGACGCCTTCCGCGCCAATGAAAATGGCAGTGCCCCATTACCGCTTGCTGCCCACAGTGACTGTAACGGCTACTGGAAGCGACTGGCTGGACTGGAGCTGCAGGACTAGCCGGATACGGCATAAATGCCTTATCGGGCCTACAAATAGCGATCCCGTAGGCCCGATAAGCGCAGCGCCATCGGGCATGTTATATTCGGTACCCGCCGTATAAAGCTCACTTTGTTAACAACATTCGCTAATCTTTAATGCAGTATTAAAAGATTAACCGGTAACAAAGTGAGCCGTTATGACTGACAAAACTATTCCGTTCTCGGTGCTGGATCTGGCGCCGATCCCTGAAGGATCCTCGGCAAAAGAGGCCTTCACACACTCGCTTGATCTCGCTCAACTGGCCGAAAAACGCGGTTACCACCGCTATTGGCTGGCGGAACATCACAACATGACCGGCATCGCCAGCGCCGCTACCTCAGTGTTGATTGGTTATCTGGCTGCTAATACCACCACGCTGCATCTCGGATCTGGCGGCGTGATGCTGCCTAACCATTCGCCGCTGGTGATCGCCGAGCAGTTCGGTACCCTGAATACGCTGTATCCGGGACGAATCGATCTCGGGCTTGGTCGCGCACCGGGCAGCGATCAGCCAACCATGCGCGCACTGCGCCGCCATATGAGCGGTGATATCGATAACTTCCCACGCGACGTCGCTGAACTGGTGGACTGGTTCGACGCCCGCGATCCTAACCCCCATGTACGTCCGGTTCCCGGCTACGGCGAGCAGATCCCCGTCTGGTTATTAGGCTCCAGCCTGTACAGCGCACAACTGGCGGCCCAGCTTGGTCTGCCGTTTGCCTTCGCCTCGCACTTTGCTCCGGATATGCTGCACCAGGCACTGCATCTGTATCGCAGCCAATTCAAGCCCTCAGCGCGTCTGGCAAAACCGTATGCGATGGTGTGCATCAACATTATTGCCGCCGACAGCAATCGCGACGCCGAGTTTCTTTTCACCTCCATGCAGCAGGCATTTGTGAAGCTGCGTCGTGGCGAAACCGGCCAGCTACCGCCGCCGGTAGAGAATATGCATCAGCTGTGGTCCGCTTCTGAGCAGTACGGCGTACAACAGGCGCTGAGCATGTCGCTGGTCGGTGATAAGGCAAAAGTGCGACATGGTCTCGACGCCATTTTGCGTGAAACCCAGGCTGATGAGATTATGGTTAACGGCCAGATTTTTGATCATCAGGCACGTCTACATTCGTTTGATTTGGCGATGGATGTGAAGCAGGAATTATTGGGATAGTACTATTTGTGCCGGATGGCGGCTACGCCTTATCCGGCCTACACGGTGATGTAGGCCCGGTAAGCGTAGCACCACCGGGCAACGGTTTTACTGATAAACCGGTAACAAATTAACGCTCGACAGAATATGGATAACCGCGTTGCCGATACCGAATACCAGGATCAGCGCAATCATCGGCTTACCGCCCCAGACACGGAATTTCGGGCTACCGAAACGCTCGCGAGATTTACGGGCCAGCAGCGCCGGAACAATGGCGGCCCAGATGGTTGCCGCGAGTCCTGCATAGCCAATGGCGTACAGGAAACCATTCGGCCATAGCAAGCCACCGATAATTGGCGGGACAAACGTCAGCAATGCCGTTTTGAAACGTCCCATTGCCGAGTCATCAAAGCCAAACAGATCCGCCAGATAGTCAAACAGACCGAGCGTAACACCGAGGAATGAACTCGCCACCGCAAAGTTGGAGAACACCACCAGCAGCAGATCCAGACTGCGGCTATTTAACACACCGCTCAGCGCCTGTACCAGCACATCAATGTTACCGCCTTGCTGTGCAATACCAATAAATTCCGGACGCGGGATATTACCCATCGTCCCCAGTAACCACACGGTATACAGCACCAGCGCCAGCAGCGTGCCGTAAACCAGACACTTAACGATGGTCTTCGGATCTTTGCCGTAGTACTTCATCAGGCTCGGGACATTGCCGTGATAGCCGAATGAGGCCAGACAGAACGGCAGCGTCATCAGCAGGTACGGCGTATACGAAGCGTTGCTTTCCGCCACGTTAAACAACGTTGTGGGCTGAACGTGCCCTAATAAACTGCCGAAAGTCAGGAAAAAGGTAATTACCTTCGCACCCAGCACAATCGCCGTCATGCGGCTCACCGCTTTGGTGCTTAACCACACCACAAACGCCACCAGCAGCGCAAAACCAAGACCTGCCGCACGTGCAGGAACGTTCAACGACATCTCCGAGAAGGTGTGGTGCAGGATTGATCCGCTCGCCGAGATATACGCGTAGGTCAGAATATAGAGAACGAAAGCAATCGAGATGCCGTTCACCACGTTCCAGCCTTTGCCCAGCAGATCTTTCGTGATGGTGTCAAAACTGGAGCCAATGCGGTAATTGAGGTTAGCTTCAAGGATCATCAGCCCGGAGTGCAGCATACAGAACCAGGTAAAGATCAGCGCCGCCATTGACCAGAAGAACCACGCCCCGGACATGACCACTGGCAGAGAAAACATCCCCGCGCCAATAATGGTGCCGCCGATGATCACCACGCCGCCGAGCAGCGAAGGTGACGTTTGGGTGGTGGTTAGTGTTGCCATTTAGCCATCTCTCCAGTCATTTATATTGTGACTACATCTCAATGCGCTGCACTGTACCAGTACACGAGTACAATTGAAATAAAAAAAGCCCCGATTGTTGAGATCGGGGCCGTATATTTTACTTTACAGCTATAAAGCTAAAAGGCTTATGCATCACCGCCGAAACGACGACGACCAGCAGAGTCATCACGACGCGGAGCAGAAGAATCGTCACGACGCGGACCACGGTTGCCTTCACGACGTTCGCCGCTGAAACGACGACCATCGCCACGACCGCCTTCACGACGTTCGCCGCTAAAGTTACGACCTTCACCGCGACCGCCTTCACGACGCTCACCGCTGAAACGGCCACCGCCACGACGCTCACCACCGGTGTGCGGAACTGCATCGCCAACCAGCTGCATGTTCATCGGCTTGTTCAGGATGCGAGTACGGGTAAAGTGCTGCAGTACGTCGCCCGGCATACCTTTCGGCAGTTCGATGGTGGAGTGGGAAGCAAACAGCTTGATGTTACCGATGTAACGGCTGCTGATATCACCTTCGTTAGCAATCGCACCAACGATATGACGAACTTCAACACCGTCATCACGGCCCACTTCAATGCGGTACAGCTGCATGTCACCAACGTCACGACGTTCACGACGCGGACGGTCTTCACCACCACGGTCATTACGGTCACGAGGGCCACGATCGTTACGGTCACGCGGACCACGGTCATCACGGTCGCGGAATTCGCGTTTCGGACGCATCGGCGCATCTGGCGGCAGGATCAGAGGACGTTCGCCCTGAGCCATTTTCAGCAGTGCAGCTGCCAGCGTTTCGATATCCAGCTCTTCTTCCGGCTGCATTTTCGCCAGCAGAGCACGGTACTGATCCAGATCGCTACTTTCCAGCTGCTGCTGTACTTTAGCGGCGAATTTTTCCAGACGGCGTTTGCCCAGCAGATCTGCGTTCGGCAGTTCTACTTCCGGAATAGTCAGCTTCATGGTGCGTTCGATGTTACGCAGCAGACGACGCTCGCGGTTCTCAACGAACAGCAGCGCACGACCCGCACGACCCGCACGACCGGTACGGCCGATACGGTGAACGTAAGACTCGGAATCCATCGGGATGTCGTAGTTGACAACCAGGCTGATACGCTCAACGTCCAGGCCACGGGCCGCAACGTCGGTGGCAATCAGAATATCCAGACGACCATCTTTCAGACGCTCCAGAGTCTGCTCACGCAGGGACTGGTTCATGTCGCCGTTCAGTGCAGCGCTGCTATAACCGCTACGCTCCAGCGCTTCTGCTACTTCCAGGGTCGCATTTTTGGTACGAACGAAGATAATCGCCGCATCAAAATCTTCTGCTTCCAGGAAACGCACCAGCGCTTCATTTTTACGCATGCCCCACACAGTCCAGTAGCTCTGGCTGATGTCAGGACGGGTAGTAACGCTGGACTGAATACGTACCTCCTGCGGCTCTTTCATAAAGCGGCGGGTAATACGACGAATCGCTTCCGGCATGGTTGCAGAGAACAGAGCGGTCTGATGACCTTCCGGGATCTGCGCCATGATGGTTTCAACGTCTTCGATGAAGCCCATACGCAGCATTTCGTCAGCTTCGTCCAGTACCAGACCGCTCAGTTTGGAGAGGTCCAGAGTACCGCGCTTCAGGTGATCCAGCAGACGGCCCGGCGTACCGACGACGATCTGTGGCCCCTGACGCAGGGCACGTAATTGCACGTCATAACGCTGGCCGCCGTACAGGGCAACCACGTTCACGCCGCGCATGTGTTTAGAGAAATCCGTCATGGCTTCTGCTACCTGAACCGCCAGTTCGCGGGTCGGTGCCAGCACCAGAATCTGAGGTGCCTTCAGCTCAGGATCAAGATTGTTGAGCAGCGGTAAAGAGAACGCTGCAGTTTTGCCGCTGCCTGTCTGGGCCATACCCAGAACATCGCGGCCGCCCAGCAGATGCGGAATGCACTCTGCCTGGATTGGAGATGGTTTTTCGTAACCCAGATCGTTAAGGGCTTCAAGGATAGGAGCCTTCAGGCCCAGATCTGCAAAAGTGGTTTCGAATTCAGCCATGTAGTACGTGTGCCTCAAAATTAATGGCGGCCAGTCTACATAACTCATCATGAAATTGATCTGCAATTTTCATTGAAAAGTGTGAACCGGCTCAAAGTAGGTGTATTAACGAACAACAACGCCCTCACCCGTGAAGGTGATGGCAATCAAAAAAGATTACGGGCTGATGTGTACGTCAGCTATTGCTGGTCCGATTCTGCCAGGTCATCTTGGTCCTGGCCCAGGAGCGATAATTCCAACAATGCGTATCGGTGCTCAACAAAGTTATGAACGTTGTTAGCCACCGCCAGTTTGAACAATGCCGTAGCGTTGTCCAAATCCCCCAGACTTAGGTAGTACTTACCTAAATAGAAGTTGGTTTCACTGAGATGCTCAGCGAGCGAGGTGTTATCCGTTGCGTCCGCCTTCAGGCGTTCCATCAGCGTTGCTTCGCTAATGTTGCCCAGGTAGAACTCGACAATGTTCCATCCCCATTGCTCTTTATCCGATTTCTCAAAGCGTTGCTTCAACGCTTCTTTAGCCTGCTTCTCATCGAGCTTCTGCTCGGCAAGATAAAGCCACAGACTACGGAAAGGATCATTGGGATCGTCTTGATAAAACGCTAGCAGATCATCTTGCGCTAACTTGTCGCGACCGCCGTAATACAATGCGATACCGCGATTTAAGTGCGCGTAGTTGTAAGTTGGATCAAGCTCAAGTACAGAATCAAACGCTTCATAGGCAGCATCAAAATTGCCTGCCTGCGTTAAATATATACCTAAGTAATTGAATACTTCAGGCATATCTGGTCGGATTGCCAGCGCTTGTGAAAAATCATTTCGCGCCAGTGCCCTCAGACCGAGACTATCATACAACACTCCGCGCTCATATAAAAGCTGTGCGCGTTCGTCATCGGTTAAAGCCCGACTGGCAAGAATTTGTTCCATACGTGCCAGAATCACTTCCTGCTGCAAAGTCGGTTGCAATGGTACTGCGAGGACTTCACTCTTTCGCCAGGCGGAATTACTGCATCCAGCCAGCGTGAGTGCTGTCGCAACGAAACACCAGCGCAAAAAAGGCTTCATTTCCCACTCCCGAAGACAACGATTGAATGAACGTCCAGGTTCCCCGGTTGCTAACAAGGCATCCTGCCGGGTTAAAGGCCCTCCGCTTTCACGGAGGGCAATGGCAACCTTACTCGCCCTGGCTTGCCGGAGCTTCCGGTTCGCCTGCAGGCTGAGACTGCTCAGTTGCTTCTTTAATGCTCAGACGTACACGGCCCTGGCGATCAACTTCCAGAACTTTGACCGGTACTTCCTGGCCCATCTGCAGGTAGTCGGTCACTTTCTCTACGCGCTTGTCAGCGATCTGAGAGATGTGTACCAGACCTTCTTTACCGCCACCGATGGCAACGAACGCGCCAAAGTCAACGATACGGGTCACTTTACCATTGTAGATACGGCCAACTTCGATCTCTGCGGTGATCTCTTCGATACGACGGATAGCATATTTCGCTTTCTCACCGTCGGTCGCAGCAATCTTCACGGTACCATCATCTTCGATTTCAATGGTGGTGCCGGTTTCTTCGGTCAGAGCACGGATAACAGAACCGCCTTTACCGATAACATCTTTGATCTTGTCCGGGCTGATCTTGATGGTGTGGATACGCGGAGCGAACTGAGAAATATCGCCGCGCGGAGCGTTGATCGCTTGTTCCATCACACCCAGGATGTGCAGACGCGCACCTTTAGCCTGGTTCAGAGCAACCTGCATGATTTCTTTGGTGATACCTTCAATTTTGATATCCATCTGCAGTGCAGAGATACCGTCGCGGGAACCCGCCACTTTGAAGTCCATATCGCCCAGGTGGTCTTCGTCGCCCAGGATGTCAGACAGAACAACAAAGTTGTCGCCTTCTTTCACCAGACCCATCGCGATACCCGCAACGGCGGCTTTGATCGGCACACCTGCGTCCATCAGCGCCAGGGAAGCACCACATACGGAAGCCATGGAAGAAGAACCGTTAGATTCGGTGATTTCAGAAACCACACGCACGGTGTACGGGAATTTATCCAGTTCCGGCATTACTGCCAGTACGCCACGCTTCGCCAGACGGCCGTGACCAATCTCACGACGCTTCGGAGAACCGACCATACCGGTTTCACCTACGCAGTACGGAGGGAAGTTGTAGTGGAACAGGAAGTTGTCAGTACGCTCGCCCATCAGTTCGTCGAGGTTCTGCGCATCACGCGTGGTGCCCAGGGTCGCAGTAACCAGCGCCTGAGTTTCGCCACGGGTGAACAGTGCGGAACCGTGGGTACGCGGCAGAACGCCAGTACGCACGTCCAGGCCACGGATCATGTCTTTTTCACGGCCATCGATGCGCGGCTCGCCTGCCAGTACGCGGCTACGAACAACGTTTTTCTCGATAGCGTGCAGGATTTCACCCAGTTCGTTAGCGTCCAGGGTTTCGTCTTCAGCCACCAGAGTCGCGATGGTTTCAGATTTGATCACGTCAACCTGAGCATAACGCTCTTGTTTGTCAGTGATACGGTAAGCATCGCTCAGACGAGCTTCTGCCAGTGCGGCAACGCGCGCGTTCAGCGCTTCGTTGACGGCTTCTGGCTGCCAGTCCCAACGCGGTTTGCCAGCTTCTTTCGCCAGCTCGTTGATCGCCTGAATCACAACCTGCTGCTGTTCGTGACCGAACACAACAGCGCCCAGCATCTGATCTTCGCTCAGCAGTTCAGCTTCGGATTCAACCATCAGTACGGCTGCTTCAGTACCTGCAACAACCAGGTCCAGCTTGCTTTCTTTCAGTTCGTCCTGAGTCGGGTTCAGTACGTACTGGTCATTGATGTAACCAACACGTGCAGCACCGATCGGGCCGTTGAATGGGATACCAGACAGCGTCAGCGCAGCAGATGCACCAATCATTGCCACGATGTCCGGGTTAACCTGCGGGTTAACGGAAACAACGGTCGCGATAACCTGAACTTCGTTAACGAAGCCTTCCGGGAACAGCGGGCGAACCGGGCGGTCAATCAGACGCGCGATCAGGGTTTCGCCTTCGCTCGGACGGCCTTCACGACGGAAGAAGCTACCCGGGATACGTCCAGCAGCGTAGGTACGCTCCTGATAGTTAACGGTCAGCGGGAAAAAGTCCTGGCCTGGTTTCGCTTTTTTCTGACCAACAACGGTAACGAATACCGCGGTGTCATCCATGCTAACCATAACAGCGGCAGTCGCCTGACGCGCCATCATGCCGGTTTCCAGCGTAACGGTATGCTGACCGTACTGGAATTTACGAACGATCGGATTAAGCAAAATAATATCCTTTCTCTATTTTTTGACGGCACATTTTTGCGCCATCGTTAATACCCGATCTTCTGCGCATCCTCGCGACTAATGACAACCCTAACCCATAAGCATGAGTAAAGCCTCTCATTAGCCGCGCGAACCTCTGCAACGGAAGATCATTCATAGCAACAATACATTAGTTTCCAGCGAATTGCTGCCATCTGCTGGAAAAAAGGGGCCATGAAGGCCCCCTCTTTCTGAAACTCGAAAGAATTAGCGACGCAGGCCCAGACGCTCGATCAGCGCGGTGTAACGTGCAACATCTTTACGTTTCAGGTAGTCGAGCAGTTTACGACGCTGAGAAACCATGCGCAGCAGACCACGACGGCTGTGGTGATCTTTTTTGTGCTCTGCAAAGTGGCCCTGCAGGTGGTTAATCTGTGCAGTCAACAGAGCAACCTGAACATCGGTAGAACCGGTGTCGTTTGCATCACGACCAAACTCAGAAACGATTTTAGCGGTAGCTTCAGTACTTAGAGACATTTTAAAACTCCAAAGTGATAAGAATGAAAGGATGCCGATCTCTAATTCAGCTATCCCAGTGTATACACTTTATCCTTCAAACTGACTCTGCGTTGGCTGCGTCCGCTCACCTCAGTCACTTACCTAAGTAAGCTCCTGAGGATTCTCAGACTTGCCGCCTTGATGCAGCTCGAATGATTTTGTGTATACGCCACGCAGATTGTTAAACAATTTACGCGACGTTAAGCGGCAGTATTCTACTCGCAGCGCCCTTTTATCGCAAGACAGAGAGCGCTATGCAGGATACTCAACCACCAGGCGGCGGGGGGCGACACGACCTTCATCGTCCATCTCCCCCATGCCAATAAACTTGCCGTCATCGCCTTCCGTCACGCGTACCAGCCCTTCCAGCGGGGCGCCTGTCGTCCGTACCGGATTACCATTTTTAAAGTAAACCGACGATGTTAAAGGCAAATTAACAACAGGATAGTCCGATGCCGGACTGTCCATTGGCATCAGCAAAGGATCAAGCAGCTGAGCCGCCGGAATTTTCTGCTGTTCTGCCTGTTCGACCAGCTCACGCAGGTGTTCCAGCGTGACCATACGATCCACCGGATACTTGCTGACCGTCAGACGACGCAGATACGTTACGTGCGCGCCGCAGCCCAGCTTCTCACCGAGATCGTCAACGATGGTACGAATATAGGTGCCTTTGGAGCAGTGAACTTCCAGCTCCAGTTCGTTACCTTCGTGACGGATAAACAGCAGCTCATAGACGGTAATCGGGCGCGCTTCACGCGGCACTTCAATGCCCTGACGCGCATATTCGTACAGCTTCTTACCCTGATACTTCAGCGCCGAATACATCGACGGAATCTGCTCGATATCGCCGCGGAAAGTCTCCAGCGCGCTCGCCAGTTGTTCTGCGGTGAAGGTTACCGGACGCTCCTGCACGATCTGCCCATCGGCATCGGAAGTGTCAGTACGCTGGCCCAGACGGGCAACCACGCGATAGCGTTTGTCAGAATCCAGCAAATACTGTGAAAACTTTGTCGCTTCACCGAGGCAGATAGGCAGCATACCTGTCGCCAGCGGATCCAACGCGCCGGTATGTCCCGCGCGGTTGGCATTGTAGATGCGCTTTACTTTTTGCAGCACGTCATTGCTGGACATGCCCTGCGGCTTATCCAGCAGCAGGACACCGTGAATATCGCGACCACGACGACGAGGACGACTCATCAGTCCTCCTTGCTGTCGTCCGCTGGGTTCACACGACGCTCATCGTCATGTTTCACCACGCTGGTCACCAGGTTGGACATGCGCATCCCTTCAACCAACGAGTTGTCGTAGAAGAAGGTCAGCTCAGGCACGATACGCAGACGCATTGCTTTACCCAGCAGAGAACGGATAAAACCAGAGGCTTCCTGCAGTGCCTTAATGCCGTTTTTCACAGCAGCTTCGTCCTGATCGTTGAGGAAAGTCACGAATACTTTGGCATATGCCAGATCACGGGACATCTCAACACCCGATACGGTGGTCATCATGCCAACACGCGGGTCTTTGATTTCGCGTTGCAGGATGAGTGCGATTTCTTTCTGCATCTCCTGCGCGACACGCTGTGGGCGACCAAATTCTTTCGCCATAATAAATTCTCCAGACAAAAAAGGGGCATTCAGCCCCTTTTGAAAATAATTCGGTGATTAGGCTGTAGGCCTGATAAGCGTAGAGCCATCAGGCATTACATTGCCGGATGTCGGCGTAAACGCCTTATCCGGCCTACACCCGAACAACCTTAAGCAATTGTACGTTTGATCTCGATGATCTCGAACACTTCGATCATATCGCCTACGCGAACGTCGTTGTAGTTCTTAACGCCGATACCACATTCCATACCGTTACGGACTTCGTTAACGTCATCTTTGAAGCGGCGCAGGGATTCCAGCTCGCCTTCATAGATAACCACGTTGTCACGCAGTACGCGGATTGGGTTGTGACGTTTAATCGTGCCTTCGGTAACCATACAGCCTGCGATAGCGCCGAATTTCGGTGATTTGAACACATCACGAACTTCAGCCAGACCAATGATCTGCTGTTTCAGCTCCGGAGACAGCATGCCGCTCATCGCAGCTTTCACTTCGTCGATCAGATGATAGATGACGGAGTAGTAACGCAGATCCAGGCTTTCTGATTCGATAACTTTACGTGCAGAGGCATCAGCACGTACGTTGAAGCCAACCAGAATCGCGTTGGATGCCGCAGCCAGGGTCGCGTCGGTTTCGGTGATACCACCTACGCCAGAACCGATGATCTTCACTTTTACTTCGTCGGTAGACAGTTTCAGTAAAGAGTCGGAAATCGCTTCTACAGAACCCTGTACGTCAGCCTTCAGCACGATGTTCACTTCGTGAACTTCGCCTTCGGTCATGTTGGCGAACATGTTCTCAAGTTTAGATTTCTGCTGACGAGCCAGTTTAACTTCACGGAATTTGCCCTGACGGTACAGTGCAACTTCACGCGCTTTCTTCTCGTCACGAACAACAGTAACTTCGTCACCCGCAGCCGGAACACCGGACAGACCGAGGATTTCCACCGGAATGGACGGACCTGCTTCCAGTACTTCCTGACCCAGTTCGTTACGCATCGCACGAACGCGGCCGTATTCGAAACCACACAGAACGATATCGCCCTTGTTCAGGGTACCTTCGCGAACCAGGACGGTAGCAACCGGGCCACGACCTTTATCCAGGAAGGATTCGATAACCGCACCGCTCGCCATACCTTTACGCACAGCTTTCAGTTCCAGAACTTCGGCCTGCAGCAGGATAGCATCCAGCAGTTCGTCGATACCGGTACCCGCTTTCGCAGAAACGTGAACGAACTGGCTCTCGCCGCCCCACTCTTCCGGCATGATGCCGTACTGGGACAGTTCGTTTTTAACGCGATCTGGATCCGCTTCCGGTTTATCGATTTTGTTGACTGCAACAACTACCGGCACACCTGCCGCTTTCGCGTGCTGGATAGCTTCGATAGTCTGCGGCATCACGCCGTCGTCTGCTGCAACAACCAGAACAACGATATCCGTTGCCTGAGCACCACGAGCACGCATGGAGGTAAACGCGGCGTGACCCGGGGTGTCCAGGAAGGTGATCATACCGTTGTCAGTTTCAACGTGGTACGCACCGATGTGCTGAGTAATGCCGCCCGCTTCGCCAGAGGCCACTTTCGTTGAACGAATGTAGTCCAGCAGAGACGTTTTACCGTGGTCAACGTGACCCATGATGGTCACTACCGGTGCGCGCGGTTCAGCCGCAGCGCCGGTGTCACGGTCGCTCATTACTGCTTCTTCCAGCTCGTTTTCACGACGCAGGATAACTTTGTGGCCCATCTCTTCGGCAACCAGCTGTGCGGTTTCCTGGTCGATGACCTGGTTGATGGTCGCCATTGCGCCCAGTTTCATCATCGCTTTGATGACCTGAGAGCCTTTGACCGCCATCTTGTTCGCCAGATCGCCAACGGTGATGGTTTCGCCGATCACAACGTCACGGTTAACGGCCTGAGCTGGCTTCTGGAAGCCCTGCTGCAGAGCGGAACCTTTACGCTGCTTACCGCCTTTACCCCCGCGAACCGCTGCACGTGCTTCTTCACGGTCAGCTTTAGATTCAGCGTGTTTGTTACCTTTTTTCGCCGGACGCGCTGCTTTAGTGCTGCGAGTACGACCACGACCGCCTTCAACTTCACGATCGTTCTCGTCTTCAGCCTGGCGAGCATGCTGAGAGGTGGTGACGTGATAATCACTGGTGTCTTCGACAGGTTCAGCGTTATTCACACCATTTCTCTCGTTTTCTTCCGCCATACGGCGAGCTTCTTCCGCTACGCGGCGCGCTTCTTCTTCAAGCTTGCGACGTGCTTCTTCTTCCGCTTTACGCTTCAGTTCTGCGGCTTCATTTTCACGGCGGGCTTTTTCGGCCTGGGCGGTTTTAGTCATATCGTCGGTCTGTTGATTGCTCACTTTGTCTTTTTCCGCAGCTTCACGTTTCGCTTTATCAGCGGCTTCACGCTTAGCTTGTTCTGCGGCCTCACGTTCGGCTTTTTGTTGCGCCTCGCGTTTGGCAGCTTCTTCTGCCTCACGACGGGCTTGCTCTTCCGCTTCACGCTGCGCCTGCTCTTCCGCGGCAAGGCGTTCAGCCTCTTGCGGATCGCGTTTCACAAAGGTGCGTGTCTTGCGGACTTCGATTTGTACCGATTTGCTTTTTCCACCGGTACCTGGAATATTGAGAGTACTGCGCGTTTTACGCTGCAATGTCAACTTATCCGGCGCTGAGCCGTTTTCACGGTTCAAATGCGCCAGTAAGGTTTGTTTCTCTTGTGCGGACACAGAGTCGTCAGCAGACTTCGGAATACCGGCATCAGCAAATTGCTGTACCAGGCGATCTACGGAAGTCTGTATCTCTGCAGCCAGCGTTTTTACGGTTACATCTGTCATACTGTTCCTTCCTGCTACAGTTTATTACGCTTCGTCGCCGAACCAGCAAATATTACGGGCAGCCATAATCAGCTCACCGGCTTTTTCGTCGGTCAACCCTTCGATATCAGCCAGATCATCAATGCCCTGTTCAGCGAGATCTTCCAGCGTACAAACACCACGGGCCGCCAGTTTGAAGGCCATCTCACGATCCAATCCTTCCAGATTCAGCAGATCGTCAGCCGGTTTGTTATCACCGAGGCTTTCTTCCTGGGCCAGTGCCAGAGTGGTCAGTGCGTTTTTAGCACGCTCGCGCAGCGCTTCAACGGTCTGTTCATCCAGGCCGTCAATTTCCAGCAGTTCTTTCATTGGCACGTAGGCCAGTTCTTCCAGCGTCGCAAAACCTTCTTCCACCAGAACGGTCGCGAAATCTTCATCGATATCGAGATATTTGGTGAAGGTATCGATGGCTGCATGTGCTTCAGCCTGATGCTTCGCTTGCAGGTCATCAACGGTCATCACGTTGAGTTCCCAACCGCTCAGTTGTGAAGCCAGGCGGACGTTCTGACCATTACGTCCAATCGCCTGAGCCAGGTTACCGGCTTCAACCGCGATATCCATGGTGTGTTTGTCTTCATCCACCACGATAGAAGCGACGTCTGCTGGTGCCATTGCGTTAATCACGAACTGCGCCGGGTTATCATCCCACAGGACGATATCGATACGCTCGCCGCCCAGTTCGGTAGAAACCGCCTGAACGCGCGCACCGCGCATACCAACACAGGCGCCGACCGGATCAATACGCTTGTCGTTGGTCTTAACGGCGATTTTCGCACGCGATCCCGGATCGCGAGCAGCCGCTTTAATTTCGATAACTTCTTCGCCGATTTCCGGCACTTCAATGCGGAACAGCTCAATCAGCATTTCCGGCTTGGAACGGGTTACGAACAGCTGCGCACCGCGCGCTTCCGGGCGAACTGAGTACAGAACACCACGAATACGGTCACCAGGGCGGAAGTTTTCACGCGGCAGCATGTCTTCACGCAGGATCACAGCTTCAGCATTGCTGCCCAGATCCAGTGAAATGTTGTCGCGGTTTACTTTCTTCACCACACCGGTGACGATTTCGCCTTCATGTTCGCGGAACTGATCAACAACCATTGCGCGTTCAGCTTCACGTACTTTCTGTACGATAACCTGCTTCGCGGTCTGGGTAGTGATACGGTCAAAGGTGACAGATTCAATCTGATCTTCAACATATTCGCCCACGTTCAGACTTTCGTCTTCGAAGCGTGCCGCTTCCAGCGTAATTTCTTTGGTCGGCTGAGTAACTTCTTCTACGATTACCCAACGACGGAAGGTATCGAAATCACCGCTTTTACGATCGATTTCTACGCGAACGTCGATCTCTTGCTCATATTTTTTCTTTGTTGCTGTAGCCAGCGCACTTTCCAGCGCTTCAAAAATTTTCTCGCGTGGCAGCGCTTTTTCGTTGGATACGGCTTCAACAACAGCCAAAATTTCTTTGTTCATCGCGGGCTTTTCACCTCAATCCAGACTGTTAAAAGTGGGGAACCAGGTTCGCCTTCTGGATATTACTCAGCGCGAACACTTCATCTTTGCCTTCGACTGTGACCGTGATCATCTCACCGTCCACCGCTTTGATAACGCCCTGCCATTTACGACGGTTTTGTACCGCCATACGAAGAACCAGCGTGACTTCTTCACCCAGGAAACGCACGTAGTGTTCAGCTGTGAACAGAGGACGGTCGAGACCCGGAGAGGAGACTTCCAGGTTATAGGCAACGGTGATTGGGTCTTCGACATCCATCACGGCGCTTACCTGATGGCTCACATCAGCACAATCATCAACATTGATGCCATCTTCACTATCAATATAGATGCGCAGTGTGGATGTGCGACCACGAATAAATTCGATGCCGACCAGTTCGTAGCCCAGGGCTTCAACTGGCGCTGTAATCATCTCTGTTAATTTTTGCTCTAATGTGGACAAGCCCACCCCCAAGACATAAAAAAAGGGCCTAAAGCCCAGTTATTCTGTAGTCAGATAACAAAAAACCCCGATAAATCGGGGCTTTAGATAACTGAACCCTATAACCGCACCTGCGGTTCGGAGAACCTTCCGAAAGAATTTTTTTCAAATCCAGCTACGAAGGCCTAAGTCTTCACAGTATATTTGAAAAAGAACTCTAAGGGAAAGTGGTTGCGGGGGCCGGATTTGAACCGACGACCTTCGGGTTATGAGCCCGACGAGCTACCAGGCTGCTCCACCCCGCGCCTGAAACGTGGCAAATTTTACTCGTTTTGGGTAAAAAATGCAAATACTGCTGGGATTTGGTACCGAGACGGGACGTAAAATCTGCGCACAGTATATTGATTCACTATGCGTTATGTCAACCTTGTTACGACTATGCAAATCAATGAATGCTGCCCAGCGCTAGCCCAGCAAGATAAATATGCCGCCCACGCCGTTATTTAACGAAATTATCACTAAACTCTTCCTGTCATCCAGAAAAGATGATTAAATGAAAACTCATTTATTTTGCATAAAAATGCAATTAGTATAATAAGCCGACCTCTTCACCAGTCTATCAAGCAGGGTTTTATTTTATGACGACGATTCTCAAGCATCTCCCGGTAGGTCAACGTATTGGTATCGCTTTTTCCGGCGGCCTGGACACCAGCGCAGCACTGCTGTGGATGCGACAAAAAGGGGCTGTCCCATATGCATATACTGCGAATTTGGGTCAGCCGGATGAGGATGACTATGACGCCATTCCTCGCCGTGCAATGGAATATGGTGCTGAGAATGCTCGCCTGGTAGATTGCCGTAAGCAGCTGGTTGCCGAAGGGATCGCTGCCATTCAGTGCGGTGCATTCCACAACACCACTGGCGGACTGACCTATTTCAATACCACCCCGCTGGGCCGTGCCGTGACCGGCACCATGCTGGTTGCCGCAATGAAAGAAGATGGTGTAAACATCTGGGGCGACGGTAGCACCTATAAAGGTAACGATATTGAACGTTTCTATCGTTACGGTCTGCTGACCAACGCCGAACTGCAGATTTACAAACCATGGCTGGATACCGATTTTATCGATGAACTCGGCGGTCGCCATGAGATGTCCGAATTTATGATTGCCTGTGGTTTCGACTACAAAATGTCCGTTGAGAAAGCCTACTCCACTGACTCCAACATGCTCGGTGCGACCCACGAAGCTAAAGACCTTGAGTTCCTGAACTCCAGCGTCAAAATCGTCAACCCGATTATGGGCGTGAAGTTCTGGGATGAGAGCGTGAAGATCCCGGCAGAAGAAGTGACCGTGCGCTTTGAACAGGGTCATCCGGTTGCTCTGAACGGTAAAACCTTCAGCGACGACGTTGAGATGATGCTGGAAGCCAACCGTATCGGCGGGCGTCACGGTCTGGGTATGAGTGACCAGATTGAAAACCGCATCATTGAAGCGAAGAGCCGTGGCATCTACGAAGCCCCGGGGATGGCATTGCTGCATATCGCCTACGAGCGTCTGCTGACCGGTATTCACAACGAGGATACCATCGAGCAGTATCACGCGCACGGTCGCCAGCTTGGTCGTCTGCTGTATCAGGGACGCTGGTTCGACTCTCAGGCGCTGATGCTGCGTGACGGTCTGCAGCGTTGGGTTGCCAGCCAGATTACCGGTGAAGTCACGCTGGAACTGCGTCGTGGTAATGACTACTCAATCCTCAACACCGTGTCTGACAATCTGACGTACAAACCAGAACGTCTGACGATGGAAAAAGGCGACTCCGTATTCTCTCCGGACGACCGTATCGGTCAGTTGACCATGCGTAATCTGGATATCACCGATACCCGCGAGAAGCTGTTCGGCTATGCGCAGTCTGGCCTGCTGACCGCCTCTTCCGCAACCGGCCTGCCGCAGGTTGAGAATCTGGAAAATAAGGCGAAGTAAAGATTCACTATCTTAAGGCCGCGAAAGCGGCCTTTTTTATGCGCGGAATATAGGATGTCTGTAGGTCGGATAAGGCGTTTACGCCGCCATCCGACATTATTACAACGCCTGATGATGCTACGCTTATCCGACCTACAGACAGCCATAAATAACAGACGAAAAAAAAGACGCTTTGCAGCGTCTTTTTTTTGGAATTTGGTACCGAGGATGGGACTCGAACCCACAAGCCCGTTAGGGCACTACCACCTCAAGGTAGCGTGTCTACCAATTCCACCACCTCGGTACAGAATACTTAGCGTGGGATATCGCTGGTCGGCTGAGCCGGAGCAACTGGCTGAGTTTGCTCGGTTTTCGCCGGTGCGCTCAGATTTTCCCACTCACTTCCTTTATTGGTCTTATTGCTGTTCATGTTACCCAGCACCAGACTGATGATGAAGAACAAGGTTCCCAATACAGCTGTCATACGGGTCATGAAGTTACCAGAACCACTTGAACCAAACAGAGTACCAGAAGCGCCTGCGCCAAAAGAGGCTCCCATATCAGCGCCTTTGCCTTGCTGCAGCATGATCAAGCCTACCAGGCCAATTGCCACAATAAGGAAAACTACTAAAAGAGCTTCGTGCATAATCAACCTGTTCCTTGCGGAGTTGCCGCGTACAATGCTTCGACCATTAAAGCGGGAATATTTACTGTTTCCCACTGAAGCGGGTGTGAATACTAACCAAAGCGAATAACCTTCGCAAGGGCAATTTGTTAGCATTGTATCAACTGCGGAAAAAATCGCCATATCAATCAAAAACGCAGCAACTTCTCCCAGCATCTCTGCATAACGGCACGTTGATCTTCAAGATTCGCCCATACCACAACGGGGATTTCACAAATCAGGTCTGTATTTTCTGGCCAGCAGTGAATAATTTGCTGATTCACCAACTCTTCCGCAACCATCGATTCAGGTAACCAGGCCATTCCCATATGGCGCAGTACCATTTCTCGTATCGTTTCGCTTAAACCACTCTCAAATACTTTTTTTAGCCGTGGGCGGACGCGTTGTTCTGCCGACTCAATAATACGTCTGACAAAGGTGTAGTCGCTGTAGCATAGCCACGGAATCGGAGCATGCGGATCATTAAGCGCATCAGCCAACTGGGCTGAAATAACCGGTATAAATCGCTCATACCGCCATAGGGAACGTTTTAACCCTCCGGCGATCTCCAGCCCCGGCTGGGCAGACGGTAAATCGTAGGTTACCAGTAAATCAATTTGCCGGTTCATCAGGGCATTGAAGTGGTTGTCTATCCCCTGGATACTGGCGTTTACCGTAAAGTTTAACTGCGGCTCACTCTGTCGCAGGTAGTTGATCATATCCGGCAGGATATTCACCGACAGCGTATGCAGGCTAACCATCACCAGCGTGTTATCCGTTGCTGGCGTCATCGCCGACAGCTCATGGCTTGCCTCTCTTAACGTGCTGAGAACGTGCCGGGCATAAGGTTCAAAGCGTTCACCATAGCGCGTCAACGTGACGGGGGTCGTTGTCCGGTCAAACAAAGGTACGCCCAGCACCTCTTCCAGGGCCTTTATACGCCGACTCAGCGCAGGTTGAGTAATATGCCGCTGCGCCGCGGCCTGAGAGTAGTTTCCATGCTGGCTCAAGGCCAGAAAATCTTCCAGCCACTTACAATCCACGTTGTGCTCTCCGCCATGCCATAACCGCATCCTCCAATAACAAATCGGTAATAGTCATAGTTATAGTAATGGCTTTATGGTGGGCATCATAACAACAATATTTCGTTTCACCTGCCGACTCTCACCCTCGACGTTTGACAGGACCGCTATGTTTACTTTATTGACCAATGCCCGTGTTTTTTCTCCTGAGGATTTAGGCCTCTGCTCCCTGCTCATTCATGCCGACCGAATTGTGGCGGTAGAAAAAGATATTTCATTGTTTGATGGCATCAACGAGGTCATCGATTGTCGGGGTAAATGGGTTATCCCTGGTATCATCGATCAGCATGTTCATCTTACCGGTGGCGGTGGTGAAGCCGGATTTGCCAGTCGGACGCCCGCCGTCAAGCTGCGCGATCTGATTCAGGCGGGTATTACCACGGTGGTTGGCGTGTTAGGCACCGATGCCATTTCCCGTTCGCCCAAAGATCTCTACGCTAAAATGCAGTCTCTCAACCTTGAGGGATTACGCGCGTTTATGCACACGGGAGCCTACGCCGTTCCCAGCCCAACTATTACGCGATCCATCCGCGATGATATGGCCTTCATTCCGGCAATTCTTGGTGTAAAAATCGCCCTCGCCGATCACCGCGGTTCTTACCCCTCTTTCCAGGAGTTGCTGAGGATAGTGAGCGATATTCGCGTCGCTTCCCTGCTGGCTGGGAAAAAGGGCTTGCTGCATGTGCACCTGGGGAATCTGCCGGAAGGGATGTCGCAACTTATTGAGCTGTGTGATGCGGGTATTCCGATTCACCATATTTCACCGACGCATGTTGCGAGAACTGAGCCCTTGTTCGAACAGGCAATTGCTTTTGCCCATCGCGGCGGCCATATCGATGTTACGTCAGGTGGCAGTCGTTTTATGCCTCAGGAACAAGCGATTCTCCACGCACTCGAAGCACAGGTTCCGGCGGAGCGCATCACGATCAGTTCTGACGGCAACGGCAGCGTTCCACGCTTTAACGCTCAGGGTATCGTTGAAGGTTTAAGCGCAGCACCGGTCGCAGGCAATCTTAACCTGCTTCCTCGCCTGATTGATGTCGGGATTCCGGTGCAACAGGCCATCGCGATGCTGACGGCAAACGTTGCGCGCTCGCTGGGTATTTCCGGGGGCGTGCTCTGCGCCGGAGAACGTGCTGATATCTGTGTACTCAATGATGACCTCTCGCTGGCCCATCTGTTTGCCGCGGGTAAACCGTTGCTGCGGGATGGCGAGTGCCTGGTTACCGGCAACTTCGAGTAAGGGGGCAAGAATGTCGTTACTACTGGCGCTAATCGCCATCATTTTTGCCGGACGTCTAATCCTCAAAAAATATCACCCCCAGTCGGTACTGTTATTGACCGGGATTGTGCTGTTGCTTATCGCGCATTTTAGCGGAATGACCTCACTCAGTGGCCTGGTGAAAAAGAGCACTGGATTTGGCCCCTTTGACGCCTTTGAGTTTATTCGCGATACCCTGAGCGTGCGTCTCGGCGGCCTCGGTCTGCAAATTATGCTGATTGGTGGTTTTGCCACCTATATGTCGGCCATTGGCGCAAGCCAGGTACTGGTTCGGGTGACATCTCGTCCTTTGCAACGCCTGAACTCGCCTTATCTGCTGCTGGGGCTGGCACTGCTACTGGGTCAATTCCTGTCGCTGTTTATCAGCAGCGCCACCGGATTGGGTCTGCTGTTGATGGCGACGCTTTACCCATTGCTTACCCGTCTTGGCTGTAGCCGCGCCGCGGTTGCCGCCGTTATCGCCAGTACCTGTGCGGTTGAGTTTGGCCCCGGTTCCGGCAACTCTGTTCTCGCCGCCAAAACTGCAGGCATCGAGGTCGTGAACTATTTCGTGCAGGATCAGTTGCCGATCGTTGTACCCGTCATTCTTTTCATCGCCCTACTGCATATTGTTGTGCAACGCTTTTTTGACCGTCGGGAAAGTGGCGACAATACAGCTCAGCAAATGCAGACATTAACGGCGACTGATGAAGCCGACGCACCTATCGCCTGGCTGTTTCTGCCCATGCTGCCGCTGGTATTGATGCTGGTGTGCAGCGATTTAGTATTCAGCTCACTCAAGATCACGCTGGATACCGCCGTACTGATAAGCCTCGCTATTACGCTGGTTTGTGAGTACTGCCGTCATCGCAAGGCGCGTGAGGTGATGGCTGGCGTACAAAAGGTTTTTGACAGCATGGGCAGCGTTTTTGCCACCGTCGTGACACTGATTATCGCCGGTGAAGTCTTTTCCGCCGGACTGAAAGCCATTGGTGCCGTTGACGCACTGTTGTCACTTTCCGGTGAATTTGGCCTCAGCGCCGCCTCTATTATCCTGCTGATGACCCTGATCACCTTCGCAATTTCAGCGCTGATGGGCTCCGGGAATGCGGCATTTTTCTCCTTCGCACCCATGGTGCCGGACATCAGCCGTCATATCGGTAGCGATATCGCGGTCATGATGTTGCCTATCCAGATCTCTGCGGGTATTGGTCGTACGTTATCGCCCATTGCCGGCGTAATCATTGCTATCGCAGGGATTGCAGGTGTCTCGCCTGTGGATATTGTTAAGCGTACCGCGATTCCGATGCTGGGCGGTTGGCTACTGATGATTGCGCTAACCTTTGCCCGGTCTGGGCATCTGCTGGCGGTTCTGCCGTGGCTGGCAGTCCTTGTACTACTGATGGTCGGTGGTTACTTCTGGCAGCGCCGACGTAAACAGCCGCTTGCCGTACAGTAAAAAAAAGCCGGAGTCTCAGACTCCGGCTTTCACTTTCTTCGGGATTACGCTGCTTTCACAGCATCGGCAATACGGTGGGCGAATTCAGTCACCTGCGCTTCGTCTTCACCTTCAACCATCACACGAATTAACGGTTCGGTACCAGACTTACGCAGC
Source organism: Citrobacter sp. Cpo089 (assembly GCF_030332695.1). Taxonomy (NCBI): domain Bacteria; kingdom Pseudomonadati; phylum Pseudomonadota; class Gammaproteobacteria; order Enterobacterales; family Enterobacteriaceae; genus Citrobacter; species Citrobacter sp. Cpo089. The sequence goes on along the minus strand of NZ_JAOWHJ010000036.1, from coordinate 9,086 downwards.
AGGACGCGTCCACGGTTACCCAGCGCCGCTTCCACTTCCGCCATCACCGCTTTCACGTTTTCATGTTCCAGCGGATCGCCGCTACCTGCTGTGTATCGTACGTTAACCAGCAGCTGTGGGAACATTTTCATGCCGCTGCACAGGTCGTGCAAGCTCATATGGTTGCGCACCATCGCCGCCAGCACCTGCAGGCCCGCCACGATGCCGTCACCAGTGGTGGTTTTGTCCAGCAGGATCACATGACCAGAGTTTTCGGCACCAATACGCCAGCCTTTTTCCTGCATTTTTTCCAGCACATAACGGTCGCCAACTTTTGCACGGGCAAACGGAATACCCAGCTGTTTCAGCGCCAGCTCGAGGCCCATGTTGCTCATCAGCGTACCTACCGCGCCACCGCGCAGCTGACCCTGACGCAGGGCTTCACGGGCGATGATGTACATGATCTGATCGCCATCGACCTTATTACCTTCGTGGTCAACCATAATGACGCGGTCGCCATCGCCATCCAGCGCAATACCCAGATCGGCTTTTTCCGCAATCACGCGCGCCTGCAGGGCACGGACGTCGGTGGCACCGACTTCTTCATTGATATTCACACCGTTTGGCTCACAGCCAATGGCAATCACGTTTGCACCCAGTTCACGCAGTACATTTGGCGCAATGTGGTACGTCGCACCGTTAGCGCAATCCACCACAATTTTAAGCTCATTCAGGCTCAATTCGTTCGGGAAGGTGCCTTTGCAAAACTCGATATAGCGACCGGCAGCATCAACGATACGCGTGGCTTTACCCAGTTCAGCGGAATCCACGCAGGTGATCGCTTTTTCCATCTCGGCTTCAATGGCTTCTTCCACTGCATCCGGCAGTTTAGTCCCGTCGGTAGAGAAGAATTTAATCCCGTTGTCATAGTACGGGTTGTGCGAAGCGGAGATAACAATCCCGGCCTCAGCACGGAAGGCGCGCGTCAGATACGCAACGGCGGGTGTTGGCATTGGCCCTGTGAATGAGGCTGAGAGTCCGGCGGCAGCCAGGCCCGCTTCCAGCGCAGACTCCAGCATATAGCCGGAAATACGCGTATCTTTACCGATAATAATTTTACGTGAACCATGACGAGCAAGCACTTTCCCTGCAGCCCAGCCCAGCTTGAGCACAAAGTCAGGAGTAATTGGGGCATCGCCTACGCGACCGCGGATCCCATCAGTGCCAAAATATTTACGATTACTCATAGCGTTTTTTTTCCTTTGCAGACAATGTGGCTTCCACCACACGCATCGCTTCTACGGTTTCTTTGACGTCATGGACACGAACGATCTGCGCCCCCTGCATTGCGGCAATCACCGCGCACGCAAGGCTACCGCTCAGGCGTTCAGATGGCCCCACATTCAGTAACTGGCCAACCATTGATTTTCGTGACATCCCAACCAGCAATGGCAGATTAAAATGATGAAACTCAGACAAACGTGCCAGTAATGTGTAGTTGTGAGTGAGATTTTTACCGAATCCGAATCCGGGGTCGAGCAACAATTTATCTTTTGTGATTCCAGCCCGCTCGCAACGTGCTATTTGCTCAACAAAGTAACGGTTTACCTCAGCAAAAACATCCTCATACTTTGGTGCTTCCTGCATGGTTTTCGGCTGCCCCTGCATATGCATCAGGCAAACCGGCAATCCGGTCTCCGCTGCGGCTTCCAGCGCTCCAGGCTCCGAGAGCGAGCGAATATCATTGATGATATGCGCGCCAACTCTGGCGCATTCGCGAATCACTTCGGGTTTTGAGGTATCGACCGAAATCCACACTTCAAAACGCTGAGCAATCGCCTCGACCACTGGGATCACTCGCTGCAACTCTTCTTCCACACTCACATCAGCCGCGCCCGGACGCGTGGACTCACCGCCCACATCAATGATAGTCGCCCCGGCGTTAATCATCAGGTTTGCGTGTTTTACCGCCTCAACCAGAGAGTTGTGCGCTCCGCCATCGGAAAATGAGTCTGGCGTGACGTTCAAAATCCCCATGACGTGCGGATGGCTGAGATCCAGTGAAGAACCCTGAGCAAAGAGTTTCATAGTTTTATCCCTGGTAAAATCTTGAATATGCAGATAAGAAAAACCCCGGAGCAAGCCCCAGGGTTTTCAATTAAAACACGGTCATCATCAACGATAACTTATTTGTCGCCCAGTTGCTCTGACATAGTGCCAGAGTCCGGCGCACGCGGTTCATCAACCGGACGCGGTGCACTCGGCTTGCCGGTGCTGCCAGAGTTGTTATTAGAAGAACCCGGTTCTTCCCAACCCGCTGGCGGACGCACATCGCGGCGAGCCATCAGATCGTCAATCTGCGGCGCATCGATGGTCTCATATTTCATGAGCGCATCTTTCATCGAGTGCAGAATGTCCATGTTTTCGTTAAGCAAACGACGTGCACGGTCATAGTTACGCTCAATCAGCAGTTTAACTTCCTGATCGATAATGCGAGCGGTTTCATCGGACATGTGTTTCGCTTTCGCTACAGAACGTCCCAGGAACACTTCGCCTTCTTCTTCAGCGTACAGCAACGGACCGAGTTTATCGGAGAAGCCCCACTGAGTAACCATGTTACGCGCCAGGTTAGTCGCGACTTTAATGTCGTTCGACGCACCGGTAGAAACATGTTCAGCACCGTAGATGATCTCTTCCGCCAGACGGCCACCGTACAGTGTGGAGATCTGACTTTCCAGTTTCTGACGGCTGGCGCTGATTGCGTCGCCTTCAGGCAGGAAGAAGGTCACACCCAGCGCACGACCGCGCGGGATAATCGTTACTTTGTGCACCGGATCGTGTTCCGGTACCAGGCGACCGATAATCGCGTGGCCAGCTTCGTGATACGCGGTAGATTCTTTCTGCGCTTCCGTCATCACCATGGAGCGACGTTCCGCACCCATCATGATTTTGTCTTTCGCTTTTTCGAACTCAACCATCGACACTACGCGCTTGTTGCCACGAGCAGCAAACAGCGCCGCTTCGTTCACCAGGTTCGCGAGGTCCGCACCGGAGAAGCCAGGCGTGCCACGAGCAATGATTGCCGCATCGATATCCGGAGACAGCGGTACGCGACGCATATGCACTTTCAGGATCTGTTCACGACCGCGAACGTCTGGCAGACCAACCACAACCTGACGGTCGAAACGGCCTGGACGCAGCAGCGCAGGGTCAAGAACGTCTGGACGGTTAGTTGCTGCGATAACGATAATACCTTCGTTACCTTCGAAGCCGTCCATCTCAACCAGCATCTGGTTCAGCGTCTGTTCACGTTCATCGTGACCACCGCCCAGACCTGCGCCACGCTGGCGACCTACGGCGTCGATTTCATCGATGAAGATGATGCACGGTGCCGCTTTCTTGGCTTGTTCGAACATGTCACGCACACGAGATGCACCGACACCCACGAACATTTCCACGAAATCAGAACCGGAAATTGTGAAGAATGGAACCTTCGCTTCACCTGCGATAGCTTTCGCCAGCAGGGTTTTACCCGTACCCGGAGGACCAACCATCAGGACGCCTTTCGGGATTTTACCGCCCAGTTTCTGGAAACGGCTCGGTTCGCGCAGATACTCAACCAGCTCAGCGACTTCTTCTTTTGCTTCGTCACAACCCGCAACGTCAGCAAAAGTCGTTTTGATCTGATCTTCCGTCAGCATGCGCGCTTTGCTCTTGCCGAACGACATGGCACCTTTGCCACCACCGCCCTGCATCTGACGCATGAAGAAGATCCAGACACCAATCAGCAGCAGCATTGGGAACCAGGAAATGAAGATAGAAGCCAGCAGGCTCGGCTCTTCAGGTGGTTCGCCAACAACCTTGACGTTTTTGGTCAGCAGGTTATCAAGCAGCTTCGGATCGTTAACCGGGATGTAGGTCGTGTAACGGTTACTATCTTTCTTGGTAACGTTAATCTCACGTCCGTTGATCTTCGCTTCACGAACCTGGTCCTGATTGACCTCTTGCAGGAAGGTAGAGTAATCAACCTTACGGCCATTAGACTCGCTGGGCCCAAAGCTCTGGAATACTGACATCAGCACAACGGCAATGACCAGCCAGAGAATTAGGTTTTTCGCCATGTCACTCAAGGGATTAACCTCATATTACAACTGTGTTAAAAACAGCGTCAGGATACTCTATATCCAGTTTCTTTCAAACTTTCGTTTGAAATCTGCCGGTTATGGTTTACGCCCGGTCGCTACAATATACACTTCACGCGAACGGGCGCGAGAAGAGTCCGGCTTACGAACTTTGACCTTCGTAAACAGGGAGCGAATCTCTCTTAGATACTCATCGAAGCCTTCGCCCTGGAACACCTTCACTACAAAACTACCGCCTGGCGCTAATACATCACGAGCCATTCCAAGCGCCAGCTCTACCAGATACATGGCCCGGGGAATATCCACCGCCGGTGTTCCACACATATTTGGCGCCATATCAGACATGACAACTTGTACTTTACTGTCACCTACGCGTTCAAGTAACGCTTTCAGGACTAATTCATCACGAAAGTCGCCCTGAAGGAAGTCCACACCAACGATTGGATCCATAGGTAAAAGATCGCAAGCGATAATGCGGCCGGTGTTGCCGATCTGCGTAACTGCATATTGCGACCAGCCACCGGGTGCGGCACCGAGATCAACTATCGTCATCCCCGGTTTAAAAATTTTGTCACTTTGCTGTATTTCATCAAGTTTAAACCAGGCACGGGAACGTAACCCCTTTTTCTGTGCCTGTTGAACATATTTATCGCTAAAGTGTTCCTGAAGCCAGCGACTCGAGCTGGCAGAACGCTTTTTACCTGTCATTTCACATTCCCAAAGGGCAGTTCATCGTAACCAATGGTGTAAATTTCTACACAGCTATTTGGTGATATATGGGAGATGGCGGTAGAATGACCCGTTTTCAATCCCAACGTAAGCAAAAATATACGATGAATCTGAGTACTAAACAAAAACAGCACCTGAAAGGTCTGGCACATCCGCTCAAGCCTGTAGTTATGCTTGGCAATAATGGTTTGACCGAAGGGGTACTGGCCGAGATTGAACAAGCGTTAGAGCACCATGAACTTATCAAGGTGAAAATCGCCTCGGAAGATCGCGATACTAAAACCTTGATCGTGGAAGCTATCGTACGCGAAACCGGCGCCTGCAATGTACAGGTCATCGGCAAAACGCTGGTACTGTATCGCCCGACTAAAGAACGTAAAATCTCGCTGCCACGCTAAGAATATCCCAAAGTTGCACACGAAGTTTGTGTAAAACGCGGGGTTTTCCGCTAGCAGGAGAGCAAAATGCCACGCTCTCTTCGTTGATAAAAGGCCGCTATGCGGCCTTTTTCCTTTCTTTACAATGTATCAATATCTTAACCAAGATGCGAATTACAGGTATTCTACCTTCGTCACTTCATATTCCACTTCGCCGCCCGGCGTTTTGATAACCACGACGTCATCCTGCTCTTTACCGATAAGGCCACGAGCGATAGGCGAGTTCACTGAAATCAGGTTCTGTTTAAAATCGGCTTCATCATCGCCGACAATACGCCATGTCTGCTCTTCATCGTTATCGAGATTCAGAACGGTAACCGTCGCACCGAAAACAACGCGGCCATTGTTCGGCATTTTAGTAACGTCGATTACCTGCGCGTTGGACAGTTTAGCTTCGATATCTTTAATGCGTCCTTCGCAGAAACCCTGCTGTTCGCGCGCCGCGTGATACTCCGCGTTCTCTTTCAGGTCACCGTGCTCACGCGCTTCAGCGATAGCGGCAATAATTTCAGGACGGCGCACAGATTTCAGAAAATCCAGCTCTTCGCGCAGTTTTTCAGCACCACGTAAGGTCATCGGGATAGCTTGCATTTGTTATACCTCTTGAACATTCCTGTAGGGGGTAGTTGCTCTCACCCCGGCTGCTAAGCCCACCCTGGCGTGTGTCATGCCAGAGTCAGAAGCAAAAAAATACCGACCCGGGGCTCAAGGTCCCAGGTCAGCTACAATTCTCTATTTGATGATCATTTTACCCTGGAGTTCCTTATGGGTCATCGTTTACTTTTTGGGGCGTTGCGCCGTAGTATGACGGCCTGTTTCCAGGTTGTTAGCGCGAGATTATGCGATTTTCCAGATTTACCATCGGATTGACTGCCAGTATAGCGTTCAGCGTTCAGGCTGCGAACGTCGACGAGTATATCAATCAGCTCCCTGCCGGGGCCAACCTCGCCCTTATGGTACAGAAGGTTGGCGCACCTGCACCCGCTATTGATTTTCATAGCCAGCAGATGGCGCTGCCCGCCAGCACCCAGAAAGTAATCACCGCGCTGGCGGCATTGATTCAGCTCGGGCCTGACTTTCGTTTTACCACCACGCTTGAGACCAAAGGCAGCGTGGAAGGCGGCGTATTGAAAGGTGACTTAGTGGCACGATTTGGTGCCGATCCGACGCTAAAACGCCAGGATATTCGCAATATGGTGGCAACCCTGAAAAAATCAGGTGTGACGCAAATTGCCGGGAATGTCCTGATCGACACCTCTATTTTTGCCAGTCATGATAAAGCGCCCGGTTGGCCCTGGAACGACATGACGCAGTGTTTTAGCGCACCGCCCGCAGCGGCTATTGTCGATAGAAACTGTTTCTCGGTTTCACTCTACAGCGCGCAAAAACCCAACGATCTCGCCTTTATTCGCGTGGCATCTTATTACCCGGTCACCATGTTCAGTCAGGTGCGTACCCTCGCCCGAGGTTCTGCGGAAGCGCAATATTGTGAACTGGATGTGGTTCCCGGCGATCTCAACCGCTATACGCTGACCGGATGCCTGCCACAACGAGCCGATCCGCTGCCGCTGGCGTTCGCCATTCAGGACGGTGCCAGCTATGCCGGGGCAATTATCAAAGATGAGCTAAAACAAGCAGGTATCACCTACAGCGGTACGCTGCTGCGCCAGACGTTGGTCAACGAACCGGGAACGGTGGTCGCCAGTAAACAGTCTGCGCCGCTACATGACCTGCTTAAGATTATGCTGAAAAAATCGGACAACATGATTGCCGATACCGTTTTCCGTATGATTGGTCATGCCCGGTTTAACGTGCCGGGCACCTGGCGGGCGGGTTCTGATGCCGTGCGCCAGATTTTACGTCAGCAGGCAGGCGTTGATATCGGCAACACCATTATTGCCGACGGTTCTGGCCTCTCCCGCCATAACCTGATTGCCCCAGCGACCATGATGCAGGTGCTGCAATATATCGCTCAACACGATAACGAGCTGAACTTTATCACTATGCTGCCGCTGGCGGGCCACGACGGCTCCTTGCAATACCGTGCGGGTCTGCATCAGGCTGGTGTGGATGGCAAAGTATCGGCGAAGACAGGCTCGCTGCAGGGGGTTTATAACCTCGCAGGTTTCATCACCACGGCAAGTGGCCAACGCATGGCATTCGTGCAGTATTTATCTGGTTATGCGGTAGAGCCAGCTGACCAGCGTAATCGCCGTATTCCGTTGGTGCGCTTCGAGAGCCGGTTGTACAAGGATATTTATCAGAACAACTAAATGGGTAATTTGATTGTCGGATGGCGGCATTAACGTGCCTTATCCGGCCTACAGAGAGGCCTGGAAACAAAAACCCCGGCAACATTGAACTGCACCCAAAAAGTTGGACACCCAACGAAGTAAGGTGCAGTTTTTTATGAGCAAGTATTCTCTCAGCTTCAAGCTTGAGGTTGTGCAGCACTATCTTTCCGGGCTGGAAGGACAGGAGGCGACTGCAAAACGTTTTGGTATCGATCACAGTGCCGTTCGTAAATGGTCTGCCGCCTGGAAGCTCCATGGCGAAGCCGGGCTTACAACCCGGCATTTCACCTATTCTCCTGCTTTTAAAGAGTCCGTTATCCTGCATATGCGTGAACACCAGCTGTCTGTTCGCGAAGTCTGTGCAAAATTCACTATCCCTGCCTTTTCCACTGTTAGTCAGTGGGAACGACTGTATGATGAAGGGGGATTAGAAGCCCTTACAGACAGTCGACGCAGGAAAAAAACGATGCCAGAACGCCCTGAGAATCACCCCGTCCCTCCTTTGCAGACCCCCCTTGCTCCGGATGAACGTGAGGAACTTGAACAACTGCGTGCTGAAGTGGCATATCTAAAAAAGCTGCAGGCCTTACTCAGGGAAAGAAGCACGTCAGGACGCGGGATAAAGCGCAGGTCGTGAATGAGTTAAGGCTGAAGTTCCCTCTTGCACGCTTGTTAAAAGCTGCAGGACTGGCAAGAAGCACGTTCTACTGGCAACTGGCCAACGGTAAAAAACCAGACAAATATGCCGATGATAAGCAGCATATTTTAACGCTGTTCCATAAACATAAAGGACGGTATGGATACAGGCGAATCACGCTGGCTGGCCGCCGGGAAGGAAGCTTACTGAACCATAAAACGGTTCAGAGGTTAATGAAGGTGTTAGATTTAACCTGTTGTATCAGAAGGAAGAAATATAACTCTTACAAAGGCCGGCATGGGAAAGTTGCGGGTAATGTACTGAACCGGCAGTTCAGTGTGGATAAACCCAACCAGAAGTGGGTAACAGATGTCACGGAATTTAAAATAAGCGGAGAAAAGCTGTATCTGTCCCCGGTTCTGGATCTGTATAACGGAGAAATAGTAGCGTATCAGATGGAGTCCCGTCCTCTTCTGTCGATGGTGGATAACATGCTGTCGAAGGCTATATCTGTACTGGGCAAAAACGAATACCCGCTGCTCCACTCAGATCAGGGCTGGCAATATCAGATGGCGCATTATCAGAACCGGCTAAAGGAGGCGGGTCTAAAACAGAGCATGTCAAGAAAGGGAAACTGTCATGACAATGCAGTGATGGAGAGCTTCTTCGGCACACTGAAATCTGAGTGTTTTTACCTCACGGAACACAAGAATATCAGCGAGTTGCGCATGGCTATCGATGACTACATCCACTATTACAACCATGAAAGAATAAAACAGAAACTGAAAGGCCTGAGTCCGGTAGAGTACCGAACCCAGGCCCAGATAACCGCTTAAAATAAACTGTCCAACATTATGGGGTCAGTTCA
>NZ_JAOWHJ010000035.1:0-43497 GCF_030332695.1 Citrobacter sp. Cpo089 | reverse complement strand
CTGTAGCGCGGTGGTCCCACCTGACCCCATGCCGAACTCAGAAGTGAAACGCCGTAGCGCCGATGGTAGTGTGGGGTCTCTCCATGCGAGAGTAGGGAACTGCCAGACATCAAATAAGTGAAAAGGCCATCCTTTCGGATGGCCTTTTTGCATTTATACGCGAAAATCAGCCGGAACTGTATCCGGCATATATATTTAATGAATAACCTGCGATAAAAACGCGCGAGTGCGTTCCGATTTGGGGTGAGCAAAAAACTCATCCGGTGGTGCCTGTTCCACAATCTCGCCAAGATCCATAAAGATCACCCGGTCAGCTACTGTGCGGGCAAAGCCCATTTCATGGGTTACACATAGCATGGTCATACCCGATTGCGCCAGACCTATCATGGTATCCAGCACTTCTTTTACCATTTCAGGATCCAACGCTGATGTGGGTTCATCAAATAACATGATTTTGGGTTTCATACACAGCGAGCGTGCAATGGCCACGCGCTGTTGTTGTCCACCAGAGATTTGCCCGGGATATTTATGCGCATGTTCGGCAATGCGGACCCGCTCAAGGTAGTGCATTGCCAGTACTTCAGCCTCTTTTTTCGGCATCTTTTGCACCCAGATAGGCGCCAGTGTGCAGTTTTGCAAGACAGTTAAATGAGGAAAGAGATTAAAGTGCTGAAAGACCATGCCGACTTCTTGTCGGACGCGCTCAATATTGCGGATGTCTTCATTGAGTTCAATCCCATCCACCACAATGCGTCCTTGCTGATGTTCTTCAAGATGGTTAATACAGCGGATAGTTGTCGATTTACCCGAACCGGAAGGCCCGCATAATACGATGCGCTCTCCCTGTTTTACCTTTAGGTTGATGTTTTTCAGGACATGAAACTGTCCGTACCATTTGTTGACGTTTTCCAGTGTAATCATCGAGTCGGTAGACGGCATTAATAATTGGCTCATAAATTCCTCAGTGCGGTGTACGCCCGGTGTTAAAACGTTTTTCCAGATGCTGGCTGTAACGCGACATGCTGAAACAGAAGATCCAGTAGATCAGTGCGGCAAAAACATATCCTTCCGTCGACATACCCAGCCACGCAGGGTCCACTGTTGCCTGCTGTACGCTACTGAAGAGATCAAACAGACCGATGATGATGACCAGGCTGGTATCCTTGAACAGAGCGATAATCGTGTTAACCAGGCCAGGGATAACCAGCTTGAGGGCTTGCGGAAGAATGACCAGCCCCTGAGTTCTCCAGTAACCTAGCGCCAGTGATTCCGCGGCTTCATACTGACCTTTTGGTAGGGCCTGTAACCCTCCGCGAACCACTTCTGCGACATAGGCCGACTGGAAAAGAATAACGCCGACCAGCGCCCGGATAAGCTTGTCGATACTGGTTCCTTCGGACATAAACAGAGGAAGCATGACCGAGGACATAAACAGAACGGTAATCAGCGGTACACCGCGCCAGAACTCAATGAAAATGACGGATAAAACCCGCACGACTGGCATATGGGAACGACGTCCCAACGCCAGTAAAATGCCCCATGGAAGCGCGCCTGCAATCCCCACGGATGCAATAATAAGCGTCAGTGTTAATCCGCCCCATTGCCGCGTTTCTACGCGTTCAAGCCCGAAAAAACCACCGTACATCAGCCACCAGACAACAATCGGATAAATGACTGCCCAGATGGCGATATAGCGGCCACGGTGAGGAATGGTTTTCCAGAACATCGGAACAATAGAAACCAGACCAATCATCAGGGCCAGATTTACGCGCCAACGCTGATCGTGGGGATAAAGCCCATACATGAATTGCCCGAAGCGTTCATGAATGAACACCCAGCAGGCTCCCGCTTTGGTGCAGTCTGCCCGGGTAGAGCCGACCCAGTTGGCCTGAAAAAATACCCAGTTCAACAGTGGTGGAAGAAATGACCAAATCAGCCATACGCATAGCAGGGTGAGCAGGCTATTTGACCAACTGGAGAACAGGTTTTTACGCACCCAGAGTAGACTGCGGCTTGCCGGATTGCTGCGCTGGCGCGAGGGGTGAGACAGCAGTGCTTTTGTCATCATGGCTCCTTAGCGCTCAATCAGTGCAATACGGCGGTTATAAATATTCATCAGCAAAGAAATACTCAGACTGATGATCAGGTATACCGACATGGTGATGGCGATCGTTTCAATGGCTTGCCCTGTTTGATTGAGTACCGTGCCGGCAAACAGTGAAACCATGTCCGGGTAGCCAATGGCGGCTGCAAGAGAAGAGTTCTTGACGATATTCAGGTACTGGCTGGTCAGTGGGGGAATGATGACGCGTAGCGCCTGTGGGATGATTACCTGGCGTAGCGTCACCGGATTTGGTAGACCCAGCGAGCGTGCGGCTTCATGTTGGCCGTAAGGAACGGCCTGAATGCCTGCCCTAATAATTTCTGCAATAAATGCCGAGGTATATACCGAAAGCGCCAGAGTTAGTGCCGCCAGTTCAGGAATAAGCACCATACCGCCACTGAAGTTAAAACCACGGAGCGCGGGAATATCCCAGTGAAGCGCAGCGCCAAACATCCACTGTGAAATCACCGGTAAAAGTACGATCAACGCAAGAGCTGTGGGCCAGGTCCGACGTAGCTGACCGGTTTTGATCTGATGCATTCTGTTGAAGCGAAATAATCCGATGGTGACGACGATAGCGATAACAACAGCGGTGCAAAAGGCAAAAAAACCTTCTCCCATTTGCGGGGACGGAATATAGAGCCCCCGGTTACTCAGGAACATCAAATCCAGCGCGTTAACGGCCTGGCGTGGGCCGGGCAGGTTACGTAATACGGCGAAATACCAGAAGAAGATCTGCAGCAGCGGCGGTATATTGCGGAACGTTTCGATGTAGATCGTCGAGAGCTTTCGCAATAACCAGTTATCTGACAGGCGTGCCAGCCCGAGAAAGAAACCGAGAATTGATGCGAAAACAATGCACAGTGCTGAAACTAACAGCGTATTGAGCAGGCCGACCACAAAGACACGACCATACGTATCGCCTTGCTCGTAATCGATCAGATGTTGGACAATGCCAAATCCGGCGCTGCGATCGAGAAAAGAAAACCCCGAGGTAATACCGCTATTGTTCAGGTTATTTATCGTGTTATGAATGAGATAGACCGCAATGCTGATAACCGCAATGACGGCGAGTATTTGAAATAACCAGGCGCGGACCGCAGGGTTAGAAAAGGATAATGATCCTTTTACGGTTGAGCGGCGATGGAACATAAGAAAACCTCAGTAACTATGACTCTGGGCTGAGCGCCGCAGTTGCGGCGCCCGTTACATCACTACGCATTAGCGCACCGGTGGCGCATATTGAATGCCACCGTTATTCCAGAGGTTGTTCTGTCCACGTTTGATCTTCAGCGGACTTTCCGATCCAACGTTACGTTCAAAGATCTCCGAATAGTTACCAACTTGCTTGATAATGTTGTAGGCCCATTTGTTATCAAGCTTCAGATCCTTGCCATAATCCCCTTCTTTACCCAACAGGTGTGCCATATCCGGTGTTGCTGGATTAGCCGCTTTTTCATCGACGTTTTTCGAGTTAACACCCATTTCTTCCGCATTTAGCATGGCGAACAGCGTCCAGCGAACAATGGAGAACCACTCATCGTCCCCACGACGTACGACAGGTCCCAGAGGTTCTTTAGAAATAACTTCTGGCAGGACGATCCATTCCGCAGGATTGCTCAGCTTGATGCGTAGGGCATACAGCTGAGACTGGTCGGAAGCCAGCGTATCGCAACGTCCAGATTCCAGAGCTTTGGCTGATTCATCCGAACGGTCAAAGGTGACGGGGGTGTACTTCATCTTGTTGGCTTTAAAGTAGTCGGCCACGTTTAGTTCGGTATCGGTTCCCGCCTGAATACAGACCGTTGCACCATCCAGCTCTTTAGCGCTCTTCAGGCCTGCTTTATTGTGGGTAAGAAAACCAATGCCGTCGTAATACGTTACACCAGTGAAGGACATGCCCATACCGGCATCACGAGAAGAGGTCCACGTGGTATTACGAGAGAGCAAGTCGACTTCACCAGACTGTAATGCGGTAAAGCGTTCCTTGGCGGTGAGCGGGGTATATTTTACTTTGCTATCATCGCCAAATACGGCGGAGGCAACGCCACGACATACATCAACATCAATACCCGAGAACTTGCCGCTTGCATCGGCGTAAGAAAAGCCAGGCAAGCCGTCGCTGATCCCACATTGCACAAACCCTTTTTTCTTTACGGCATCAAGTGTTGCGCCGGCATGTGCCTGATTTGCAACAGCAAGCAGCACACCGGCCGCAGCCAGGCTGGCGATTATCATCTTTTTCATAGAGCATCCTGTGTGGAGGAATTATTGTTATGGAAACGTTCTGAAAACGTCTTTTACCTGTCAGTGGCTTTGGCCATACTCTTTTAAGCAAAGGTAGTGCCAGTTTTTTGCGCCTGATTATTCGACGCAATATGCAGAGTGTAGACAGGAAAAAATAAATGCAGCGCCCTGAAGTGGTGCAAAATTGAAACGTAAGCCACATTTCGGCGCAAAAAATTTAAAAATCAGACAGGACGCGTGATAACGATTTCTGGCGTTAATATTAATGTCGTGAGAATAATGAAAAAAATGTGGTGTTACGAAAAACAGAAAAAATGCTAATTTCAAATCGCGGATGTGTGAGTGAAATCTATAATAATTTTATTACATGTCAGGTTCTATTAAGCAACGTTTTGTCTTATATGTAGATTTTATGCTTGTTGCTAAAAGCGCGGTAATAACCGCGCTTTTAAGATGATTTATTTGGTCAGGGCGACAATCCCAAGCGTCAGTCCGGCAACGGCTGCAGCACCACCGGCGATGGCTCCGGCTGTTTCCCAGTTATCCTGGGTGGTGCCTTTCATACAGGTATTGGTATGAACCAGGCGCCCCTGATCGTCGTATACAGGTACGCAAGGAGAATCGTGTGCACAGCCAGCCAGGAATGCGGTAAGCAATGCAACGGATATTAATCTTTTCATGGTGTTACCTCAAAATAAGCGTTTCGCTAATTAAGCAAAGACAAACGCTAAGCCATCTGCGAACTCGGTGATTATTTTACCACTTCTTAAAAAAGGACTGACATGAGGAATAATCTCAATTCATGTGGATTGTAAAAATAATGGATAAAAAGAAAGGTTGCAGGCGAATTTAGAGGGATAGTTTAAATGAAATAAATGGCTATCTTACTAATAAATAAAGAGGAGCATCGTTGGTGAAAAAGGCGTCCGTAGACGCCTTTATTTTACAAATTAATCGTTGTGCCGACTAAAACGCCGTCTTACGACAACAAAGAAGACGGGGACGAAGAAGATAGCCAACAATGTTGCGGTCAGCATTCCTCCCATAACACCTGTACCGACCGCATTCTGTGCACCACTACCTGCACCGTGACTGATAACCAGAGGCATAACCCCCAGAATAAAGGCCAGGGATGTCATCAGGATAGGACGAAGACGCATGCGCGATGCCTCCAGCGTCGCTTCAATCAACCCCTTGCCTTCTTTATCCATTAGGTCTTTGGCAAACTCGACGATCAGGATGGCGTTCTTAGCCGAGAGGCCGATTGTGGTTAGTAAGCCAACCTGGAAATACACATCGTTATTCATCCCACGTAGTGATGCTGCTAACAATGCTCCCACAACACCGAGCGGTACAACCAGCATCACCGAGAAAGGAATAGACCAGCTTTCATACAATGCGGCAAGGCAAAGGAAAACAACGATTAGCGAGATGGCATACAGCGCAGGAGCCTGGTTACCCGACAGTCGTTCCTGATAGGACATCCCCGTCCAGTCATGACCAATACCGTTTGGCAGTTTTTCCGCCAGGCTTTCCATTAGCGCCATTGCTTCACCGGTACTTCTGCCAGGCGCTGCTTCTCCCAGCAGTTCCATAGAAGGCATACCGTTATAGCGCTCCAGGCGCGGTGAGCCGTAGATCCAGTGTGCGGAACTGAACGTGGAGAATGGAACCATTTCGCCATTGGCGCTACGAACATAAAGATTATTGATGTCCTCCGGTAACATACGGAACTTGGCATCGGCTTGTACGTACACTTTTTTCACGCGGCCACGGTCAATGAAGTCATTGACGTAATAGCCGCCCAGCGCAGCTGAGATGGTTTCGTTGATATCAGACAGTGAGACACCAAGCGCTTGCGCTTTCTCCTGATCGACATCCAGCTTGAACTGTGCGGTATCCTCGAGCCCGTTTGGACGCACACGAACCAACAGGTCAGGGTGTTTGGCAACCATGCCCAGCAGTTGGTTACGTGCCTGGGTTAGCGCAGCATGTCCCAACCCGCCCTGGTCAATCAGCTCGAAGTCGAAGCCCGTTGCGGTACCCAGTTCAACGATGGCTGGCATGTTGAAAGGGAACACCAGACCATCACGAATCTGACTAAACGCTCGGGTAGCGCGGGCGATAATTGATTCAACGTTATTTTCGTTACCGCTACGTTCTTCCCAGGGCTTGAGGCTGATGAACGCCATCCCTGAGTTTTGCCCCTGGCCGCTGAAGCTAAAGCCGTTAACCGTAAAGACGCTTTCAACGTTGGCTTTTTCATTGTTCAGGTAGTAGTGGGTGACCTGATCCAGCACCTTCTGGGTGCGTTCTTGCGTGGCGCCTGCAGGAAGTTGAATCATCGTCAGGAAGACGCCCTGATCTTCCTCTGGCAGGAAGGATGTTGGCAGGCGCATAAACAGCACCGCCATCCCGATGACGATTATCAGGTAGACGACCAGGTAACGCCCAGTTTTACGCACAATACCGCTGACGCTATTGGTGTAGTGATTGACGCTGTGATCGAATTTGGCATTGAACCAGCCAAAGAAACCGCTTCTTTTCTCGTGATGTTCAGCTGATACGGGCTTCAGCAGCGTTGCACAAAGTGCGGGAGTCAGGATCAGCGCGACCAGTACTGAAAGCGCCATGGCGGAAACGATGGTGATGGAAAACTGCCGATAGATAGCCCCGGTTGAACCGCCAAAGAAGGCCATCGGGATAAATACCGCAGACAGCACCATAGCAATACCAACCAGTGCTCCCTGTATTTGTGACATGGATTTTTCCGTCGCCTCTTTGGGCGGCAGATGATCCTCCATCATCACGCGTTCCACGTTTTCTACCACCACTATCGCATCATCGACCAATAGACCGATGGCGAGCACCATGCCGAACATCGTCAGGGTGTTTATTGAGTAGCCAAACGCAGCAAGCACGGCAAATGTGCCCAACAATACGACAGGTACGGCGATGGTCGGAATGAGCGTTGCCCGGATGTTTTGCAGGAACAAATACATGACCAGGAACACCAGCACGATCGCTTCAAACAGCGTTTTTACCACTTCATGAATGGAGATGGTCACAAATGGCGTCGTGTCGTACGGGTAGACCACCTTCATTCCCTGCGGGAAGAATGGTTGCAGTTCAACCAGCTTGGCTTTAATAGCGTTCGCGGTATCCAGCGCGTTTGCCCCGGTTGCCAGCTTGATCCCAAGGCCGGATGCAGGCTTACCGTTAATACGCGCCACGACGTTGTAGTTTTCCCCGCCCAACTCGATACGCGCGACGTCTTTCAGGTGAACAACCGAACCATCGCTGTTCACGCGTAAAGTCACTTTGCCGAACTCTTCAGGGTCTTTCAATCGCGTTTGCGCAATGATAGAAGCGTTCAGCTGCTGGTTAGGTAATGCAGGCGTCCCCCCTAACTGACCTGCGGCAATCTGATCGTTCTGTACCTTCAACTGATTGATCACATCAACCGGCGTGAGCTGATATTTATTCAATAAGTTTGCATCCAGCCAGATGCGCATGGCGTACTGTGCACCAAACAGCTGCACGTCACCCACGCCATTCAGACGGCTGATTGAGTCTTTAACGTTCGAGGCGACGTAATCGGAAATGTCATCCTGTGTGGTTTGTGGGTTGTCAGAAACAAAACCCGCGACCATCAAAAAGCTGCTGCTGGATTTCTCGACGCTGATCCCTTGCTGCTGAACTTCTTGCGGCAGTAGCGGAGTGGCGAGCTGCAGTTTATTTTGCACCTGCACTTGCGCGATATCGGGATCGGTACCGGACTGGAAAGTCAGCGTAATAGTCACACTCCCGGCTGAGTCGCTGGTGGAGGACATATACATCAGGTTATCGATACCATTCATATTCTGTTCGATAACCTGTGTGACTGTATCCTGAACCGTCTGTGCATCCGCACCAGGGTAGGTGGCAGAAATAGCGACCGCAGGAGGCGCAATGGTCGGGTACTGTGCCACGGGCAGTTGCATGATTGCCAGAGCACCCGCCATCATCAGAATGATAGCCAATACCCAGGCAAAGATAGGACGCCTGATAAAAAAGTTAGCCATGTCCGGTTACCTTATTGGGCTTTCGTGGCAGGGGTTTCGGTATCGGCGGTTGCTTTAACCTGAACGCCTGGACGTGCTTTCTGTAAGCCGCTCACGATAACTTTGTCACCCGGTTGCAGGCCTTCGCTAATGAGCCACTTGTCACCAATAGCTTGTGCGGCAACGACTGCGCGAGACTCAACCTGACTCTTGTCGTTAACGACCATTACGGTGGCATCGCCGCGAGGCGTACGCGTTACCCCCTGCTGCGGAACGAGAATGGCATTCGGCTGGACGCCTTCATCAATGCGTGCGCGCACAAACATGCCCGGCAACAGCGTGTGCTGCGGGTTAGGGAACACGGCTCTGAGGGTGATTGATCCGGTGCTTTCATCAACCGTCACATCAGAAAACTGCAAAGAGCCTTTTAGCGGGTATGACTGACCATTTTCCATCACCAGTTCGACAGTACTGCTGGCGCTGTCTTTATGCAGACTCCCTTGTTCAACGGACTGTTTGAGGCGCATAAAGTCGTTACTGGACTGTGTCACGTCGACGTAAATGGGATCGAGCTGTTGAACGGTAGCAAGCTCAGTAGCCTGGCCATTCGTGACTAATGCACCTTCGGTGACGTTAGATTTACCGATGCGTCCGCTAATTGGCGATGTCACTTTGGTGTAGGCCAGATTGATACGCGCGCTTTCGACCGCCGCTTTTGCCGCGATCACGGAGGCATCGGCCTGACGAGCATCAGCAATTGCCTGATCGTACTCTTGCTGGCTGATGTACTTGGTGCCAACCAACGGCACATAGCGTTTCACCGTTAAATGCGCGATTGCAGCCGCCGCTTCACTCTTCGCCAGTTCACCTTTGGCGCTGTCATAGTCAGCCTGATAAGTCGCGGGATCGATCTGATAAAGTGACTGTCCGGCTTCAATATCGCTTCCCTCAGTGAAATTCCGTTTAAGCACTATCCCGCTGACCTGGGGACGAACTTCTGCAATTCGAAATGCCGTTGTGCGCCCGGGTAATTCGGTCGTTACGGCTAAAGGAGCCTTTTCGACGACATGGACAGTCACCTGCGGTTCTGCGGGATGAGCTTGTGTTTCTCCCTGATCGTTACAACCGGCGAGTAATGCTGCGGAGACGATGATGAATGAGGGCAGGAGTGAAAACCTGGCATTTTTCGTCATTTCTATTCCTTAAAAAACCGAACGCTCGTTATTAACCGGGTAACGCAGGGGGCGATAACGCGCACAAGAAAAATAATAGTTGGCTATCCTACAAATTATTAGCTTGCGATGTAAGCAATACTTATTTATAGGCACGATACACGGCACGTAAAAGCAAAAAAAGATTAATCGACAGCTGTTTCATTGTGGTGTTAATAGCAATACTATGATTCGCATAAACACAAGTTGAAATAAACATTTGGTTTGTGAATATATTGTTTATTGGTATTCGTTTTGTTTATTCGTGTGCAAAGTCCGTAATAATATTTTTTAGAACTCGTTTAAATAAATGCTAAGTGATACATTTGTTCCGTGTCGCAAATATTAGATAAGAAAGTTAATCATTCTCTACTCTACCTCAGACAGTCGGAACCATGGCCAGAAAAACGAAAGCTGATGCCCTCAAAACGCGGCAGCACCTGATAGAAACGGCGATTGTACAGTTTGCCGCACGTGGCGTAAGCAATACGACGCTAAACGACATTGCGGATGCCGCCAGCGTGACGCGTGGCGCGCTCTATTGGCATTTCGAAAATAAAACTCAACTGTTTAATGAGCTATGGTTACAACAACCACCTTTACGCGATCTGATTCAGGACAAGCTAATTGGTCGTTGGGGGGATAACCCTTTACAGCGATTGCGAGAAAAGTTTGTGGTGGGATTACAATATATTGCAGAGAACCCTCGTCAGCAGGCATTAATGCAGATTTTATATCATAAGTGTGAATTTCATAACGATATGATATCTGAGCAGGCTATTCGCGATAAAATAGGTATCAGTCATCAAAGCATTCGTGATTCCCTGCAAAAGTGTGTAGATGACAATCTGATTGCCACCACTCTTGATTTAGATGTCATCATCATTATTCTGCACGGTAGTTTTAGCGGAATTATAAAAAACTGGTTAATGAATCCAGTGAGTTATGATCTATATGGGCAAGCTCCAGTATTAGTTGATAATGTACTAAAAATGTTAAGCCCAGACGGTAGCGTCATGCAATTAATGCAGAGTGAAAACCAGGTCGGATAGTTTTTACCGCCAGAGGCTGACGGCTGTCGAAGCATTACCTGAGGTGCTATTCGAGGTCGACGCAGTTGACCAGCTTAAGGGGATTCACTGAGTTCATATTCCGGCACTTGTCGTGCTCTGTTGTCATCAGCTCTATCCATTGGATGAGCAGCGCATCAAAAAGAAAAACGAAGACCGCAAAAACAACCAGCCACCAATACTTGCGAATCATTCCTAAACCCTGTGTATTCATGCCCAAGCGTGCAGGGAATATACACGAAATTTTTAAGCTGAAAAGCAGACTTACAATGCCTTTACTTTGTTGAAAGATCGCCACTCTTTGCCGTCAATCGACTCTTTTTAGACAGGTTTTTTGTCTTACGTTTTTTCACCTTGGCAAGCTCAATTTCTGAAAAATGAGAACCGATACTCAGTCTTCTGAGCCCCATTTTTACGTATTCAGTATTGATCTCAATCCCGACAAACTTGCGACCCAATTCCACGGCGGTAGCACCGGTGGTGAAGCTGCCGGCGAACGGATCGAGTACCTTGTCATCTGGGTTCGAGGACGCCAGAATTATACGCTCCAGGAGGGCTTTGGGTTTCTGGGTGGGGTGGTTTTCGTATTCGTCCATCAGATAGCGTACGCGTGGGAACTCCCAGACATTGCCCGGCACTTTTTTCTGATTGTATGGCTGCGGCGGGTTTTTTCTGTAGTCTATTAGCGCGCGTTTAGCGCCAGTTTTGGCTTCAACCAGAATATCGTCACGATTAAATGTGTAGTTTTTCTGATCTTTTACCATCATCAGGATCGGTTCATACATCGAACCAAAGTAATTTTTGGCTTGTACCCCTGAGCTATCGTATGACCACACGATACGACTCTTGATGGTAAAAAGCGGGCGGCATTTGAGGTCGATGTACGGCATGTTCTCCGTACTGTTCATGATGTACATGGTGCCGTGTGGTTTGAGGATGCGATGGCACTCGTCGATGCACTCAAACAACCACGCCAGAAAGGCCTCTTCGTCCCAGGATTCCACCATCCCGTCAAAGTCTTTCCCGATGTTATAAGGAGGGTCAGCAAAAATGAGTTCGACACTTTCAGACGGCAGTTTTTTCAGTTCAGTTAGCGCGTCACCCAGGATTATCTTTTTAGATTCATCGCCAAAATAGACAGGTTCACATCTCGCGTTCATCGCCAAAGCCTCCCGTGTGACGTCAATAAAAAAGGCGCTTCCCCATGCCGAGTAGCGCCTTTTAAAACAAACATTTAACTGATTAGTATCAGTTCATGCCGTATTTTTTCAGTTTTTTACGCAGCGTACCACGGTTGATGCCCATCATCAGGGCAGCACGGGTCTGGTTACCGCGGGTGTATTGCATCACCATGTCCAACAGGGGCTGTTCTACTTCAGCCAGTACCAGCTCATAGAGATCATTCACATCCTGACCATTCAATTGAGCAAAATAGTTCTTCAGTGCCTGTTTAACCGAGTCACGCAGGGGCTTTTGAGTTACCTGGTCCTGAGAGTTAACGGTAGAAACGGTCAGTACGTCAGAATTTACGCGTTGTTCGAACATAGTTCTGTCAGCTCTTTATTTCTGTTTACGCAAAATTTTCGAAGTATGCCTCCAACGCCGCCAGCTGTTCGCTGGAATCTTCAATGGCGTTGAATGTGCGCCGAAACTGGTCATCCGGAGCGTGTTCCTGGAGATACCAGGATACGTGTTTACGCGCAATTCGGTACCCTTTTGCCTGACCATAAAAGTCGTGCAGTTCCCGAATGTGCGCACAAAGCAAGCGCTTCACCTCTGCCATAGGCAGCGGGGGCAGCAGCTCCCCAGTGTCCAGATAATGCTGGATTTCCCGAAAGATCCAGGGTCTTCCCTGAGCTGCACGTCCTATCATCAGGGCATCCGCCCCCGTATAGTCGAGTACAGCTCTGGCTTTATGCGGGTCAGTAATGTCGCCATTCGCGATAATCGGAATGGAAACTTTCTGCTTAACTGCCCGAATACTGTCGTACTCAGCATCTCCATTGAACAAACAGGCGCGGGTGCGTCCATGAATGGTCAGAGCCTGAATGCCACAGTCTTCAGCCAGTTGGGCAATCTCTACGCAGTTACGGTGTTCCGGAGCCCAGCCGGTGCGAATCTTGAGTGTGACAGGAACGTCCACTGCATTGACGACCTCGGTTAGTATTGATTTCACTAAATCCGGGTGCTGCAAGAGGGCTGAACCTGCAAGCTTGCGATTCACTTTTTTAGCCGGACACCCCATATTGATATCAATAATTTGGGCGCCGCTTTCCACGTTAATACGTGCGGCATCGGCCATCTCAACAGGGTCACTACCGGCAATTTGCACCGTGCGAATTCCTGGCTCATCAACGTGCACCATCCGTAAACGAGACTTGTCACTTTCCCAAACCTGCGGGTTAGAAGACATCATCTCGGATACTGTCAATCCTGCTCCCATCTCATAGCACAGCGTCCTGAATGGTCTGTCAGTGATGCCAGCCATAGGTGCTGCGATCAGGCGATTTCTGAGCTGGTATTGTCCGATGCGCATGAGTTAAGAAATGACCATACTGTGACTGCAAGGCGGCGTATATTACGCATTTTTCGCACGAGATGAAAGGCCAAACTTTGACCAATCCACTGAGGTGGATCAATGAATTGCCGTAAATGTGAACGCATGAAAATATTTAATCATATAAATCATCGCATTATAAAAATGTGTCGATTTTATATACACATATAATTTTGCGTAACTTCTCATTTTTTCTTCAGCTGCAGACGGTACTGACAAGATATTCTGCTGAATTAATCGGCAAATTACCTCGTCATTGTGTGATCGCTACCTCATTTTAGTACAGGATCTCGGTATCCCCAGAATAGCTGTCCGTAATCTTGCGTTCATTCAACGGCTGCAGCGGGCGATTGTTTGCTGGCCCAACAATGTAGTGAAATTTATCCAACTGTTCGGCAGAAAGAGCAACAGGCGTTTTCAGGACAGACCAGGTGACGCCTTCGGTGCAGGGAGGTGTTGTTAACGAACCACGGTAGCGCCAGTAGGTTTTATTGTCGGGTAAAAGCTGGTGGATATCGACCGGCGAGAAGATGTCCATGCTGCTGTCCTCCATGGTTGGAAAGGACTCCCACAAATTTTGAATCGCCTGGTTCTGTTCACCCACGTCAAACATAACCGCCACAATAGCAATGTCTCCGGATTGATTTTTGTGGAGCAACTGCATCTCCAGCGGATAGGTTTTACCGTTGAGGGTATGTTCACTCGGGGCGTGAAAATCAAATTGTTTTAAATAATAAAGCGTTTCATCAATTTCAATAGAATTAGATGCGTAACTACTCATCGTTGCTTGCAACGTATGGTTAATGCTCCGAAATCTAGTTGGGCCATCGACGTACTGCATGTTTAGCGCGGGGAGACCGAGTTTACTGGTTGTGGTGGTCTGGATGTCTATGGGGGATTGGTTTATGCCTGTCTGGCACGTTGCATACGCTTTGCTGATTTCTCCCCATCGTGCGGGGCCGTTTTCTTCGGTATATCCCCATGGTACGGCCAGCGTGGTCAGTGGCATCATGCATGCTGCCAGCAAAGTTGTTGTAAAACAGTTGAAACGCATACGTTTACTCAACGAAACTCAATATAAAAAATAACAAAATCAATTGATTATTATATCGCTGAGGAAAGTGTCGGTATGCTGGTCAATTGTCTGAAAATGGCGTGGTCAGATCACCACGCCGGAAGGGATTATTTTTTCTGGCCGGTAATACGACACCACTCTTCTTTCTCGATAACCGGATCGAGCGTAAAGAGATCGGCATAGGCTTCACAGACGCTTTCCGCCTGGCTGGCAAGAATACCAGAAAGCCCAAGCAAACCGCCCTCAACGGGCAGTACGCTGATTAACGGAGCCAGTTCACGTAATGGGCCAGCAAGGATGTTGGCGACCACCACGTCGGCTTTCATCGCCTCTGGCTGGTCTTTCGGCAGATAAAGCTCCAGACGCTCAGAAACACCATTACGCTGGGCGTTATCACGGCTGGCCTGAATCGCCTGCGGGTCGATATCCACGCCAATGGCTTTCGCCGCACCCAGCTTCAGTGCCGCAATGGCAAGAATGCCGGAGCCGCAGCCAAAGTCGATAACCGTTTTACCGTTAAGATCAAGACCGTCCAGCCATTGCAGGCACAGAGAGGTAGTGGGGTGCGTGCCTGTGCCAAATGCCAGACCCGGGTCCAGCATCACGTTGACAGCATTCTCATCCGGGACATCGCGCCAGCTTGGGCAAATCCACAGACGTTCACCAAAGCGCATCGGGTGGAAGTTATCCATCCATTCGCGTTCCCAGTCTTTGTCTTCGAGCTGTTCGATTTTATGCGCGAAGCCTTCACCCAGCAGCGGATGCTGTTCCAGGATGGCAACCACTTCTTTCATGTCGGTTTCTGCATCGAACAAGCCGATAACGTCGGTATCACCCCACAGGCGAGTCTCGCCCGGCAGAGGTTCAAACACCGGCGTATCATGCGTATCCTGGAAAGTAATGGAAACGGAGCCCGCTTCCATCAGCGCATCGCTCAACTCTTCAGCGTTGGCACCGGTCGTGTTCAGTTTCAGTTGGATCCATGGCATGGCAAAACTCTTTATTTATCAGTAGTCAATATGGCGGCTTGCGGGACGGCGGAACCGAAACGGTTGCCTATCAGGAAAGCTAGCAAGCTTATCAGTAACGAGGGCACGATTGGGTGGAAGCCCAGGAACTGAACGTTAAAGGTGGCGAGTAGAGCATAAAGCACGCCGCCGACAATCATCGCGCTCAATGCGCCTGACGCGTTTGCCCGCTCCCAATAGAGGCCCAGCACCAGAGGCCACAGGAAGACGGCTTCCAGCCCGCCAAACGCCAGCAGATTCAGCCAGATAATCATCTCTGGCGGTTTCCAGGCGGCCAGCAACAGTAACGCGCCCAACAGCAGGGTAATCACTGCCGACATGCGTTTCAGCCGGGTTTCGTTTTCCAGCTGTTCCGGGCGAAGGTTCAGGTACAGATCCTTAATGATCGTAGCGGAACTTTGCAGCAATTGGGCATTGATCGTCGACATAATCGCAGCCATAGGTGCGGCGAGGAAAATCCCGGCAGCGACTGGCGGCAGGACTTTGACCATCAGCGTAGGGATAACCAGATCCGGTACCGTCAGGTCAGGGATGACCGCCCGTCCCAGGGCACCTGCCAGATGCATACCAAACATCAGGATCGCCACTACGATGGTGCCGATGATAATGCCGCGGTGTACCGCTTTACTGTCTTTATAAGAGATGCAGCGCACCGCGGTATGCGGTAGGCCAATCACGCCAAAGCATACTAACACCCAGAATGAGGTCATAAACGTGGGTGACAAAATGTCATCAGCGCCCTGCGGCGAGACCAGTTTAGGGTCGATAGTCTGCAGGGTTACCACCGCATTGCTAAGGCCACCGGCAGCATGAACGACGCCGACCAGCAAAACGATAGTACCAATCAGCATCACCATGCCCTGCATGGTGTCGTTCAGTACACTGGCGCGAAAGCCGCCGAACGCCGTATATAACGCGATGCTGACGCCAAAAATCAGCAGACCGGTTTCGTAGGGGATACCCGCTGCGGTTTCCAGCAAACGTGCGCCGCCAATAAACTGTACGGTCATTGCCCCGACAAACGCGACCAACAGGCTGAGGCTTGCCAGCCATACCAGCAGGCGGCTCTGGTAGCGCGCAAATAGCATATCGTTGAGGGTAACAGCATTATAACGGCGTGCCAGAATCGCGAACTTCTTGCCGAGAATACCCAGCGACAGCCAGACGGCAGGCAACTGGATCATCGCCAGCAGCACCCATCCCAGTCCGTATTTGTAAGCGGCACCAGGACCGCCAATAAACGAGCTGGCGCTAATGTAGGTTGCCGTTAGCGTCATCGCTAACACGACCCCGCCCATGGAGCGGCTGCCAAGGAAATATTCATTCAGGAAGGTACCGGTAACTCTCTTACGCATGGCATAAACTGAGAGACCGAATACCACCAGAAGATAGGCGACCAGCGGTAAAATAACTTCAAGCTGCATCGTCATCCTCCAACGGAATGTCGCGATAGATAAACTTTACCATCGCCCAGCACAGCACGATAAAAACCAGCGGCGTTAACAGGCAGGCCATTTCGAACCAGTGCGGTAAGCCGGTAAAACCCAGCGTTGAATCAGGTAAGTAAGCGGCCACTAACCATGTGACCAGATATAGAAGGGTTAGCCACAGCGCCCAGCGCGCCTCTTTATGGGCCTGAACAAAACGAGCGTCCATTTTTTGTCCCTTGTGGATAAAGAAAGCGGGGATTGTACCTTATGGCACGTGCGGGAGGGGAGAAAAACAAAAGGCCGGAATTTCCGGCCTTTTCGGTTAACGCACGCTTACTTTTCCTGAAGTCCGAGTTTTTTCTCCAGGTAGTGGATATTGGTTCCACCGTGCTGGAAGTGCTCGTCATTCATGATACGGATCTGCAGGTCAACGTTGGTTTTGATACCGTCGATGATCAGTTCCTGCAATGCGTTTTTCATACGGGCGATAGCGACGTCGCGGTTTTCGCCATAGCAGATCAGCTTACCGATCATTGAGTCATAGTACGGAGGTACGGTGTAGCCTGCGTAAATATGAGACTCCCAACGCACACCAAAGCCACCCGGCGCGTGGAAACGCGTGATTTTACCCGGGCTTGGCAGGAAGGTGTTCGGGTCTTCGGCGTTGATACGGCATTCAACCGCATGGCCTTTAACCACAACTTCGTCCTGCTTGATGGACAGCGGTTGGCCCGCTGCGATGCGCAGCTGCTCTTTGATCAGGTCAACGCCGGTGATCATTTCGGTTACCGGGTGTTCAACCTGAATACGGGTGTTCATCTCAATGAAGTAGAACTCGCCGTTTTCGAACAGGAATTCGAAAGTACCCGCCCCGCGATAGCCGATATCAACACAGGCTTTGGCGCAACGCTCGCCGATGTAGCGACGCAGTTCCGGGGTAATGCCCGGCGCTGGTGCTTCTTCGACAACTTTCTGGTGACGACGCTGCATGGAGCAGTCACGTTCTGCCAGATAAATCGCGTTACCCTGACCGTCAGCCAGCACCTGAATTTCAATGTGGCGTGGGTTTTCCAGGTATTTCTCCATGTAGACCATATCGTTATTGAAAGCGGCTTTCGCTTCCGCTTTGGTCATGGAGATGGATTGTGCCAGTTCGGCATCGCTGCGCACGACGCGCATACCGCGACCGCCGCCGCCGCCGGAGGCTTTGATGATAACCGGGTAGCCGATGCGTTTAGCATGAGCGCGGTTAGCGTCCATGTCATCGCCCAGCGGGCCGTCAGAGCCTGGGACTGTCGGTACGCCCGCTTTCTTCATCGCGGTGATTGCAGACACTTTGTCGCCCATCAGGCGGATGGTGTCGGCTTTCGGGCCGATGAAGATAAAGCCAGAACGCTCTACCTGCTCAGCAAAGTTGGCGTTCTCAGAGAGGAAGCCATAGCCCGGGTGAATTGCCACCGCGCCGGTGATTTCAGCGGCGCTGATGATAGCCGGGATGTTCAGATAGCTTTTTACGGACGGAGCCGGGCCGATACAGACCGTCTCATCCGCCAGCAATACGTGTTTTAAATCGCGATCCGCACTTGAATGCACAGCGACAGTCTTGATGCCCAGTTCTTTACAGGCACGAAGAATACGCAGGGCAATCTCGCCGCGGTTGGCGATAACAATTTTATCCAACATGTTCGCCTCGTTATTCGATGACGACCAGCGGCTCGTCAAATTCTACCGGTTGACCACTTTCTACCAGAATCGCTTTAACTACGCCGGATTTGTCGGCTTCGATCTGGTTCATCATTTTCATGGCTTCAACGATGCACAGGGTATCGCCCGCATTCACTTTCTGTCCGATTTCGATGAACGCTTTAGCATCCGGGCTCGGGGTGCGGTAGAACGTACCAACCATTGGGGAGCGTACGATGTGACCACTGATTTCCGCTGCTGCCGGAGCTTCCATACTTGGAGAGGCAGTTTGTGCGACAGCGTTAGACAGAGCTGGTTGCTGCATCACTGGTGCAGCATAAGCCTGTTGCATCATCGGAAAACTTGCAGCTGGCGCTGCACGGCTGATGCGTACAGATTCTTCGCCTTCAGAAATTTCCAGTTCGGAGATGCCTGATTCTTCAACCAGCTCGATCAGTTTTTTAATCTTACGAATATCCATGAGTGGGTTCCGTACTCTTTGTTTAGTGAGATTGTGACAGGCGTTTTACCGCCGTCTGTATAGCATTTTTATAACAGTGAGTGACAAGATGCCACGCATCTCAGGCGCTGCACTGGGCGCTGCTGCCATTAAGTGAGATTGCCAGACTTGTTAGTCATTGTGCGGCTATCTTCTGCCATTTTCGGGTAAAAGACAAAATATACCTTCAATATGCGATTGTCACCCTTTCAGCGCCTTAAAAACGCTACCGGGGATAGCAAAGTCGCACATTATAACTATTTCGTAGCAATTGGCAGCTAAATACTGGTCTTATCAGGGAAGATAATCAACCGTTAACATGTAAAGAAAATCGGATCGTCAGTGTTTTGCAACGCACTGCACATATCGTGAAACTACCGCCACCACTGGCGAAACTTCTTGTAACGGCACGCTAACAGCACCGCAGCGATCGCTGCATAAATAATCGGTTGAGGGGAGATAATTTTAACCGACCACAGATAATGTATGGGTGTCAGGATCGCCACAAGATAGACGAAGTTATGCAAATACTGCCATTTTTTACCCAGCTTTCGCTGCGCAGCCTGCGTGGACGTTAAGGTGAGGGCGAATAATATGACCCAACTGGCAATGCCCAAGGTTAAATAAGGCCGCGTAATTAATTCCCGCCCTAACAACGCCAGATTATTAATGCCCAGTTCCAGTAATGCGTAGCTGGTTAAATGCAGCGTTGCCCAGGCAAAACACCATAGCCCTAACAGGCGACGTGTGCGTATCAATAATGGCTGTTTAGCGTAGCGCGCGAGTGGAGAGACCAGCAAGGTCGCCAGCAAGAATTTCAGAGCTGTCCTACCGGTAAAGTGCTGGATATCTTTGACCGGATCGGCGCTCAGGCCGCCGTGATTTACCGCCCAAAATAGCCAGATAAACGGCAAAAAACCGGCAAGATGCAGGCAAACTTTCAGCCCGGTAATGTGCTTTGCAGTCAGACGCACTTAAAAATTCTCCTGCAAATTGAGTCCGCGATACAGTGACGCAACCTCTTCGGCATAGCCGTTAAACATCAGCGTGGGCTGACGCTGTACGTCCAGAATACCGCCAGCGCCAATAAAACGCTCGGTGGCCTGGGACCAGCGGGGATGATCGACATGCGGATTCACGTTGGCATAAAACCCGTATTCATTGGGCGCGGCCAGATTCCAGGTTGTCGGAGGGCGTTCGCGCGTGAGTTTGATACTCACGATCGACTTAATGCCTTTAAATCCATATTTCCACGGCACAATTAAGCGAATGGGCGCGCCATTTTGTGGCGGAAGGGCTTTTCCATAAACCCCCACTGTAAGCAACGTGAGTGGGTGCATCGCTTCATCCAGACGCAGTCCTTCAACATAGGGATACTTCAACCCGCCGCCAATAAAGCGATCTTTTTGTCCCGGCATTTCCTCTGGTGCGTACAGCGTTTCGAACGCGACATACTTCGCATTGCTGGTGGGTTCCACCTGCGCCAACAGTTTATGTAACGGAAAGCCAATCCATGGCACGACCATTGACCAGGCTTCCACACAGCGCATCCGGTAAATCCGTTGCTCCAGCGGGAAACGGGTGGTCAAGGTGTCGTGATCGAGAGTGAGTGGTTTGGCGACCTCACCACTGATTTTTAATGTCCATGGATCGGTTTTCAGGCTACCCGCGTTGGCTGCTGGATCCGCTTTGTCGAGACCGAATTCATAGAAGTTGTTGTAGCCAGAAACTTTATCCGCTGGGGTTAAAGGAAGCGAATTTTGCCAGGCGGCGGGCTTGCTGAAATTAAGCGGCTTTCCTGCGGGCGCGGGCGGGCGGTCATTACCCTT
Source organism: Citrobacter sp. Cpo089 (assembly GCF_030332695.1). NCBI lineage: Bacteria > Pseudomonadati > Pseudomonadota > Gammaproteobacteria > Enterobacterales > Enterobacteriaceae > Citrobacter > Citrobacter sp. Cpo089. The sequence goes on along the minus strand of NZ_JAOWHJ010000035.1, from coordinate 22,721 downwards.
AAACCAACTCAGAAGGTCAGCCTGCGCAGAGTGGGGTAAAGACAACGCGGCTGCGCTGATCCCTAATGCTTTCAGCACCTGGCGACGCTGCATAAAAAAAGCCGACTCGTCAGTGACGTCGGCTTCTGTAAATGGACGTAATTTCTTCATAACAGACTCCCGGCTTACGCGTCATAACTGACAGGGGACGCGTAGTTAATATGGCAGGGAGTCTGTAGATGTGCCGCGAAATTTCGTTAATTAAGTGTAAATTTCTGCGCCAGGGTCTGTTACTTCACCTTCACCAGCGTACGGCCTTGCACCTGGTTATTGATGATGGCATCGGCGAACTTCGGCGCATCCGCCAGCGTAATTTCCGTTGCCGCCTGAGCATAGAAAGATTCCGGCAGATCCTTAACCAGACGCGCCCAGGCTTCTGCACGGCGTGCCGGCGGGGTCATCACCGAGTCCACTCCTTGCAAACGAACGTTACGCAGAATGAATGGCATCACCGTGGTTGGCAGAGCGAAACCGCCCGCCAGACCGCAGGCAGCAACACAGCCGCCGTAGTTCATCTGCGCGAGGACTTTCGCCAGAACTTTGTCGCCAACGGTATCCACCGCGCCAGCCCACAGCTGTTTTTCCAGCGGACGAGACTCGGCAAACTCATCGCGACCAAGAATACGGTTTGCGCCCAGGCTTTTCAGGTAGTCGTGGGTGCTTTCACGGCCCGAAACCGCCGCAACCTGATAACCCAGCTTATGCAGTAACGCAACGGCCGTGCTGCCCACGCCTCCGCTGGCGCCTGTGACGACAATCTCACCGTCTTGCGGACGAATTCCTGCATCTTCAAGCGCCATGACGCAAAGCATGGCGGTAAAGCCAGCGGTACCGATGACCATGGCTTTACGTCCATCCAGCCCTTTTGGCAGCGCAACCAGCCAGTCGCCTTTCACGCGTGCGCGTTCTGCCAGTCCACCCCAATGATTTTCACCCACGCCCCAACCGGTCAGTAAAACCTCCTGACCCGCATGAAAACGGGGATCTTCGCTTGCGCGCACGGTACCGGCGAAATCGATACCAGGAATCATCGGAAAATTACGAATGATTTTTCCCTTGCCGGTGATAGCCAGGGCGTCTTTATAGTTCAGGCTTGACCAGTGGACATCCACCGTCACATCGCCTTCCGGTAGCTGATTTTCGTCGAGGGGTTGAACGGATGCGAGGGTTTTTCCGTCCTGCTGTTCTAAGATCAAAGCCTGCATAACCTGTCCTCAATTCGTATAGTGGATTGGAAAATTAATAATGAAGACTATACTCGCTAATCAAAACATGATGCCGATTCTGCGCAATAAATTGCCAGATATACCTGATTTGGTAGTATGCCCTCACAGTTTGTATAAATTGACGGATTTTGCCTTCAGTTTTGCATTTTAGAGTCGATTTATTACTTTCAGGCCTGTTTCATAACTGTCGGAGTTAACACAAGGATGCGATTAACGACGAAATTTTCAGCTTTTGTCACGCTGCTTACTGGGTTAACGATCTTCGTGACTCTGATCGGCTGTTCGCTGAGTTTCTACAACGCTATTCAATATAAGTTCACCACGCGCGTTCATGCGGTCGCGACGGCGATTGATACGCATCTGGTCTCCAGAGATGTCGTTGCGTTAACCCCGCAAATCGATGAGCTGATGGTTTCTGTTGATATCGTGCGCATCGAACTGTTGCAGGGCGGAAATGTGGTGTATGACCACTCACGCACCAGCAGCTACCGACCGGCAGGGACGAACAATCTCTACCGCGAGATTACCGTACCGTTGGTCAAGCATCCGGGTATGTCATTGCGTCTGGTTTATCAGGATCCAATGGGTAACTATTTCCATTCGCTACTGACCACCGCACCGCTCACGATAGCCATTGCTTTCATTATTCTGATGCTCTTTTTGTCTGTGCGCTGGCTTCAGCGCCAGCTTTCAGGTCAGGAACTGCTGGAGATTCGTTCCACGCGTATTCTGAACGGCGAGCGTGGACCGAACGTGCGGGGAACGGTCTATGAATGGCCTGCGCGTACCAGCAGTGCGCTCGATATGCTGCTGACTGAAATTCAAAATGCCCGCGAGCAACGCAGCCGCCTGGATACGCTGATTCGTTCCTATGTCGCGCAGGATACAAAAACCGGGCTAAGCAACCGCTTGTTCTTTGATAACCAACTGGCCACGCTGCTGGAAGATCAGGAAAAAGTAGGCTCGCATGGCGTCGTGATGATGGTGCGCCTGCCGGATTTTACGCTGCTGCGCGATAGCTGGGGAATCACCCTCGCAGAAGAACAAATCTCGACGCTGATCAATTTGTTGTCGACTTTTATGACGCGATATCCGGGCGCGTTGCTGGCGCGCTACCACCGTAGCGATTTTGCTATCCTGCTGCCACACCGCACGTTGAAAGAGGCGGAAAGCATTGCCGGGCAATTATTAAAAGCGGTAGATGCACTTCCGGCTAATAAAATGATCGATCGTGCCGATATGGTTCATATTGGCATTTGCGTTTGCCGCAGCGGTCAGTCGCCGGAGCAAGTGATGGATCATGCTGAAGCCGCCACCCGGAATTCGGTATTGCAGGGCGGAAATAGCTGGTCGGTCTATGATGACTCGCTGCCGGAAAAAGGTCGGGGCAACGTACGCTGGCGAACGCTTATCGAACAGATGCTTAGCCGGGGCGGGCCGAGAATTTATCAAAAGCCTGCCGTAACGCGTGAAGGCCGGGTGCACCATCGGGAGTTGATGTGCCGTATTTTTGATGGCAACGAAGAGGTCATTTCGGCGGAATATATGCCGATGGTCCTGCAATTTGGTCTGGCAGAAGAATATGACCGTTTGCAGATAAGCCGTCTGATCCTGCTTTTGGGCTACTGGCCGCAGGAAAATCTGGCGATGCAGACAACGGTTGAATCGCTTATTCGTCCACGTTTTCAGCGCTGGCTGCGTGATACGCTGATGCAGTGCGAAAAATCATTACGCAAACGCATAATTATTGAACTTGCTGAGGCAGATGTCTGTCAACATATCAGCCGGTTACAGCCCGTCATCAGATTGATGAATGCGCTGGGCGTGCGTATTGCCGTTACGCAGGCGGGGTTAACGCTGGTGAGCACCAGTTGGATCAAAGAGCTTAACGTTGAGTTATTGAAGCTGCATCCAAGTCTGGTGAGGAACATTGATAAGCGAACGGAAAATCAGCTTCTGGTTCAAAGCCTGGTGGAGGCCTGTTCGGGAACACCCACGCAGGTTTACGCCACGGGCGTACGTTCGCGTAGTGAGTGGCATACGCTGACAGAACGCGGAGTTGCAGGTGGGCAAGGGGATTTTTTTGCCGCATCACAACCACTTGACACTAACGTGAAAAAATATTCGCAAAGATACTCGGTTTAACCTGCCGTTTAATTTGTTTTCACGTAGAATAACGCGCGCTGTGCCTTCTGGGGGTGTGCTTGCCTGCTCGCCAGGTTGTAACAGCAAACATGCAGGTGAATGACCTTTGACAGGTTGCAAACAAAAGCGAGGAGTGCTGCTGATTTATTCAGCCCTGATGGACTCAGGCCGGTTTTGTAACAAAGGAAACGAACTGCACTAATTTTCACCGTAGCAGATGATTTTTGCGCCTTGTCGCTGCTGCGTGTGGTTGGTAAAGTAAGCGGATTTTGTTTTCCGCCCCAGCTTTCAGGATTATCCCTTAGTATGTTGAAAAAATTTCGTGGCATGTTTTCCAATGACCTGTCCATTGACCTGGGTACCGCGAATACCCTTATTTATGTAAAAGGACAAGGCATCGTATTGAATGAGCCTTCTGTTGTGGCCATTCGTCAGGATCGTGCCGGTTCGCCGAAAAGCGTGGCTGCAGTAGGTCATGATGCGAAGCAGATGCTGGGTCGTACGCCGGGCAATATCGCTGCAATTCGCCCAATGAAAGACGGCGTTATCGCTGACTTCTTCGTGACTGAAAAAATGCTCCAGCACTTTATCAAGCAAGTGCACAGCAATAGCTTCATGCGCCCAAGCCCGCGCGTACTGGTGTGTGTACCGGTTGGAGCAACTCAGGTTGAACGCCGTGCGATCCGTGAATCAGCTCAGGGCGCAGGTGCTCGTGAAGTCTTCCTGATCGAAGAGCCGATGGCGGCCGCGATCGGTGCGGGTCTGCCAGTTTCTGAAGCAACCGGTTCAATGGTTGTGGATATCGGTGGCGGTACCACTGAAGTTGCCGTTATCTCCCTGAATGGCGTGGTTTACTCCTCTTCTGTCCGTATTGGCGGCGACCGCTTCGATGAAGCCATCATTAATTATGTTCGTCGTAACTACGGTTCCCTGATCGGTGAAGCGACCGCAGAACGTATTAAACACGAGATCGGTTCCGCTTATCCGGGTGACGAAGTGCGCGAAATCGAAGTTCGCGGTCGTAACCTGGCTGAAGGCGTTCCGCGCGGCTTTACCCTGAACTCCAACGAGATTCTGGAAGCCCTGCAGGAACCGCTGACCGGTATCGTGAGCGCAGTAATGGTTGCACTGGAACAGTGCCCGCCGGAACTGGCGTCTGACATCTCCGAACGCGGTATGGTGCTGACCGGTGGTGGTGCGCTGCTGCGTAACCTTGACCGTCTGTTAATGGAAGAAACCGGTATTCCAGTTGTTGTTGCTGAAGATCCGCTGACCTGCGTGGCGCGCGGCGGCGGCAAGGCGCTGGAAATGATCGACATGCACGGCGGCGACCTGTTCAGCGAAGAGTAATCGGATGCAGGTTGGGTAGCCCCCGCGGGTTGCCCTTCCGCTCTGATACGAGAATACGCATAGACTATGAAGCCAATTTTTAGCCGTGGCCCGTCGCTACAGATTCGCCTTATTCTGGCGGTGCTGGTGGCGCTCGGCGTTATTATTGCCGACAGCCGCCTGGGTACGTTTAGTCAAATCCGAACGTACATGGATACCGCCGTCAGTCCTTTCTACTTTATCTCAAATGGTCCTCGTGAATTACTCGACGGCGTGTCGCAAACGCTGGCTTCGCGTGACCAACTCGAACTTGAAAACCGTGCGTTGCGTCAGGAACTGCTGCTGAAAAACAGCGAACTACTGATGTTGGGGCAATACAAACAGGAGAACGCGCGTTTGCGTGAGCTGCTGGGATCGCCATTGCGTCAGGACGAACAAAAGATGGTGACGCAGGTCATCTCAACGGTTAATGACCCTTACAGCGATCAGGTCGTGATCGACAAAGGGAGTGTTAACGGCGTCTACGAAGGTCAGCCGGTTATTAGCGACAAAGGCGTAGTAGGCCAGGTCGTGGCGGTGGCTAAACTGACCAGCCGCGTGTTGCTGATTTGCGATGCGACGCATGCGCTGCCTATTCAGGTACTGCGTAATGATATCCGCGTAATCGCTGCGGGTAACGGTTGCACCGACGATCTTCAGCTCGAACACCTGCCGGCCAACACCGACATTCGCGTTGGCGATGTGCTGGTCACCTCGGGTCTGGGTGGACGTTTCCCTGAAGGTTATCCGGTTGCTGTTGTTTCTTCCGTTAAGCTGGACACTCAGCGCGCTTATACTGTGATTCAGGCTCGCCCGACTGCGGGTCTGCAGCGTCTGCGCTATCTGCTGCTGTTGTGGGGTGCCGATCGTAATGGCGCAAACCCGATGACGCCGGAAGAAGTACACCGCGTTGCTAATGAACGTCTGATGCAAATGATGCCGCAAGTTCTGCCTGCACCAGATACCATGGGACCGCCTGCGCCGATGCCAGCACCTGCAACAGGCGTGGCTCCAGCGCCCGCAGATACCACGCCACCACAACCTGCTCCGCGTAAGCCGGGAGGACAGTAAGTGGCAAGCTATCGTAGCCAGGGACGTTGGGTGATTTGGCTCTCGTTCCTTATTGCACTGTTGCTGCAAGTCATGCCCTGGCCGGATGACATTCTGGTTTTCCGGCCAAACTGGGTGCTGCTCATCTTGTTGTATTGGATCCTGGCGCTGCCGCATCGCGTAAATGTGGGCACGGGATTTGTGGTGGGTGCCATACTGGATCTCATCAGCGGCTCCACGCTTGGCGTGCGCGCATTGTCGATGAGTATCATTGCTTATCTGGTCGCGCTGAAATTCCAGCTATTCCGAAACCTCGCGCTCTGGCAACAGGCGCTGGTGGTCATGTTGTTATCACTGGTCGTGGATATTATTGTTTTCTGGGCCGAGTTTTTAGTGATCAACGTCTCTTTCAGACCTGAAGTGTTCTGGAGTAGTGTAGTGAATGGTGTGCTTTGGCCATGGCTATTCTTACTGATGCGTAAAGTCCGTCAGCAGTTTGCGGTGCAATAAGGTTGATATGAATACTCTGTATCTTGCTTCAGGTTCTCCACGTCGTCAGGAGTTGCTCGCTCAGCTTGGTGTTACGTTTGAACGACTGGTCCCAGGGATTGAAGAACAGCGGCACCCGCAGGAAAGCGCGCAGCAGTACGTTTCCCGTCTGGCGCGCGAAAAAGCGCAGGCTGGCGTAGCGCTGGCCCAGCGCGATTTGCCGGTATTGGGTGCGGATACCATCGTTATCCTTAATGGCGAAGTGTTGGAAAAACCGCACGACGCCGACCATGCCGCAGTAATGCTGCGCAAACTGTCGGGCAAAACGCATCAAGTTATGACGGCCGTGGCACTGGCCGATCGCCAGCACAGTCTGGACTGCCTGGTAGTGACGGAAGTGACATTCAGAGCACTAACCGATGAGGACATCGCGGGCTATGTTGCCAGCGGTGAACCAATGGATAAAGCAGGTGCATACGGTATTCAAGGGTTGGGTGGCTGTTTTGTCAGGAAGATAAATGGCAGCTATCACGCCGTAGTCGGCTTACCGCTGGTAGAAACGTATGAGTTGCTGACCAATTTTAACGCACTGCGTGAGAAAAGGGATAAACATGACGGCTGAATTATTGGTAAACGTAACGCCATCGGAAACTCGGGTGGCTTACATTGATGGCGGTATTCTGCAGGAAATTCATATTGAACGTGAGGCGCGACGCGGAATCGTAGGCAATATCTACAAAGGTCGTGTAAGTCGTGTACTTCCGGGTATGCAGGCGGCTTTTGTAGATATTGGACTGGATAAAGCCGCATTTCTTCACGCTTCTGACATCATGCCGCACACCGAATGCGTGGCGGGTGAAGAACAAAAACAGTTCACTGTACGCGACATTTCTGAACTGGTGCGCCAGGGTCAGGATCTGATGGTGCAGGTGGTAAAAGATCCGTTGGGAACTAAAGGCGCACGCCTGACGACGGACATCACGCTACCTTCCCGTTATCTCGTCTTTATGCCGGGTGCTTCGCACGTTGGCGTATCCCAACGTATCGAAAGCGAAACCGAACGCGAACGCCTGAAAAAAGTGGTGGCGGATTACTGCGATGAGCAGGGTGGCTTCATCATTCGCACGGCGGCGGAAGGCGTATGTGAAGAGGATCTGGCCTCGGATGCTGCCTACCTGAAGCGCGTCTGGACGAAAGTCATGGAGCGTAAAAAGCGCCCGCAAACGCGCTACCAGATGTACGGTGAATTGGCCCTGGCACAGCGCGTGTTGCGTGACTTTGCCGATGCGCAGCTTGACCGCATCCGCGTCGACTCCCGTCTGACCTATGAGGCGTTACTGGAATTTACGGCGGAATATATCCCCGAGATGACCAGCAAGCTGGAACATTACAGCGGGCGCCAGCCTATTTTTGATCTCTTTGACGTTGAGAATGAAATCCAGCGCGCGCTGGAACGCAAAGTTGAGCTGAAGTCCGGCGGCTATCTGATTATCGATCAAACCGAAGCGATGACCACCGTCGATATCAACACCGGCGCGTTTGTTGGGCATCGTAATCTCGACGACACTATCTTTAATACTAATATTGAAGCAACGCAGGCCATTGCTCGTCAGCTGCGTCTGCGTAACCTCGGCGGTATTATCATTATCGATTTTATCGACATGAATAATGAAGATCACCGTCGCCGGGTGCTGCACTCCCTGGAGCAGGCTCTGAGCAAGGATCGCGTAAAAACCAGCATTAACGGTTTTTCACAGCTGGGCCTGGTGGAGATGACGCGCAAACGCACACGTGAAAGCGTGGAACATGTACTGTGCAACGAGTGTCCGACCTGCCATGGGCGTGGTACGGTGAAAACGGTGGAAACCGTATGCTATGAAATCATGCGCGAAATCGTGCGCGTACACCATGCATATGACTCCGATCGTTTCCTGGTTTATGCCTCTCCGGCAGTGGCTGAAACCCTGAAAGGTGAAGAGTCACATGCGCTGGCGGAAGTTGAGATCTTTGTCGGCAAACAGGTCAAAGTACAAATCGAACCGCTGTATAACCAGGAGCAGTTCGACGTCGTCATGATGTAAATCGTGTAGTGGCACCCGCGCATGTAGGCCGGATAAGGCGCAAGCGCCGTTATCCGGCAATATTCACTCAAGGGGTGTGAGTCATATTTTTTGGTAGACAAGGAGAGGCGCGTGAGGCGATTGCCGGGGATTTTACTGCTCACTGGAGCCGCATTCGTTGTCATCGCAGCGCTGCTGGTCAGTGGACTGCGCCTTGCGTTACCTCATCTTGATAGCTGGCGTCCGGCCATTCTTGGCAAGATTGAATCCGCCACAGGTCTACCTGTTTCCGCTAGTCAGCTTTCTGCCAGCTGGCAAAATTTCGGTCCTACGCTTGAAGCGCGCAATATCCATGCGCAGCTGAAAGATGGGGGAGAATTTTCGGTAAAGCGCGTCACGCTGGCGCTGGATGTCTGGCAAAGTTTGCTGCACATGCGCTGGCAGTTTCGCGATCTCACCTTCTGGCAACTGCAGTTGCGCACCAATACGCCTATCCAGCGCAGCGAAGGCGGAGATGGGATTGAAACCGGCCATCTCAGCGATCTCTTCCTGCGTCAGTTTGATCATTTCGATCTACGCGACAGCCATATCAGCTTTATAACCCTCTCAGGTCAACGTGCTGAACTGGCGATCCCCCAGCTTACCTGGTTGAATGGTAAAAATCGGCATCGCGCCGAGGGTCAGGTCAGCCTCTCCAGCCTGACCGGACAGCACGGCATTATGCAGGTGCGTATGGATCTGCGTGATGACGAAGGGCTGTTGAATAACGGTCGAGTTTGGCTGCAGGCAGACGACATCGACGTCAAACCATGGCTGGGCAAATGGATGCAGGATAATGTCGCGCTACAAACCGCGCGTTTTAGCCTGGAAGCATGGATGACGATCAGCAAAGGCGTCGTTTCTGGTGGCGATGTCTGGCTAAAAAAAGGCGGGGCAAGTTGGCTGGGTGAAAATCGTACGCACACGCTCTCCGTCGATAATCTGACGGCGCACATCAGCCGTGAAGAAGCGGGCTGGCAATTCTCTATTCCCGATACCCGTATCACCATGGATGATAAACCCTGGCCGAGCGGGGCATTAACGCTGGCCTGGATCCCTGAGCAGGAAGTCGGTGGCGAGAATAACAAACGCAGTGATGAGCTACGCATTCGCGCCAGTAATCTGGAACTGGCCGGGTTAGAAGGACTGCGTCCGATGGCGTCCAGGTTATCGCCTGCGCTGGGTGATATCTGGCGGGCCACGCAACCCAGCGGCAAAATAGATGTGCTTGCGCTGGATATCCCGTTACAGGCGACAGAAAAAACCCGCTTCCTGTCCTCGTGGACCGATTTGGCCTGGAAACAGTGGAAGCTGCTGCCGGGGGCAGAACATTTCTCCGGTACGCTTGCGGGAAGCGTTGAAAATGGGGCGCTCACCGCCTCCATGAAACAAGCAAAAATGCCGTATGAAACCGTCTTCCGCGCGCCGCTGGAAATAGAGAACGGCGTGGCGACGCTAAGCTGGCTGAAGAATGATAAAGGCTTCCAGTTAGACGGGCGCAACATTGATGTTAAAGCGAAAGCGGTACATGCGCGCGGTGGTTTTCGCTATCTGCAACCGGCTGATGATGATCCATGGTTGGGCATTCTGGCAGGCATCAGCACCGACGATGGCTCTCAGGCCTGGCGCTACTTCCCGGAAAACCTGATGGGCAAAGAGCTGGTTGACTACCTCAGCGGCGCTATTCAGGGCGGCGAGGCGGATAACGCCACGCTGGTGTATGGCGGTAACCCGAATCTGTTCCCGTATCTGCACAACGAAGGGCAGTTTCAGGTCCTGGTGCCGCTACGCAATGCGAAATTTGCTTTCCAGCCCGACTGGCCTGCGCTAACCGATCTTAATATCGAACTAAACTTCATTAACGATGGCCTGTGGATGAAGACGGATAGCGTCAATCTGGGCGGCGTGAAGGCCAGTAACCTGACGGCTAATATTCCCGACTATGCAAAAGAAAAGCTGCTGATTGATGCCGATATCAACGGGCCAGGCAAGGCGGTTGGACCTTATTTTGATGAGACACCATTGAAGGATTCTCTCGGCGCCACGCTGGAACAGTTGCAAATTGACGGTGATGTGAATGCTAGCTTACATCTTGATATTCCGCTAGACGGCTCGCTGGTTACTGCCAAAGGCGACGTCAACCTGCGTAATAACAGTCTGTTTATTAAACCGCTCGACAGCACGATGAAGAATTTGAATGGTAAATTCAGCTTTATCAACGGCGATCTGAAGAGCGAGCCGATGACGGCGAACTGGTTTAATCAGCCGCTGAACGTCGACTTCTCCACCACCGAAGGGGCGAAAGCCTATCAGGTAGCCGTGAACCTGCAAGGCGACTGGCAACCAACCCGCATGGGGATTTTACCGGCGCAGGTCAACGATGCGTTACGTGGCAGCATGGCGTGGAATGGCAAGGTGGGTATCGATCTTCCGTATCATGCCGGGCCGACCTACGACATTGAGCTAAAGGGTGACCTGAAGAATGTAAGTAGTCACTTACCTGCTCCGCTGAATAAAGCGGCCGGTGAGGCGTTGCCGGTAAACGTTAAGGCTAACGGCAATCTGCGCAGCTTTGAACTGACCGGTAATGCTGGCAGTAAGAACCACTTTAACAGCCGCTGGTTGCTGAATCAGAAACTGACGCTTGACCGCGCTATCTGGACGTCGGAAAGCCGCACTGTGCCCGCGTTACCCGATCAGCAAGGCATTGAGCTTAATCTTCCCCCTATGGATGGCGCGCAATGGCTGGCATTGTTCCAAAAAGGCGCAGCGGATAACGTTGGCACTAATGCCAACTTCCCACAACGCATCACCGTGCGTACGCCATCGTTATCCCTGGGCGGTCAGCAGTGGAATAATTTGAGTATTGTGTCTGAGCCTGCGAGCAATGGCTCTATCGTACAGGCGCAGGGTCGTGAAATTAACGCCACGCTGGCGATGCGCAATAATGCGCCATGGTTGGCCAATATTAAGTATCTTTATTACAACCCCAGCGCGGCGAAAGCGTCACCGGGCAACACACCAGCCTCGCCGTTTTCCGCCGTGGACAACTTCAGCTTCCGCGGCTGGCCGGACCTTCAGTTACGCTGTGCCGAGTGCTGGATGTGGGGACAGAAATATGGGCGTATTGACGCCGATGTAGCAATTAAAGGCGACACGCTAACGCTGAGCAACGGTCTGTTGGATACGGGATTTGCCAGACTGACCACCGATGGCGTGTGGGTGAATGCGCCGGGCAAAGAACGAACGTCACTGAAGGGTAAACTGAGCGGTAATAAAATTGACTCCGCTGCCAGTTTCTTTGGCGTATCGACCCCGATTCGTAACTCTTCGTTCAACGTGGAGTATGACCTGCACTGGCGTAACCCGCCATGGGATCCGGATGAAGCTTCGCTGAATGGGATTTTGCGTACCCGGTTGGGCAAAGGTGAGCTTACTGAACTCAGCACCGGACATGCGGGGCAACTATTGCGACTGCTGAGCTTTGATGCGTTGCTACGTAAACTGCGTTTTGATTTTAGCGATACCTTCAGTGAAGGTTTCTATTTCGACTCGATTCGCAGTACGGCGTGGATCAAAGATGGCGTGATGCATACCGACGACACGCTGGTGGACGGTCTGGAGGCAGACATTGCGATGAAAGGCTCAGTGAACCTGGTCCGTCGGGAGCTGGATATGGAAGCCATTGTCGCGCCTGAAATTTCTGCCACCGTAGGGGTTGCCGCTGCGTTTGCTGTCAATCCGATTGTCGGCGCGGCGGTGTTTGCTGCCAGTAAGGTTCTGGGACCATTGTGGAGCAAAGTTTCGATTCTGCGCTATCGCATCACCGGTCCGGTCGATAAGCCGCAGATTAACGAAGTTCTGCGCCAGCCGCGCAAAGAAAGCCAGCAATGATTTGACGGGGGCGAGTAATTGCCCCAATCTCAGTACAGTGATCTTCTACCGCAGTCCGTAGGCCGGAAAAGGCGTTCACGCCGCCATCCGGCATTGAAGTGCCTGATGGCGACGCTGGCGCGTCTTATCAGGCCTACAACAGAAACTAATGAGTACCAAAACGATGAGTCTGAACCTGGTAAGTGAACAATTGCTAGCGGCGAATGGCCTGAAACATCAGGATCTGTTTGCCATTCTGGGCCAACTGGCCGAACGCCGTCTTGACTACGGCGATCTCTATTTTCAGTCGAGCTATCACGAATCCTGGGTTTTAGAAGACCGCATCATTAAAGACGGTTCTTACAATATCGATCAGGGTGTTGGCGTGCGCGCCATCAGCGGCGAAAAAACAGGGTTTGCCTATGCAGACCAGATTAGCCTGCTGGCGCTGGAGCAAAGTGCTCATGCTGCCCGTACTATCGTGCGTGACAGCGGTGACGGCAAAGTAAAAACGCTGGGAGCGGTTGAGCATCAGGCGCTTTACACCTCGGTTGATCCGTTACAGAGCATGAGCCGCGAAGAGAAACTGGATATTCTGCGTCGCGTTGATAGCGTGGCCCGTGCCGCCGACAAACGCGTCCAGGAAGTAACCGCCAGCCTGACCGGTGTTTATGAACTGATCCTGGTAGCCGCGACCGACGGTACGTTGGCCGCTGACGTTCGTCCGCTGGTACGCCTGTCCGTAAGCGTACAGGTGGAAGAAGATGGTAAGCGCGAGCGCGGTGCCAGCGGTGGTGGCGGTCGTTTTGGCTATGACTATTTCCTGGGCGACCTCGATGGTGAAGTCCGTGCTGACGCGTGGGCGAAAGAGGCCGTACGCATGGCGTTGGTTAATCTGTCCGCAGTAGCAGCGCCTGCTGGTACGCTGCCGGTAGTACTCGGCGCTGGCTGGCCTGGCGTTCTGTTGCATGAAGCGGTAGGTCATGGTCTGGAAGGCGACTTTAACCGTCGTGGTACCTCGGTATTCAGCGGTCACATGGGTGAGCTGGTGGCGTCGGAACTGTGTACCGTTGTGGATGATGGCACAATGGCGGACCGTCGTGGCTCTGTGGCTATTGATGATGAAGGCACTCCGGGTCAGTACAACGTGCTGATCGAAAACGGTATTCTGAAAGGCTACATGCAGGACAAACTGAACGCGCGCCTGATGGGCGTTGCGCCAACGGGTAACGGTCGCCGTGAATCTTACGCGCACCTGCCGATGCCACGTATGACCAACACCTACATGCTGCCTGGGAAATCCACGCCGCAGGAAATCATCGAATCCGTTGAATACGGTATTTATGCGCCTAACTTCGGCGGCGGCCAGGTGGATATCACCTCCGGGAAATTCGTGTTCTCGACGTCTGAAGCGTATCTGATTGAAAACGGTAAAGTAACCAAACCGGTGAAAGGCGCGACGCTGATTGGGTCTGGTATCGAAGCGATGCAGCAGATTTCAATGGTAGGTAACGACCTGAAGCTGGATAACGGGGTTGGTGTGTGCGGTAAAGAAGGGCAGAGTTTGCCGGTGGGCGTGGGCCAGCCGACGCTGAAGGTGGATAACCTGACGGTAGGTGGTACTGCATAACATCATGATGTATGCCCGATAAGCACTAGTGCTATCGGGCATCTTTCCGGACGCGGTGTCAACGCCTTATCCGGCCAATGCTCTTTTTATTTCTCTTTTCCCCGGCCGTACATCCCCTGAAAAAGCTGCGCCACATCGACAAAATAATCCGTCAGATAGTTAATCACTACCTGGACCTTGAGCGGCAATTTGTCTTTTTCGGTATACAGCGCATAGACCGGACGCGGATCCGACTGGTAGCGGGGAAGGAGGATCTCCACTTCGCCACGATTGATCTCATTGATCACCCACATCAGCGGCACATAGGCAATGCCCGCACCCGCAGCCAGCCAGCGCACCAATGTCATCGGATCGTTAGTCACAAAACGCCCCTCTGGTATCAGACGGGTGGAAATTCCTTCCGGAGCGATAAGCTCGAATTCATTATCCGGGCGCACGCTGTATTCCAGCCACGAGTGGTTGCTGAGATCGGCGGGTTTCTCCGGGGCACCAAACTGTGCGAGATAGCTTTTAGCCGCGCAGACTACCATCGGCATGGCGCCCAGGCGACGCGAGAACAGACTGGAGTCCTGCAACGCACCGACGCGGATAACCACGTCCAGACCATCGGCGATTAAATCCGGTGCCGGGATGCCTGTTACCAGATTTACCGTCAGACCGGGGTATTCCTTCAGCATTGTCGCGGTCAATCCGGCGAGGACATTTTGTGCCATGGTTGAAGAACAACCAATGCGCAGCGTGCCGATGGGCGTGTTGTTAAAGGCATAAAGCTGCTCGTGAACATCCTGCGCTTCGTGCAGCATTCTCCGGCAGCCCTGGTAGTAGATTTTACCGGCTTCGGTCAGCCCAATGCTGCGTGTACTGCGGTTTAGCAGCTTAACCTGTAGCTCATCTTCCAGTTTGGAGACCGTCTGGCTTATCGATGAAACGCTCATTTGTAGCTGTCTTGCGGCGGCGGTGAAGGAACCCAGTTCGACGACTTTGGCGAACACCGACATACGTTTTAATCGTTCCATTGTTCACTCTGGCTTAAAAGTGATTTAGATCACATAATATAGATAACAGCATAACAGTTACGTTAATATATTATTATTCAAATAACAGCTATGTCGCTCTCGCCTGGCTCATCCTTGCCCTTCTCTGCGGTGACATACGCTAGAAAATCTATCACCTGCACTCTCTTAAGTTACCAAGGTCAACATGAGTCTGTTTCCCGTTATCGTGGTGTTTGGTTTGTCCTTCCCACCGATTTTTTTCGAATTACTTTTGTCACTGGCGATTTTCTGGCTGGTGCGCCGGATGCTGGTTCCAACCGGCATCTATGATTTTGTCTGGCATCCGGCTCTGTTTAACACCGCGCTGTATTGCTGCCTGTTCTATTTAATAACGCGCCTGTTCGTTTGAGGTTGAAGTGAAAACACTAACAAAAAAACTCTCCCGTACGGCCACGACTCTCGTACTGGTCATTCTGGCCTTCATCGCTATTTTTCGCGCATGGGTGTATTACACCGAGTCGCCATGGACACGTGATGCGCGTTTCAGCGCGGAAGTTGTCGCTATTGCGCCGGATGTTGCGGGTCTTATTTCCAACGTTAACGTCCATGATAACCAACTGGTGAAAAAGGATCAGATTCTGTTCACCATCGATCAGCCACGCTACAAGAAAGCCCTTGAGCAGGCCGAAGCTGATGTTTCTTATTATCAGGTTCTGGCCCAGGAAAAACGCCAGGAAGCTGGTCGTCGTAACCGCCTGGGCGTGCAGGCCATGTCTCGTGAAGAGATTGACCAGTCAAACAACGTCCTGCAAACCGTATTACACCAGCTTGCGAAAGCACAAGCGACCCGCGACCTGGCAAAATTAGATCTGGAACGTACCGTCATTCGCGCACCAGCAGACGGTTGGGTCACTAACCTGAACGTTTATAGCGGCGAATTTATTACGCGTGGTTCCACAGCGGTGGCACTGGTCAAACAGCATTCTTTCTATGTGCTGGCTTATATGGAAGAAACCAAACTAGAAGGCGTTCGCCCTGGATATCGTGCTGAGATCACCCCGCTTGGCAGTAATAATGTCTTAAAAGGCACCGTTGATAGCGTGGCGGCGGGGGTAACAAATGCCAGCAGTACGCAGGATGCAAAAGGTATGGCGACCATTGATTCAAATCTGGAATGGGTGCGCCTGGCGCAGCGTGTACCGGTGCGAATCCGCCTTGATGAGCAGCAGGGAACTCTGTGGCCTGCCGGGACGACGGCTACCGTTGTCATTACCGGTAAGCAGGACCGTGATGCAAGCCAGGAGTCCTTCTTCCGTAAAATGGCGCACCGCCTGCGTGAGTTTGGTTAATCGCGATGGGTATTTTCTCCATTGCCAACCAGCATATCCGCTTTGCGGTAAAACTGGCATGCGCGATTGTACTGGCGCTGTTCGTTGGTTTTCACTTCCAACTTGAGACTCCGCGTTGGGCGGTGCTGACTGCAGCTATTGTGGCGGCAGGCCCGGCCTTTGCTGCGGGTGGGGAACCCTATTCAGGGGCTATTCGCTATCGCGGCATGCTGCGTATTGTCGGGACATTTATCGGTTGTATTGCCGGACTGATCATTATCATCAGTATGATCCGCGCTCCGTTATTGATGATACTGGTGTGCTGTATCTGGGCCGGTTTTTGTACCTGGATCTCGTCACTGGTGAAGATCGAGAACTCCTATGCCTGGGGGCTTTCGGGCTATACAGCGCTGATCATCGTCATTACCATTCAGGCTGAACCGCTGCTGACGCCACAATTTGCGCTCGAACGTTGCAGTGAAATTGTGATGGGGATTGTCTGTGCCATTGTGGCCGATCTGCTTTTCTCTCCCCGTTCGATAAAACAAGAGATTGATGTTGAGCTGGACAGCCTGCTGGTGGCGCAATATCAACTGATGCAGTTGTGCATTAAGCACGGCGACAGCGAGGTTGTGGATAAAGCCTGGGGCGATTTAGTCCGTCGTACGGCAGCGCTGGAAGGTATGCGCAGTAACCTGAATATGGAGTCTTCACGCTGGGGGCGTGCTAACCGCAGGCTTAAAGCATTGAACACGCTGTCGCTCACGCTCATCACGCAGTCCTGTGAAACCTATCTTATTCAGAACACCCGACCGGAACTGATTACTGATACTTTCCGCGAGTTGTTCGATACGTCGGTTGAAACGGCGCAGGATGTCCATAAACAGCTGAAGCGGATGCGTCGGGTGATTGCCTGGACTGGCGAGCGCGAAACGCCGGTCACCATATACAGCTGGGCGGGGGCTGCGACGCGCTACCTGCTGCTCAAACGTGGTGTGGTGAGTAATACCAAGATTAGCGCTACGGAAGAAGAGATCCTGCAAGGTGAGCCGGTGGTGAAAGTGGAGTCTGCCGAGCGTCATCATGCGATGGTTAACTTCTGGCGTACCACGCTTTCTTGTGTGCTGGGAACCTTATTCTGGTTGTGGACCGGATGGACCTCCGGCAGCGGCGCAATGGTGATGATTGCGGTCGTCACCTCGCTGGCAATGCGTTTGCCAAATCCTCGCATGGTGGCGATAGATTTTATCTATGGGACGTTGGCAGCGTTACCGCTCGGAGCGCTCTATTTCCTGGTGATTATCCCCAATACGCAACAAAGTATGTTCCTACTGTGCCTGAGCCTGGCGGTGCTGGGATTCTTTCTGGGGATTGAGGTACAGAAACGACGGCTGGGATCGATGGGGGCGCTGGCCAGCACTATTAATATCATTGTGCTGGATAACCCGATGACCTTTCACTTTAGCCAGTTCCTTGACAGTGCGTTGGGGCAAATTGTTGGCTGCGTGTTGGCGTTTATCGTCATTCTGCTGGTGCGTGATAACTCTCGTGACAGAACGGGCCGCGTGTTGCTCAACCAGTTTGTCTCGGCGGCGGTTTCAGCGATGACCACCAACGTAGTCCGTCGTAAAGAAAATCATCTTCCGGCACTTTATCAGCAGCTTTTTTTGCTGATGAACAAGTTTCCCGGCGATCTGGCTAAGTTTCGCCTGGCGCTGACGATGATCATCGCGCACCAGCGCCTGCGTGATGCGCCGGTACCGGTAAACGAGGATCTATCCGCATTCCATCGCCAGCTTCGTCGAACTGCCGATCACGTAATTTCAGCAGGAAATGACGACAAGCGCCGACGCTACTTTAGCCAGTTACTGGAGGAGCTTGATATCTACCAGGAAAAATTAATTATCTGGCAAGCACCACCGCAGGTTACCGAGCCAGTAAAACGACTCAGCGGGATGCTGCACAAATACCAGCATGCGCTGGTCAGTAATTAAGAGTTGAAAACCGACGCTAAAAGCGTCGGTTTTTTTATGGCTATACTTACCTGAAAATGCGAGAGACCCCTGAATATTGGCGGTCTGTAGAGTAGCTGGCGTCGGGATGGTGGTTATAGATGAACATCTATACATTTGATTTTGACGAGATAGAAGATCAGGGCGATTTCTATCGCGAGTTCACGCGCACGTTCGGTCTGGCGCGGGAAAAGGTGGTTGATTTGGATTCTCTGTGGGAGGTGGTGATCGGGGAAGTCTTGCCGCTGCCGCTGGAAATTGAATTTGTCCATTTGCCTGACAAACTACGCAGGCGATACGGCGCATTGATTTTACTGTTCGATGAAGCGGAAGAAGAGCTGGAAGGGCAGTTGCGTTTTAACGTTCGTCACTCAATGTAAGACATAAAAAAGCCCCCGGCAGGCGGGGGCAAGTCGTCGGACTTAGACGACGAGGGTTTATTTGTAGAGTTCTGCAGTAGCGTGCCAGTGAGCACCTTCACGGAGTTCGGTGACGCGATAGCTGCTGGCGCCTGCTTTTTCAGCTTTAGCGGCGATGGCCTGGCGCATGTCCATTGGTGAACTACCGATCTGAGAGACGGAGACGCTACCGATGGATTGCAGATTCTGTGCTTCTTGTGAGTTCACCTGAGTAACCGCGGCGCTTGCACCGAAGGAGAGAACAGAAAGAAGGCTTAAGGTTGCAATAGTAGTTTTGATTTTCATGATATTTACCTCGTCGAATTCTTTTATTGGGGTCTATGTTTCGTGACCCTCATCACAAAATCAAGTATACACTAATCACTCGATAAATTAATACCACGCTAATTGTTTCATTGGGTTTTGAGTATTAAGAAAATTATTTCTTATAACCCAATGGAATTAAAAAGAGCATTTTAAACAGCTTGTACAAATTAAATTTAATTAAATCATGCAGATACTTGATTTTGCAAAATGTGCGTTTTTAAGGCTGCATATTCACCATGTGAATGTATTTTGATGGTTAAACGCACCATTTGTTAAATCAATAGCAGTGGAAAAGAGAAGGAGGGGGATGAAAAGAGAGTGTTTTCCCCCGCCGCGAGGCGGCGGGGAGGCGGTATTACAGTTCTTGTTCGAACAGTTCCAGAATGGCTTCGTACAGATCTTTTACCGTAAAACCCTTAGCTGGGGTGGTGAAGATGGTATCGTCACCGGCAATCGTACCCAGGATACCTTCCGCTTTCCCCAATGAGTCCAGCAGACGTGCAATCAACTGAGCAGCGCCGGGGCTGGTATGAATAACCACAACCGCATCGTTATAGTCGATATCCAGCACCAGATTTTTCAGCGGACTGGAGGTCGTGGGTACGCCCAGCTCAGCCGGAAGGCAGTACACCATTTCCATTTTCGCATTGCGGGTACGCACGGCGCCAAATTTGGTCAGCATGCGTGAAACCTTGGACTGATTGATATTATCAAAGCCCTGATCCTGCAACGCGAGGACGATTTCGCCTTGAGAGCTGAACTTTTCTTCTTTAAGCAGCGCTTTAAACGCCTTTACTAATTCTTCTTGTTTTGCCGAGCTTCGCATAAGTCACCCGTAATATGGCGGTAGAAACAACATTATTGTGCATACAGATGAATTTTTATGCAAACAGTCTGCCTTGTTCAAGGCTGAAATAATGTTATGAAAGAGCGGAATTTTATCAAATTTCGTTATCAAGAAACATGCCTGTGTCACGGCTCGCAAATAAGGTTAAAAGTAAATTAAATGTTATCAAATTGATGTTGTTTTGAGAGGTGGGTAGGGTATATTGTCAGCACCTGTTGGAAAGTTGCTCTACTGTGTGGGTGGTTTTGAATTACGTAACTTAGGTTTTATTTTACGTAAGTTAAATGCATAAAAGCCAAATTTGCGTGACTACGCATTCTTGACGCGTGGTTGTTGTATTCATTGGATTTGTGAATTAAGGTCGCCGCCGCGGAGCAATAGACATTTTGCTTATCAATATAATAAGGAGTTTAGGATGAAAGTTGCAGTCCTCGGCGCTGCTGGTGGTATCGGTCAGGCGCTAGCATTACTGTTAAAAACCCAACTGCCTTCAGGTTCAGAACTCTCCCTGTACGACATCGCTCCAGTAACACCTGGTGTGGCCGTTGATTTGAGCCATATCCCTACTGCTGTGAAAATCAAAGGCTTCAGCGGCGAAGACGCTACCCCTGCACTGGAAGGTGCTGATGTGGTACTGATCTCTGCGGGCGTCGCACGTAAACCGGGTATGGATCGTTCCGACCTGTTCAACGTCAACGCCGGTATCGTGAAGAACCTGGTCCAGCAAGTTGCTAAAACCTGCCCGAAAGCGTGTATCGGTATCATCACCAACCCGGTGAATACTACCGTTGCTATCGCTGCAGAAGTGCTGAAAAAAGCAGGCGTATACGATAAGAACAAACTGTTTGGCGTGACCACGCTGGACATCATCCGCTCCAACACCTTTGTTGCGGAACTGAAAGGCAAACAACCTGGCGACGTTGAAGTTCCGGTTATTGGCGGCCACTCTGGCGTAACCATCCTGCCACTGCTGTCACAAATTCCTGGCGTAAGCTTCACCGAACAAGAAGCCGCTGACCTGACTAAACGTATCCAGAATGCGGGTACTGAAGTTGTGGAAGCCAAAGCTGGTGGCGGTTCTGCAACCCTGTCTATGGGTCAGGCTGCTGCACGTTTCGGCCTGTCCCTGGTTCGCGCATTGAGCGGCGAAAAAGGTGTGGTTGAATGTGCTTACGTTGAAGGCGACGGCCAGTATGCTCGTTTCTTCTCTCAGCCGCTGCTGCTGGGTAAAAACGGCGTAGAAGAGCGTCAGTCTATCGGCAAGCTGAGCGCGTTTGAACAAAGCTCGCTGGAAGGCATGTTGGATACGCTGAAAAAAGATATTACTCTGGGCGAAGAGTTCGTTAAGTAACGCGAAGAAAGGCCTGCGTGTATTTGTAGGCCTGATAAGCGTAGCGCCATCAGGCATTACGTACTAACTCTCTACGATATCGCCTAATAAAAACCGGAGCCAACATGAACTGACCCCATAATGTTGGACAGTTTATTTTAAGCGGTTATCTGGGCCTGGGTTCGGTACTCTACCGGACTCAGGCCTTTCAGTTTCTGTTTTATTCTTTCATGGTTGTAATAGTGGATGTAGTCATCGATAGCCATGCGCAACTCGCTGATATTCTTGTGTTCCGTGAGGTAAAAACACTCAGATTTCAGTGTGCCGAAGAAGCTCTCCATCACTGCATTGTCATGACAGTTTCCCTTTCTTGACATGCTCTGTTTTAGACCCGCCTCCTTTAGCCGGTTCTGATAATGCGCCATCTGATATTGCCAGCCCTGATCTGAGTGGAGCAGCGGGTATTCGTTTTTGCCCAGTACAGATATAGCCTTCGACAGCATGTTATCCACCATCGACAGAAGAGGACGGGACTCCATCTGATACGCTACTATTTCTCCGTTATACAGATCCAGAACCGGGGACAGATACAGCTTTTCTCCGCTTATTTTAAATTCCGTGACATCTGTTACCCACTTCTGGTTGGGTTTATCCACACTGAACTGCCGGTTCAGTACATTACCCGCAACTTTCCCATGCCGGCCTTTGTAAGAGTTATATTTCTTCCTTCTGATACAACAGGTTAAATCTAACACCTTCATTAACCTCTGAACCGTTTTATGGTTCAGTAAGCTTCCTTCCCGGCGGCCAGCCAGCGTGATTCGCCTGTATCCATACCGTCCTTTATGTTTATGGAACAGCGTTAAAATATGCTGCTTATCATCGGCATATTTGTCTGGTTTTTTACCGTTGGCCAGTTGCCAGTAGAACGTGCTTCTTGCCAGTCCTGCAGCTTTTAACAAGCGTGCAAGAGGGAACTTCAGCCTTAACTCATTCACGACCTGCGCTTTATCCCGCGTCCTGACGTGCTTCTTTCCCTGAGTAAGGCCTGCAGCTTTTTTAGATATGCCACTTCAGCACGCAGTTGTTCAAGTTCCTCACGTTCATCCGGAGCAAGGGGGGTCTGCAAAGGAGGGACGGGGTGATTCTCAGGGCGTTCTGGCATCGTTTTTTTCCTGCGTCGACTGTCTGTAAGGGCTTCTAATCCCCCTTCATCATACAGTCGTTCCCACTGACTAACAGTGGAAAAGGCAGGGATAGTGAATTTTGCACAGACTTCGCGAACAGACAGCTGGTGTTCACGCATATGCAGGATAACGGACTCTTTAAAAGCAGGAGAATAGGTGAAATGCCGGGTTGTAAGCCCGGCTTCGCCATGGAGCTTCCAGGCGGCAGACCATTTACGAACGGCACTGTGATCGATACCAAAACGTTTTGCAGTCGCCTCCTGTCCTTCCAGCCCGGAAAGATAGTGCTGCACAACCTCAAGCTTGAAGCTGAGAGAATACTTGCTCATAAAAAACTGCACCTTACTTCGTTGGGTGTCCAACTTTTTGGGTGCAGTT
>NZ_JAOWHJ010000034.1:0-51736 GCF_030332695.1 Citrobacter sp. Cpo089 | reverse complement strand
CTAAATAGCTGCGCGGAATAGTAGATCACTGAAAGGGAACTCAGCCCGGATTGTGCGATCTGATCAATCGCCAAACCAACCAAAATCACCAACCGGACTGAGCGATGCCGATCATAGTACCAATACCCCGTGGCGAACGACGCCTGATGCAGAAAGCTATTCATAAAACGCGTGATAAAAATCATGCCCGCAGACTCACGGCCATGCTGATGCTTCATCGGGGTGAACGGGTCAGCGATGTTGCCAGAACTCTCTGTTGTGCCCGTTCATCCGTTGGTCGCTGGATTAACTGGTTTACGCACTCAGGTATTGAAGGCCTGAAATCCTTACCCGCAGGGCGCTCCCGACGCTGGCCTTTTGAACATATCTGCACCCTGTTACGTGAGCTGATAAAGCATTCTCCCGGCGATTTTGGTTATCAACGTTCACGCTGGAGCACCGAATTACTGGCAATAAAAATCAATGAGATAACCGGTTGCCAGTTACATGCAGGAACCGTTCGCCGCTGGTTGCCATCTGCGGGGCTTGTATGGCGCAGGGCCGCGCCAACTCTGCGTATCCGTGACCCACATAAAGATGAAAAGATGGCGGTAATCCACAAAGCGCTGGATGAATGCAGCGCAGAGCATCCGGTATTTTATGAAGATGAAGTGGATATCCACCTTAATCCTAAAATCGGTGCGGACTGGCAGTTGCGCGGACAGCAGAAACGGGTAGTGACGCCGGGGCAGAACGAAAAATACTATTTGGCCGGCGCACTGCACAGTGGCACGGGTAAAGTCAGCTACGTGGGCGGCAACAGCAAAAGTTCAGCGCTGTTTATCGCTCTGCTGAAGCACCTGAAAGCCACTTACCGGCGGGCGAAAACAATCACGCTGATCGTTGATAACTACATTATCCATAAAAGCCGCGAAACACAGCGCTGGTTGAAAGCAAATCCCAAGTTCAGGGTAATTTACCAGCCGGTTTACTCGCCGTGGGTGAATCATGTGGAACGGCTATGGCAGGCACTTCATGACACGATAACCCGTAATCATCAGTGCCGCTCAATGTGGCAGTTACTGAAAAAGGTCCGCCATTTTATGGAAACCGCCAGCCCATTCCCCGGAGGAAAACATGGTCAGGCAAAAGTGTAGCGGTATTAGGCGCAGCTATTTAGCGCAAGACCGGCGAATACGACGTGATAAGCCGATGGGTTATATATATCTAACTCATTATTGCTATATTTATATTCAAGAGATTTATAAGCGTCGTAAGGCTTGCCGACTAAATTTGTCGGGCGATAAAATAGTTTTATTCGTGTTTTAAATACCAGCGTTAGCGTATTATTATTCGCATCGGTGGTTTGGTTTTTGGCAGGAATAGCGCGCACATTAATAAAGAACAACGATTCTTTATCGTTAGCAATGTTTTCAGATGATTTTATAATTCGTAATGATGAATTGTTATCAGCATCGAGGCGAAAAAGCGGCGGCGTAATAATAAAGGGGCCTCGTGCGGTTCCCTGTGCATTGTCGACCCACGACTGCAATAAATAAGGCAGACCTTCACTGCGGTTAGCCACCGGCAGCGCGGCCTCTTTTTTCCCGGCATCGTAGATGACACGGGTTCTCTGTAGCACAATACCGCCAGCGAGGCTTTGGCTGACCCAACTGCCCAGCACCAATGCCAAAGCGAGCGCGGTGTTTTTTTTCATCGCTGTAATCCTTAACCTGATGTCAAAAAACGTCTCTTTCCATCTCAGCGGGAAGAAGGGATGGAAAGAGACGGTATACGGGATTAGCGGTAGTCGATGGTGACGTCAACGCTGGCGTTGGCTTCGCCTGGGGAGATCTCTTTAGAATCTACAGTGGAGACGTAATAGGCTTGTAGCCCTACGATAGTGGTGCCATCGGCTTCCGGGGCAAAGCTGATTTTTGAATCAGCCGCGGGCAGCTTATTCAGGACCATCGTTGCGTTGTCGCTGGCTCTTGCGATACGGATGCCCACGCCGGTTGCGGCGGTATCCATGCTGCTAACGGCGACCAGATCGTCGTGATCGGCTACGGTGCCGCCAGCGCGCGTTTCCAGCCACAGTTGGAACGAGTTGTCCGTTGTGCCATCAACGTGCTCCCACGGGGTGGCTGGGCAGTTTTCCAACGGAATATTAACCGGAATCGCCGGGCTGGTATCACCGACAGTTTTAAACTGCGCGGCGGCGTAATGACCCAGTTCCACGTTGATGACGTCACCATCGGCGAATTCACAGGTGCTGGTTAGAATTTCACCCGTAAATTCAATTTTACCGTCCGTCGCCCATGCGCTTCCCGCAGAAAGCGCCAGCAAGCTAACCGCTATAGATTTTGCAATTTTGTTCATTAAAGTCCCTCTTATTTGATAAACCTGTTAGCAATTAAATTAATGAAAAGACAAAGAGCAAAATTAATTGCTGGGCAATGGTATTCGATATGCGCTGGCAGTCATATTAATAAGCGAGATTTTCAGATTATATTTATTAAAAATGAACGAGCTAACTGCTATTACATTTAAATAATTTTAAATTGGTGGGGAGTCAAAATATTGTAATCACGAATATTGGCTGTTAAGTGATATACTTGCGATGATATTAAGGCTTTTGTTATTCATCTGAGTATTTTTCGCAAAATCCATTCAATTACTTGCATTACTGTTTATTCATCCCAGCATGTTCTCTGCTGTAAAATCATACAGATGTAAACGATTGCGGATGCGGATGACCAATCGTGTTGGTTAAAGGTGATGTTTGTCACAATTATTTCGTAAATGTGAACGGTAGTACTCTTCAGAATGTGGTTTGAGTCATTAGACTAGGGCTTCCAAAACAGGAGGACCCATGGCTTTGCATTCCACGCGCTGGCTGGCGCTCGGTTATTTCACCTATTTCTTTAGCTACGGTATCTTTCTGCCTTTCTGGAGCGTCTGGCTCGAAGGGTTAGGGCTGACGCCGGAAACCATCGGTTTACTGCTGGGCGCGGGGCTGATTGCCCGTTTTCTCGGTAGTTTGCTGATTGCGCCGCGTGTGAGCGATCCCTCCCGGCTGATCTCAGCGTTACGTATTCTGGCTCTGTTGACGCTGGTGTTTGCGCTGGCCTTCTGGGCGGGAACCAACGTGGCGTGGCTGATGGTGGTGATGATCGGCTTTAACCTTTTTTTCTCACCGCTGGTACCGCTGACCGACGCGCTGGCCAACACCTGGCAGAAACAAATCACCATGGATTACGGTCGGGTACGACTATGGGGATCCGTGGCTTTTGTGATCGGCTCCGCGTTAACCGGCAAACTGGTGAGCCTGTTTGACTATCGGGTGATCCTGGTCCTGCTATCGCTTGGCGTCGCCTCGATGCTGCTGGGCATGATGATTCGCCCGAGCGTGCAGCCAGCGGGTGAAAACCGTCAGCAGGAGAGTGCGGGATGGCCCGCCTGGCGCGCGCTGATAACCCAGAGCTGGCGTTTTCTTGCTTGCGTGAGTCTGCTACAGGGGGCGCATGCTGCGTATTATGGTTTCAGCGCCATCTATTGGCAGTCTGCTGGATATTCCGCTTCGGCGGTGGGCTATTTATGGTCACTAGGTGTGGTGGCGGAGGTGATTATTTTCGCGCTTAGTCACAAGCTGTTCCGTCGCTTTAGCGCCCGCGATCTGCTGCTGCTTTCCGCCGTTTGCGGGGTGGCGCGTTGGGGATTGATGGGCTGGAGCACCGAGCTGCCGTGGCTGATCGTGGTGCAAATCCTCCATTGCGGAACCTTTACCGTCTGCCACCTGGCGGCAATGCGTTATATCGCGGCACGCCAGGGGAGCGAAGTTATTCGTTTGCAGGCGGTGTATTCCGCGATAGCGATGGGCGGCAGTATCGCCATCATGACCGTATTCGCGGGCTATCTGTACCAGAATCTGGGCAGCGGCGTGTTCTGGGTGATGGCGCTGGTGGCGCTCCCGGCAATCGTTCTGCGCCCGAAGGTGGTCGCGCAGCCTGCAACGTTATGATTCGAGAATTTTGCGGATCTGCTGCTGCTGATGCGGCGTAAGCGCCAGATCCGCATGAATCAACGGGGGTGAAAATAGCGGTAGTGGCGTGGTGTACGGCGTAATAATCAGCGTTACACCGCGCGGAGCACCCTCTTTTTGAAAGTCCTGCATCGGCATATGTTTTACGTTGAGCGGCAGCAGCGTCAGTTCGCGTAGCTGTTGCTCTATTTGCACTTCAAGTTGTTCATTACTACCGGTCAGCAGGATTATCTGCTTTTCGTGTAAATCCTTCTCCTGCATCAGCCAGGCGCCGAAAATAACGGCCACCAGCCCGATCTCTTCTTCGGAAAATTGCACATCGTATTCGGCCTCGAAGCCGTGAATCGCCTCGCGGGTAGTACGAACCAGCCGGGGATAAAGGCGGCTGAACTCCTCCGGCAGCGTGTTATCAATGCCGATGGCAAACACGCTGCGGTTCAGTGCCTGAGCCAGGTGGATATACAACTGGTCATTTAGCCCTTGCTCATCGCTGAAGCGCACATTGCCATACTCGCGAAAACGTAGCACCAGCCGCGCAATAGCAAGACGCAGGCGGCGATCCTGATTGTGATTATCGCGAATCGGGTCGGGGATACGAAGCATTGAGAACAGCAACGCCATAAACAGCGATTCGCCCAGTGGTGCACTCTGCATGACGTGGCGCTGCCAGTGACGGCCAATTTCCTCTGCGAGCGGATATTCCGCGCAGGATTGCGCCCAGCGTTGCTGGAGTGGGTTAAACTCCGGGGTGATCCCCGCGTGGTGCTGTAGCAGGCAATACTGTAAATACAGACGCAGGAACTGGATGTCACGACACTCAAACGGTTTCTGCAAGCGCCGGGAACACAGATTAATGAGCGCATGCAGATTGGTGTCGTCATACAGCGTACGTGCGATCCCCCTTTGTTTAAGTTCTGCTTTTAACGCCGGGGTAAACTGCTGAGCGATAAAGGCAGGGCAAATCCGCAGGCCACGGCGCAGCCACTGCAACAGACACAGACGTTGATTTAGCGGGGTTCCTTCGATCGTATAGCCACCATTCTGCGCGGTGGCTATCGCGAGCCGGTGATAGCGCTGGATTTCGAGTCCTGCGCCAATAATATCTTCCTGAACCGTGGCATCATCGACGCCGTTGAGGCTGCTGAAGGTTTGTGTAGTCGCGATTTGCCCCGGCAGGAAAAGCGTCAGCAGCACCTGGCAACGGCGCTGGGGAGCGGAAAGTACAGATGGTGGGGCAAGCGTTGACATCATCTGTAGGATCTCCCGTGAGTATGTTTGATAAGAATAGCTAAAGTTTGCTCATA
Organism: Citrobacter sp. Cpo089; assembly: GCF_030332695.1. NCBI lineage: Bacteria > Pseudomonadati > Pseudomonadota > Gammaproteobacteria > Enterobacterales > Enterobacteriaceae > Citrobacter > Citrobacter sp. Cpo089. The sequence continues at coordinate 46,411 of NZ_JAOWHJ010000034.1, read as the reverse complement.
GATTTTGAGAATGGAATGCTTTCCACCAGGAATGCTGGAGAGCGTCACAGAATTTTTAACGTGCGGAACAGATAGCGGTAGTGGAACGCAGCGCGTTAATCCGCTTTTTCACTGTTTTATCTTTAGTTGGGATATAAAAAATGCCAGAGGGGGGAATGCTGGCGGAGGGAGGTATAAACATGCTATCGCAGAGAAAGGGTTCCGTTCACCTCATGTTCATCGTTTCTCTGTACACTGAACGCCAGTGAACGTGTTAAGGGTGCTATCGCGCACCCTTAACAATCCCGGCTCCCGGCGGGAAAATTGCCGCTCCGCGGTGCCCTCCGCTTATTCCTCCAGGCTACCGGGCCGGGCGCGATGTAACGTCCCTGTAAAGCGCGCCCTGAGCCAGCATCCATGCTGGCTCTCCCAGCCTTACGGAAACACGTCGGCAATTTTCAGCCGGACCAGCCGCGCCTGACCATCTGTATTTTTATTTGAACATGTTTGAACAGCAAAACAGATTTAACTGAAAATCAGAGAGTTGAAGCGATACCCTCCGGTCCGGCTGAAAATCGATGAGGCGTTGACGGCTGACCGGGTCTGCCTGCATGGATGCAGGCTCGGCCCCGGCCCGACAGGCAGACGGAATAAGACGAATAACTCGCGTAGCGACGATTTTCCCGCCGGGAGCCTGGGTTGCAAGGGAGGCGGCGGTGAGCCTCCCTTGCACGTTCACGTGTATAGCGATATCAGAGAAGCGATGCACATAAGGTGAACGGAAACTTATTCAGAGTAAAACGTTCTCCCTACATGTTTAACTGACCGCCATTACACCTGCAAATAGGGGGGTTAAAAAGAGCGTTGTCTGGCGTTACTTACCACCGCTCAGCGTTAATCCCACATCACCACCTGGATGCACAGACAACAGCGTCTCCTTTGAGTAACCGCTTTCGCTCATCAGGCAGGCGCAGGCGGCGTCAAAGATAGCCAGCACCAGTAAAATAGAGGTGGTGGCTAACATGTTCAGCGGGTCGGCCTCACGCTGGACGCCGGTGGAAATCACCAATCTCGACGCTTTAGCAATGGCTGAATCGGCGTTTTCAGTCACGCTCAGAATCGGCACATTTCGCGCATTCAGCCCGGGCAACAGCCGGGTGAGTTCGTCCGAATTCCCCCCACGCGACAGCATAATCACCAGGTCGTTGTCGCGTAAAAAACCGAGATCGCCATGCGCCGCGTCCGTCGCGTTGAGGTAGATCGCCGGGCGTTCCACGCACGCAAGCATATGCGCCACTTTACGCGCCGCAATGCCGGAGGTACCGACGCCAGTGACAACGATTTTGCCCCGGCAACCGCGCAGCTCCGCCATTAGCGACTGCCAGAGCGGTTCAGTCAGATGCTGCCCCAGACCCGCCAGGGCATCGCTATAGAGCTGAAATACGCCGGTAGCCTGAGACCAGGAGTTACTCATGCTTCCTCCTGCATCAACTGGCGATATTTCATATGATCCTGATACATCTCGTGGAATACCCGATATTTGCGATCGTAGTACTGCTTAATGCGATTTGTTTGCGGGGTAACCGTTTTACCAATCCGACTCATCGCCGACATCGCTTCCGGGAAGGTTTCGAATACGCCCGCGGCGATAGTTCCCATCATGGCGCCACCCAGCAGCATGGCCTCGCTCTCTTCAGGCAGCAGCATGGCGCAGCCGGTGGCGTTGGCATGTTCCTGAACGAAGATCGGGTTTTTCGTCCCGCCGCCGCTGGCCATTATCGTATCGATGGTGTAGCCGCTTTGATTCATCGTTTCAATGATATGGCGGGTTCCCAGCGCAATGGCCTGGATGGTCGCAAGGTACTGTAGCGCCATATCTTCCGGCGTACGTGACAGCTTCAGTCCGGTGATTGCGCCCGTGAGCGTTGGGTTAGCGCGCGGCGAGCGGTTGCCGTGGAAATAGGGCAGGATGTGCATGTCGCGGGTTAAAAACGCGATATCTTCCGGCTCACCGGCCATTTTACGCAACAGCGCATTCAGCACTTCGTAAATGGTTTGCCCCTGAGATTTAGCCTGTGCCAGCAGGGTTTCGTAGCAAGGATGCGACTGAATAACGTGGTCGATTAACGCCCCGGTTGCCGACTGCCCACCTTCGTTAAGCCAGTATTCTGGCAGTACGGCTGAGTAGTAAGGACCCCAGACGCCGCCGATAAAACGTGGCTCTTTGGAAATTGCCATGTGTCCGGTAGAGGTGCCGCCAATCAGCGCGATACGACGGTCAAAATCCGCCACCTCGCCGGAAACACCGCTTGCCCCGAGCGTGCCGAGGGTACCGGCGTGGGCATCGATGATCGAGACGCTGACAGCTGTCCCCGGAATCAGCCCCATTTCGCTGGCGGCGCGCGCAGACAGCCCGTGACCGAGCGGTTCGCCCATGGTTTTCACGTAGCGACCAATTTTGGCGGCATCATGCTCCAGCAAATCTTCCAGCCCAATCTGGCGGAAATAGCTGGCATCCCATTTGTCTTCATGGCCCATATAGGTCCATTTACACACCGTCGAACACAATGAGCGCGTGTCATCGCCCGTTGCGCGCCAGGTCAGGAAATCGGGCAGGTCAAAGTAGTATCCCGCATTGGCCCAGGTGTTGGGCATATGTTGCTTCAGCCATAGCAGTTTTGGCGTCTGCATTTCCGGGGAGATAATGCCGCCAACGTAGTCCAGCACCCGATGATGCAGGGCGTTGATGCGCTCGGCCTGAGTAATGGCGCGGTGATCCATCCACACAATGATGTTCTGTTCGCTGCGCCCGGACGGGCTAATGGTCAGCGGTTTACCTTCTTTGTCCAGCACCACCAGTGAACAGGTCGCGTCAAAGCCCAGACCTTTCACCTGGATAGGGTTGATATCCGACTGGTTAATCGCATCGCGAACCGCGTTACACACCGCCTGCCAGATGTTATCGGAAGACTGCTCAACAAAATCGGCCTGCGGGCGGTAAATCTCGATGGCCCGACTGGCCTGACCGACCATTCTGCCGTTGAGATCAAACACGCCAGCACGGGCGCTTCCGGTTCCGACATCCACACCAATAAAGTAACTTGCCATAATTTTTTCTCCTGAAATCAGGCTTTACGATTCTGTAATGCGATAAAGAGGATCAGCACCGCGCCCCACAGCGCCATCGTCAGATAGCTGCTGACCCCCAGCAAGTTAAGGCCGCTTTCCAGCATTTGCAGCACAATCAGTGCCAGCACCAGGCCGATAATGCGCCCGAAGCCGCCATCCGGGTTGATACCGCCGAGGACGGAGGCAAGGATGGTGACCAGCAGGTAGGATTCACCGTATCCGGCTTTAGCTGAGTTGAATTTCGCCATCATCAAAATGGCGGCGACCCAGCCGAGCAGGGCAGAAATCACGTACACCGAAATTTGTACCCTCACGGTATTCACGCCGCTGTAGCGGGTAGCCTGTTCATTGGAACCAACGAGATACAGGCTGCGCCCAAGCGTGGTGTGTTCCAGCAGTACCCACAGCAGGATTGCCACCAGGAAAAAGAGCAGTAGCGCCACCGGAACACCGGCAATCGTGGCGTTACCAAGGTACTGAATGGCGGTCGGGAAACCGGAAATCACCGTCCCGTTGGAAAGCAGAATATTCAGCCCGGAGATAAGCGTCATCGTGCCGAGCGTGGCGAGAATAGGCGAGACCCCGACCCAGGCAATCAGCACACCGTTGAGCGTGCCGATAGCCACCGCCACGGCAGCGCCTGCCAGCAGCGCCAGCACCAGAAACAGCGGGTTATCCGGATGGGTGACGATAATCGCCGCCATCACCAGCGAGCAGGCGTTCGCCCCGGCAATAATCGACAAGTTAATGCCGCCGGTCAGCATGGTCATGCCCATCCCGAGGGCCAGCATGCCGAGGATTGGTAGCTGTGAGCCAATCGACTGGAAGTTAGCGACGCTAAAGAAACGGCTGCCGAGCAGGGCCGAGAAGACCAGGGCGACGACCACAATAATCACGCATTGCAGACGAATGATGGCATCACCGGGTAAAAATCTGGCGATTGTTTTCATCTCAAAGCTCCCTTGCCAGTTTGCGTTTTTCGTTCCAGGCCGTGGCGCTAATGCTGACCAGGATAATGGCGCCGCTGAACACGGTGTGCCAGTAAGAGGAGACGCTGAGCAGCGTCAGGCCATTTTGTAAGAAGGCCAGCAGAACCACGCCGAGCAGGGTTCCGGTCAACGTACCGCGCCCGCCGCTCATGCTGGTTCCGCCGAGTACTACCGCCGCCAGCACCGTCAGCTCAAAGCCGAGCAGTGAATTGGGCGCAACTGACTGGGTGATTTGTGCCTGAACCACGGCGGCAATGCCTGCCAGAATGCCCATGTAGCCATAGACGTAAAAATGCAGCTTCAGCAGATTCAGCCCAAGGCGCGAGGCCGCGTCGCGGTTGCCGCCCATGGCGTAAACCTGACGGCCAAGACGGGTATAGTTCATCAGCACGGCGGTAAAGATGATCACCGCCGCCAGGCACAGCAGGGGCAGGGTCAAACCGTAGTCGTAGCCATCCGCTGCGGTGAACGAGAACCAGTTAATGCCGTTCATAAACCAGTCCGGGAAGCCGTACAGCCAGGTGCCTTTGGTGGCGTAAACCAGCAGACCGTAGTAGACGTTCAACGTCGCGATGGTAATGATGATTGCCGGAACGCGTAGCCAATAGACCAGAAAACCGTTGATCAGCCCAAGCAGCAGGCCCACCGCAATGGCGATGATTAACGCCAGCGCGAAGTTGCCGCCGTGACCGATAACCCAACTGGCCATTGCATACTGGGCTATCGCGGTCATCGCCGGAAATGAGATGTCGATCCCGCCGGAAATCAGCACTACAAACAGCCCACAGGCCAGGATGCCGAGAATCGCGTAGCTGGTGGCCACATCCGTCAGGTTCCCCAAAGACAAGAACTCGTCGGTGCTGATGCTCAGCCCAACGGCAAGGGCTACAACCAGCAGGCACAGCCAGAACTCATGTTGCCCGATTAAACGGGAGAGATGCATCTTATTCATTGATTACCTCGACCACTTCAGCAATCTCCTCTTCACGGCATTGATGAGGATTAAATTCCGCCACCAGCTTGCCGCGACGCATTACCAGCACACGGTGGCTGTTGTAATACGCTTCCGGGATTTCATCGCAAATCATCAGCACCGCCATACCTTGTTCAGCCAAATCGCGGGCTATCTGGTAAATACCCTCTTTGTTGGCGATATCCACGCCGACGGTAGGCGAGTCGAGGATCAGGATGCGGGGATTGGTCGCCACCCATTTGGCAATGGCGATACGCTGGGCATTACCGCCGGAAAGGGTTTTGACCGGCAGGTGCGGATCGGACACTTTGATATTCAGTTCGCGGATTAAATCGGCGACCAGCTTTTGCGCTTTACGATGATCGAGCAGGCCGCTACCGGTGTGCAGTTGATCAAACACCGTGACGATGGTGTTGTCATAGATCGACTGCTCCATGATCAGCCCCTGCGTCAGGCGATCTTCTGAGACATAGCCGATCCCGTGTTGGATGGCGTCATGGTTATTGCGCAGAGTAACCGGCTGACCGTTAATGCGAATCTCGCCGCTTTCCGGGTGCGTCATACCAAACAGGCTCAGACAAAGCTCAGTGCGCCCGGCACCCAGCAGACCAACAATGGAGACGATCTCGCCGCCGTGCAGCGACAGATTAATGTTTTGGTATTTGCCTCTGCGGCTCAGATTGCGCAGCTCAAGCAGCGGCTCTTGCTCAATCGCGGGCCTTTCCGGCAACGGGCTGTAGTGGAAGCGTTGTCCGGTCATCAGGAAGGCCAGCTCGTGGCTGTCGAGTTCGCTGGCAGGGTATGTGCCCACCAGTTTACCGTCGCGCATTACGCTGATGCGGTCAGCCACTTCCATCACCTCATCCAGACGATGGCTGACAAACACGACGCAAATTCCGGCCGCTTTCAGTTCATTAACTACCCGCAGCAGGCCATTAACCTCCTGGCGGGTTAGCGAGGCGGTGGGCTCGTCCATAATCACCAGACGCGCATCGGCGGCAATCGCCCGGCAAATGGCGACCAGCTGTCGATCCGCAATTGAGAGTTTTTCAACTTTTTTATCGGGATCGATATTCACCCCAATACGTTTCATGGCTGCCAGCGCCTGCTGTTTCATGGCGCCACGACGCACCCAGATATCGCCACCCGGCAGATAGCGGTTGACCGCGATATTTTCTGCGACGCTAAAGTTGGGGAACAACGACAGGTCCTGATAAATAACCTGAATGCCATAATGGGAAGAGAGCTGCGGCGTCAGATGATGGAACAGTTTTCCGTCGAGTAAAATCTGCGCGCCTTTTTCCGGATGATAAACCCCGGAGATCACTTTAATAATGGTACTTTTACCACAGCCGTTTTGACCCGCCAGACAGTGAACTTCGCCTTTTCTCAGCGTCAGATTCACGTTATCCAGCGCCAGCACGCCCGGGAATTGTTTGCTGATATTCTCAAGAGTGATAAATGCGGTGGTGTCTGCCATGGACAATACCCCTGCGCGCGTCCGGGGGGACGCTGAGTGTTAGTTTGGTTGATAGCGCCGACCAGACGGTCGGCGTTAAGGTTCCCTGGTGTTGGCTAAAGCCTTAGAAACCAAGTGATTGTGCGTTGTCTTTGGTGACTTCGAGGATCTTGTTAAAGCGGATCACTTTCTTCTCCGTGTCGATATCGGCTTTCCCTAAACCATCGATACTCAGATCGGCGTTCACTTCTTTGCCCTGCAACAGCTGATCGGCAACGGTGACCAGCGCGTAGCCCGCGTCTTTTGGATCCCACAGCAGCGCTTTTTTGATATCACCGCGCATCAGATAAGGCGCCGCCTGTGCTGGCATGGCGATCCCGACGACGGCGATCTTGTCTTTGGCGCGTTTTTTCTGCACAGCCTGACCCGCACCGATTGGACCCAGTGAACCGAAGCCGATAATGCCCTTCATCTGCGGGTAGGTTTTCATCAGATCCAGCGTTGTGGCGTAGGATTTATCGATGCTTTCCGCGACCGGCAGACGTGAAGTGACCTCGAACATTTCCGGATATTTTTCTTTCTGGTACTTAATTGCATAATCCGCCCACGCGTTATGTAGTGGGACTGTCAGCGAACCAACATAGATGGCATATCCGCCTTTGCCGCCCATATTTTTCGCTAACTCATCGACGTTGGCCTGGGCGTATTTTTCACTGTCGATGGTTTCGATATCCCACTGGCCAATTTGCTCATCCGGGGATTCGTGCGTCAGCACCACGATGCCTTTATCGCGCGCTTTTTTCAGTACCGGCTCAAGGACCTTGGCATCATTCGGCACCACGATGATCGCATTAACGTTTTTGGCGATCAGATCCTCAATCACTTTCACCTGCTGCGCCGGGTCCGGCGTTGAAGGCCCGGTCTGGTAAGCATTCACATCCAGTTTTTTTGCTGCTTCATTTACGCCGGTTTCCATCCGGTTAAACCATGGGATCCCGGTGACTTTGGCAACCACAGCAATTTCATATTTTTCCGCCGCAAAGGACGTGCCGGACAACATGCATGCAGAAACCAGGGTTGCACTGAGTAATGCGAGTTTGAATTTCATAGTTGTACCTTTCGTAGGGGGCAGGACATGTCACGGCGTGAAGTTAACAATGAATGGAAGAGGGAATGAATCATAAGTTTTACGAATGTGATCTATGCCCATTATTGTGAATTTATGGAAATAAAATAGTTAACAATTGGTTAAATTTGCATAGTTTTACATTCAGGTTTTCAAATTAAGTGTTAATTAAATATTAAAATGAAACCATCAATTAACATTTTGTTATCATTTGACTTAAGTTTTGACGCCTAAAAGGTGTTTGGGGGGAATTTCCTGAAGAAGAAATTATCGAAATTGAGAACTGAATCGATACCGGAAAAGGGTGCTCAATATTTTTTCGTTCAATGGTATCCTCAGCACACTTTCGCCAAACCCGGCATCATTATTTGTGGCGGTGTAGATTTTCATCGTGGAGAACTCATGCAAGGCGTTAAACGTATCATTATCACGTTGTTTCTCGCTGTCCTGTCCTTTGGCGCAGGCGCGCATCCCCACAGCTTTATCCATCTGAAAACTGAGATAGTGAGCGAGAATGACCAGTTCGTCGCGCTGAAAATGCGCTGGACGATGGATGAAATTACCTCGGCGGATCTGCTTTACGATGCGGGAAATGCCAAACCTGGTGATGAGATCTGGAAGAAACTGGCGGCGGAAGTGATGGCCAACGTTCTCGGGCAGCACTATTTCACCGAAGTGTGGCACGACGGGAAAAAGGTAAAGTTTAAAAACAGACCGACGGAATATGGCATGGAGCGTGAGGAACATCAGGCGGTGCTGACGTTCGTTCTACCTCTGGCCGAAGCTCAGCCGCTGAGTGGTCAAAAATATACCCTTTCAACCTTCGACCCGACCTACTACGTTGATATGAGCTATGACAAAGACAGCGACGTCAGGCTGGGGCAGGCCATAAGCCAGAAATGCCGTATTTCAGTACATACGCCGACGCCGAATGAACAAACTCTGAGCTTTGCGCAGTCGCTGGATAAAGAAGACGCCCCGCCGGAGGATATGGAGTTGGGTAAACAATTTGCACAGACGGTGACGCTGCAATGTCAGTAGTTTATCAACAACGCGCAGCCAGACGTCGCTGGCTGACGCTATGGCCGCTGGCGGTCTTTTTGCTGCTGGCGGCAGGCGGCATACTGTGGTTATGGCAGGCCTGGCCACAGGTGATGATGAAAAGTGTCGTCTGGCAGCGCGATGTTAACCAACAGATGAGTGGATTGCTGAAAGCGGTTGCCGCCAGTCCGACCCAGGCCGGGGGATCGCTGTTGTTGTTTAGTTTTCTCTACGGCGTTCTTCATGCGCTGGGGCCGGGACATGGAAAAATCGTCATTGCTACCTGGCTGGCAACGCATCCCTCGAAGCTGAAGTCGAGTATTGGTCTGACGCTGGCCTCATCTTTATTACAGGGGCTGGTCGCCATCGGACTGGTGGTTGTGGTGCTTACCATCTTGCAGTTGCCTGCACGACAGCTACATATGAGTAGTTTCTGGCTGGAGAAAGGGAGTTATGCTCTGGTTGGCGTGTTGGGTGTTTTATTGTGCGTCCGTGCGCTGAAGAAATTGCGCCAGCTGCTGCGCCGTCCAAAATTCACTGCCTTCACGCCGCATCATGTGCATCACGAGGGTTGCGGCTGCGGGCATCAGCATTTGCCCGATCCTGAACAGTTGCGAAGCGGGGATGACTGGCGCGCCCGGCTGATGATCGTGCTGTCTATGGGGATGCGCCCGTGCTCGGGGGCCATTATGGTTTTACTGTTCAGCAAAGTGGTTGGCGTGTTTAGCTGGGGTATGGCGTCGGCGCTGGCGATGGCGGCAGGAACCTCTTTGACGATTACGTCACTGGCTCTGCTGGTACACAGTTTCCGCTCGCTGGCGGTGAAACTTAGCGGGCATAAAGCGCCGGTATTGTGGCGACAGATTGGCTGGACGACGCTGGCATTAGCCGGTGGTGCGGTGCTGATCGCTGCTGCGGTAGTGATGTGGATGAGTGCGGTGCCGGTAGGGCGAGGGATAAGACCGTTTTAGCACTGTTGTAGGATGAATGCCTGATGGCGCTTCGCTTATCAGGCCTACGGGGAACTTCCCTGGTAGGCCGGATAAGGCGCTAGCCGCCATCCGGCATCAACGATTAGCGCTTCAGCGCATCGCTCAGTTCGTCACGCATGTTAGCCAGCATGGCTTTCACTACGCGCGGGTTACCTGCAACGATGTTGCCGGTCGCCATGTAGTTATGACCACCGGTAAAGTCGCAAACCAGTGCGCCAGCTTCACGGGCAATCAGCTCACCTGCGGCGAAATCCCACGGGCGCAGGCCAATTTCGAAATACCCGTCAACTCGGGCTGCGGCAACGTAGGCCAGATCCAGCGCAGCAGAACCGGTGCGGCGGAAGTCCGCGCATTCGGTAAACATGTTGCCAAGAATTTTCATGTAAGAAGCGGCGTGCTGTTTGGCTTTGAACGGGAAACCGGTGGCGATGATGGTGCCATCCAGATCGCGGGCGGTGCTGCCACGCAGACGGTAGCCGTTCAGCTGTGCGCCCTGGCCACGGGTTGCGGTGAACAGTTCGTTACGCATTGGATCGTAAACAACGGCGACTTCAGTACGGCCTTTGATGCGTACTGCGATGGATACCGCGAAGTGCGGCAGACGTTTTACGAAGTTGGTGGTGCCATCCAGTGGATCGATAACCCATTGAACATCCAAATCTTCACCAACATGTTCACCGCTTTCTTCGGTGATGATGGTGTGCTGTGGGTAAGATTTGCGAATCGTTTCGATAATAATCGCTTCGGCGGCTTTATCGACGTTAGTCACGAAATCATTGCTGCCTTTCTGGCTGGTTTCTACAGAGTCTGGGGTTTCGTAGTGTTTGGCAATTACATTACCCGCCTTGCGCGCTGCGCGCACGGCGATGGTCAGCATCGGATGCATCGGTCTCTCTCACTGGATGTTAAAGAACGGGAAAACGGCGCAGAGTATAGCAGCGAGTTCGGAATATGTCTTCGTTTTATGATAATATGCCCGAATAATCTTTAGCCGAAGAAATACAATGCTGCAAAATATTCGAATCGTGCTGGTGGAAACCTCTCACACTGGCAACATGGGCTCTGTAGCCCGCGCAATGAAAACCATGGGTTTAACCAATCTGTGGCTGGTAAATCCACTGGTTAAACCGGACTCCCAGGCCATCGCCCTGGCAGCGGGTGCCAGTGATGTGATCGGCAGCGCGCAGATCGTCGATACGCTCGATGAAGCGCTGGCGGGCTGTAGCCTGGTGGTAGGCACCAGTGCTCGTTCCCGCACGCTGCCGTGGCCGATGCTGGATCCGCGTGAATGCGGTTTAAAAAGTGTCTCTGAGGCGACGAACTCGCCGGTGGCACTGGTGTTTGGCCGCGAACGTGTTGGTTTGACCAACGAAGAGCTGCAGAAGTGCCATTATCACGTCGCCATTGCCGCGAACCCGGAATACAGTTCGCTCAACCTGGCGATGGCGGTGCAGGTTATCTCTTATGAAGTGCGCATGGCCTGGCTGGCGACGCAGGAAAGCGACAAGACCGTAGATTACGAAGAAGCAGAGTATCCGCTGGTCGATGATTTAGAGCGTTTTTACGGTCATCTGGAGCAAACGCTGCTGTCAACCGGGTTTATCCGTGAAGGGCACCCGGGGCAGGTGATGAATAAGCTGCGCCGTCTGTTTACCCGTGCGCGTCCAGAAAGCCAGGAGTTGAACATCCTGCGCGGGATTTTAGCTTCAATCGAGCAGCAGAATAAAAGCAAGTAACTGTACTAATGCCGGATGCGCTTCGCTTATCCGGTCTACAGGCCGCACGATTCGTAGGCCGGATAAGCGAAGCGCATCCGGCAAGTGAAAATGGCACTGAAGGTTAAATACCTGACTAAATTAGTCAAGTAAATAGTTGACTGATTTAGTCGGGAATGTCAGACTTGCCCCTGCTATGCAATACCCCCATTTTACAATAAAAAACCCCGGGCAGGGGCGAGTTTGAGGCTAAGTAAGACATGAGACTGACATCAAAAGGGCGTTATGCCGTGACCGCAATGTTGGACGTTGCGCTCAACTCCGAAACGGGCCCGGTACCGTTGGCTGATATTTCTGAACGTCAGGGAATTTCCCTGTCATATCTGGAGCAGCTGTTTTCCCGTTTGCGTAAAAACGGTCTGGTTTCCAGCGTACGTGGACCAGGCGGCGGGTATCTGCTGGGTAAAGATGCCGGCAGCATCGCAGTAGGTGAAGTGATTAGCGCTGTTGACGAGTCTGTAGATGCGACCCGTTGCCAGGGCAAAGGCGGTTGTCAGGGCGGCGATAAATGCCTGACCCACGCGCTGTGGCGCGATCTGAGCGATCGTCTGACCGGTTTCCTCAACAACATTACGTTGGGCGAACTGGTAAATAATCAGGAAGTCCTGGATGTGTCTGGTCGCCAGCATACCCATGACGCTCCACGCACTAATCGTGCTCAAGACGCGATCGACGTTAAGTTACGCGCATAATAAAAGTATTTTAGAATCAGGCCGGGGTGCTACACACCCCGTTAACTCGGTCGTACATCCAGCCGGTTGCCTGATTCCTTGCATTGAAGCGATGTACGGAGTTTATAGAGCAATGAAATTACCGATCTATCTCGATTACTCCGCAACCACGCCGGTGGACCCGCGTGTTGCCGAGAAAATGATGCAGTGTCTGACCCTGGACGGAAACTTTGGTAACCCAGCGTCTCGTTCACACCGTTTCGGCTGGCAGGCTGAAGAGGCGGTAGATATCGCCCGTAACCAGATTGCCGACCTCGTGGGCGCTGACCCGCGTGAAATCGTATTTACTTCCGGTGCGACTGAATCCGATAACCTGGCGATTAAAGGTGCAGCCAACTTTTATCAGAAAAAAGGCAAGCACATCATCACCAGCAAAACCGAACACAAAGCCGTGCTGGATACCTGTCGTCAGCTGGAGCGCGAAGGGTTCGAAGTTACCTACCTCGCCCCGCAGCGTAACGGCATTATCGACCTGAAAGAACTTGAAGCGGCAATGCGTGACGACACCATCCTCGTGTCCATCATGCATGTGAACAACGAAATCGGCGTGGTGCAGGATATCGCGACTATCGGCGAAATGTGCCGTGCTCGCGGCATCATCTATCACGTTGATGCGACCCAGAGCGTGGGCAAACTGCCTATCGATCTGAGCCAACTGAAAGTTGACCTGATGTCCTTCTCCGGCCACAAAATCTATGGTCCGAAAGGTATCGGTGCGCTGTACGTTCGTCGTAAACCGCGTATTCGTATTGAAGCGCAGATGCACGGCGGCGGTCACGAGCGCGGTATGCGTTCCGGTACGCTGCCTGTGCACCAGATCGTCGGTATGGGTGAAGCTTACCGTATCGCTAAAGAAGAGATGGAAACCGAGATGGCGCGCCTGCGCAGTCTGCGTAACCGTCTGTGGAATGGCGTGAAAGATATGGAAGAGGTGTACCTCAACGGTGACCTCGAGCAGGGCGCACCAAACATTCTCAACGTCAGCTTCAACTTTGTTGAAGGCGAGTCGCTGATTATGGCTCTGAAAGACCTGGCTGTATCCTCCGGTTCTGCATGTACTTCTGCAAGCCTGGAGCCATCCTACGTGCTGCGCGCGCTGGGGATGACCGACGAGCTGGCACACAGCTCAATTCGTTTCTCTTTAGGTCGTTTCACTACCGAAGAAGAGATTGACTACGCCATCAATCTGGTTCGCAACTCCATCGGCCGCCTGCGCGACCTTTCTCCGCTGTGGGAAATGTTCAAACAGGGCGTGGATCTGAACAGCATTGAATGGTCACATCACTAATCGGTACCGATAAGGAGAATTCAGCATGGCTTACAGCGAAAAAGTAATCGATCATTACGAGAATCCACGTAACGTGGGCTCTTTTGACAACAGCGACGAGAACGTGGGCAGCGGCATGGTGGGTGCACCGGCCTGTGGCGACGTGATGAAGTTGCAGATCAAAGTCAACAATGAGGGTATCATTGAAGACGCGCGTTTCAAGACTTACGGCTGCGGTTCCGCTATTGCTTCCAGCTCTCTGGTTACCGAATGGGTAAAAGGGAAATCTCTGGACGAAGCACAGGCGATTAAAAACACCGATATCGCCGACGAGCTTGAACTGCCACCGGTGAAAATTCACTGCTCTATTCTGGCTGAAGACGCGATTAAAGCCGCGATTGCGGATTACAAAAGCAAACGTGAAGCAAAATAATTAAGAGTTGAGGTTTTATTATGTCGATTACCTTAAGCGACAGTGCAGCAGCGCGTGTAAATACCTTCCTGGCAAACCGCGGTAAAGGGTTTGGTCTGCGTCTGGGCGTGAGAACCTCCGGCTGCTCAGGTATGGCCTATGTACTGGAATTTGTTGACGAGCCGGCGGCTGAAGATACCGTGTTTGAAGACAAAGGCGTAAAAGTCGTGATCGACGGTAAGAGCCTGCAATTCCTCGACGGTACGCAGTTAGACTTCGTCAAAGAAGGTCTGAACGAAGGGTTTAAGTTCACTAACCCGAACGTGAAAGACGAATGTGGATGCGGCGAAAGCTTCCACGTGTAACGCGCTTACTGATAACCCCACCGTGGTCGCCTGCGCGTGGGGTTTGTTTTACCTGACTCTCTGGTTTTGCCTCATCGAACAACAGAGAATCGATGCCCTGAGAATGTTATGGACTACTTCACCCTCTTTGGCTTACCGGCCCGTTATCAGCTCGATACTCAGGCGCTGAGCCTACGTTTTCAGGATCTACAACGTCAGTATCATCCTGATAAATTCGCCAGCGGTTCCCAGGCGGAACAACTTGCTGCGGTTTCGCAGTCCGCCACTATCAACCAGGCCTGGCAAACGCTGCGTCATCCTTTGATGCGCGCCGAATACTTATTGTCTTTACACGGTTTTGATATCCGCAGCGAGCAGCACACGGTGCGCGATACCGCGTTCCTGATGGAGCAACTTGAGCTGCGTGAAGAGCTGGACGAGATTGAACAGGCAAAAGACAGTCAACGTTTAGATGCGTTTATGAAACGCGTCAGCGAAATGTATAACGTTCGCCATCAACTGATGGTGGAACAGCTGGATAGCGAGACGTGGGACGCAGCAGCAGATACCGTGCGTAAGCTGCGTTTTCTCGATAAACTGCGAAGCAGTGCAGAACAACTCGAAGAAAAACTGCTCGATTTTTAATTTCCGGAAGCGAAAATGGCCTTATTACAAATTAGTGAGCCTGGTCTGAGCGCCGCGCCGCACCAGCGTCGTCTGGCGGTAGGTATCGATTTAGGCACTACCAACTCCCTGGTTGCGACCGTACGCAGCGGCCAGGCCGAAACGCTGGCAGACCATGAAGGTCGCCACCTGTTGCCGTCAGTGGTTCACTATCAGCAGCAGGGCTACTCTGTCGGTTACGATGCCCGCGCCAATGCAGCGTTGGATACGGCAAACACCGTCAGCTCGGTAAAACGCATGATGGGCCGCTCTTTGGCGGATATCCAGGCGCGTTACCCGCATCTGCCATATACGTTCCAGGCGAGCGAAAACGGTCTGCCGATGATTGAAACCGCTGCCGGTTTGCTTAATCCGGTGCGCGTCTCCGCTGATATTCTGAAAGCGCTGGCCGCGCGGGCTACCGAATCGCTGTCCGGCGAACTGGACGGCGTGGTAATCACCGTTCCGGCTTACTTTGACGATGCACAGCGTCAGGGGACCAAAGACGCCGCGCGTCTGGCGGGCCTGCACGTATTGCGTCTGCTGAACGAACCGACCGCAGCGGCGATCGCGTATGGTCTGGACTCCGGTCAGGAAGGCGTGATCGCAGTCTACGATCTTGGCGGCGGTACGTTTGATATTTCTATTCTACGCCTGAGCCGTGGCGTGTTTGAAGTGCTGGCGACCGGCGGTGATTCCGCGCTCGGCGGCGATGATTTTGACCATCTGCTGGCCGATTACATTCGCGAGCAGGCGGGCGTGGCCGATCGCAGCGATAACCGCGTACAGCGTAAACTGCTGGATGCCGCGATTGCAGCGAAAATCGCACTTAGCGACGCTGATTCTGTAACGGTTAACGTGGCTGGATGGCAGGGTGAAATCACCCGTGAAACCTTTAATGAACTCATTTCCGCACTGGTCAAGCGTACGCTGCTGGCCTGCCGTCGCGCGCTGAAAGATGCGGGCGTGGAGCCGCAAGATGTGCTGGAAGTTGTGATGGTTGGCGGTTCAACGCGCGTGCCTCTGGTACGTGAACGCGTCGGTGAATTTTTTGGCCGCACGCCGCTGACCTCTATTGACCCGGACAAAGTGGTCGCTATCGGTGCGGCAATTCAGGCGGATATTCTGGTCGGGAATAAGCCGGACAGCGAAATGCTGCTGCTGGACGTTATCCCGCTGTCCCTGGGACTGGAAACCATGGGCGGTCTGGTGGAGAAAGTGATCCCGCGTAACACCACTATCCCAGTGGCGCGCGCGCAGGACTTTACCACCTTTAAAGATGGCCAGACCGCGATGTCCATTCACGTGATGCAAGGCGAGCGTGAACTGGTGCAGGACTGCCGTTCTCTGGCGCGTTTTGCGCTGCGCGGCATCCCGGCATTGCCAGCAGGCGGCGCGCATATCCGCGTGACCTTCCAGGTGGATGCCGATGGGCTGCTGAGCGTCACCGCCATGGAGAAATCCACCGGCGTTGAGTCCTCAATCCAGGTTAAACCGTCCTACGGTCTGACCGACAGTGAAATCGCCTCCATGATTCAGGATTCGATGAGTTTTGCCGAGCAGGACGTAAAAGCCCGTATGCTGGCAGAACAGAAAGTCGAAGCGGCACGCGTACTGGAAAGTTTATCCGGTGCGCTGAACGCTGATGCCGCGCTGTTAAGCGCCGCAGAACGTCAGGCTATCGACACCGCCGCCGCGCACTTGAGCGAGGTTGCACAGGGTGACGATGTTGACGCGATAGAACAAGCCATTAAAAACGTAGACAAACAAACCCAGGAATTCGCCGCTCGCCGCATGGACAAATCCGTCCGTAGCGCGCTGAAAGGCCATTCCGTGGACGAGGTTTAATATGCCAAAGATTGTTATTTTGCCTCATCAGGATCTCTGTCCCGATGGCGCAGTTCTGGAAGCTGAGACCGGCGAAACCATTCTCGACGTTGCCCTGCGTAACGGGATCGAGATTGAACACGCCTGTGAAAAATCCTGTGCCTGCACTACCTGCCACTGCATCGTGCGTGAAGGTTTTGATTCTTTGCCGGAAAGCACAGAAGAAGAAGACGACATGCTGGATAAAGCCTGGGGACTGGAGCCGGAGAGCCGTTTAAGCTGTCAGGCGCGGGTAACCGAGGACGATTTAGTGGTCGAAATCCCACGTTACACAATCAATCATGCGCGTGAGCATTAACAGAGGGTAGTATGGGACTGAAGTGGACCGATAGCCGCGAAATCGGCGAGGCGCTGTATGACGCTTTCCCCGATCTCGATCCCAAGACCGTTCGTTTCACCGATCTGCACCAGTGGATCTGTGACCTGGAAGAGTTCGATGATGATCCTCAGGCATCGAACGAAAAAATCCTTGAGGCCATTTTGCTGGTCTGGCTGGACGAAGCCGAATAAGTCAACGGGCTGCCCACGGGTGGCCCGTTTTCCTGTATGCGCGAAAATAAGGATAAATAAAATGACAGAAGCCATGAAAATTACGCTTTCCACGCAACCCGCCGATGCCCGCTGGGGTGAAAAGGCGACATACAGCATTAATAATGACGGCATTACCCTGCACCTGAACGGAAAAGATGACCTCGGCCTTATCCAGCGTGCCGCGCGTAAAATCGACGGCCTGGGCATTAAACACGTTCAACTGGATGGTGAAGGCTGGGATACCGAACGTAGCTGGGCGTTCTGGCAGGGCTACAAGGGACCAAAAGGCACCCGCAAAGTTGAGTGGGCCGCTCTGGACGAAGCGCAGCGCAAAGAGCTGGATAGCCGTCTGAAGATTATTGACTGGGTGCGCGATACCATTAACGCCCCGGCAGAAGAGCTGGGCCCTGAACAGCTGGCGCAGCGCGCTGTTGATCTGCTGTGCTCCGTCGCGTGCGATAACGTCTCTTACCGCATCACCAAAGGTGAAGATCTGCGCGAGCAGAACTACATGGGTCTGCATACCGTGGGTCGCGGCTCTGAACGTCCGCCGGTGCTGCTGGCGCTGGACTACAACCCAACAGGCGACAAAGAAGCCCCGGTTTATGCCTGCCTGGTTGGTAAGGGAATTACTTTTGATTCCGGTGGTTACAGCATCAAGCAAAGCGCATTTATGGACTCAATGAAGTCCGACATGGGCGGTGCGGCAACGGTCACCGGCGCGTTGGCATTTGCCATCACCCGTGGTCTGAACAAGCGCGTGAAGCTGTATCTGTGTTGCGCGGATAACCTGATTAGCGGCAACGCCTTTAAGCTCGGCGATATCATTCACTATCGCAACGGTAAAAAAGTTGAAGTGATGAATACCGATGCCGAAGGACGTCTGGTGCTGGCCGATGGCCTGATCGATGCCAGCGCGCAGAAACCGGAGCTGATTATTGATGCTGCCACGCTGACCGGCGCGGCGAAAACCGCGCTGGGCAATGATTACCACGCGCTGTTTAGCTTTGATGATCAGCTGGCTGCTCGCCTGCTGGCAAGTGCGGCGCAAGAAAACGAACCGTTCTGGCGTCTGCCGCTGGCAGAGTTCCACCGTAGTCAGTTGCCGTCTAACTTTGCCGAACTGAATAACACCGGCAGCGCGGCTTACCCGGCTGGTGCAAGCACCGCGGCGGGCTTCCTGTCCCATTTCGTGGAAAACTACCAGCAGGGCTGGCTGCATATCGACTGCTCCGCAACCTATCGCAAAGCGCCGGTTGAGCAGTGGTCTGCGGGCGCAACCGGTCTGGGTGTGCGCACGATTGCGAATCTGCTGACCGCATAATTTATTACTGTATTGCCGGATGGCGCTACGCTTATCCGGCCTACATGTATTCATCCAATTTGTGATACTTATGTCCGAAACAAAAAACGAATTAGAAACGTTGCTGGAGCAAGCGGCAACAGAGCCTGCGCATCGTCCGGCATTTTTCCGTACTTTACTGGAATCCACAGTCTGGGTGCCGGGTACTGCATCAGAAGGCGAGGCGGTGGTTGAAGACAGCGCTCTCGACCTGCAGCACTGGGAAAAAGAAGACGGCACGACCGTGATCCCGTTCTTCACCTCTCTGGAAGCCCTGCAGCAGGCGGTGGAAGATGAGCAAGCATTTGTCGTTATGCCGGTGCGTACGTTGTTTGAAATGACGCTCGGCGAAACGCTGTTTCTCAACGCGAAACTGCCGACCGGCAAAGAGTTTATGCCGCGTGAAATCAGCCTGCTGATGGGGGAAGAGGGGAATCCGCTCAGCACCCAGGAAGTACTGGAAGGCGGTGAATCGCTGATCCTCTCTGAAGTCGCTGAACCTCCGGCGCAAATGATTGACTCGCTGACTACGCTGTTTAAAACCATTAAGCCGGTAAAACGCGCGTTTCTCTGCTCAATCAAAGAAAGCGCGGAAGCCCAGCCGAATCTGCTGATTGGTATTGAAGCAGAAGGGGATATTGAAGAGATCATCCACGCTGCTGGCAGCGTCGCGACCGATACGCTGCCGGGCGATGAACCTATTGATATCTGCCAGGTGAAGAAGGGTGAGAAGGGCGTGAGCCACTTTATCACTGAGCATATCGCACCGTTCTACGAACGCCGCTGGGGCGGTTTCCTGCGCGACTTTAAACAGAACCGGATTATCTAAATTGTAGGCCGGATAAGCGAAGCGCTATCCGGCTTTTCCAGCTTTATAATTGCGGTTCTACCGGTAAATCGTTGCGTGCTCCCCATTCGCTCCATGCGCCGTCATACAATGCGACGTCAGAAACGCCCAGCGTGGCAAGTGCCAGCACCACGACGGCAGCCGTTACGCCGGAGCCGCAGCTGGCGATAATAGGGCGGTCAAAGCTCACGCCGTGGCTGAAGAAAATAGCATCCAGCTCATCGGTGGTTTTCAGTTCGCCGTCACGAACCAGTTCTGTCCACGGTACGTTAAGCGCACCCGGCACATGACCACGTTTCAGACCAGGACGCGGCTCGTCAACTTCGCCATTAAAACGCGCAGCCGGACGGGCATCGACGATCTGCGCCGTTTTTTCATGACTGGCCAGCAGTACATCGGTAACGCGCACTACTGCGTCAGGCGTAAAGGCCACGTTAAATTCACCTTCAGGTAAATCCTCATCGCCTTCCTTGAGCATTAGCTCATCGCGCTTCCAGCCTGCCAGACCTCCTGCCAGAATGGAGACATTTTCGACGCCAAATGTCCGCAGCATCCACCATGCGCGTGGCGCGGAAAACAGATTACCGTCATCGTAGATAACCAGATGCTTATCCTGATCAACGCCCAGCTCGCGCATCGCAACGGCAAAGGCTTCGGGGCGTGGCATCATATGCGGTAGCGGTGAGGTATGATCGGAAAGCGCTTCAATATCAAAAAATACTGCGCCAGGAATATGGCCCTCACGATACTCCTCGCCAACATCGCGATCTTCCTGTCCTGGAGGTGCCATCCGGGCATCAAGAATTTGTATTTCCGGGTCGTCAATGTGTTCGGCAAGCCAGTCGGCAGCGACAAAGAAGGCGGTGGTCATAGGCATCTCCATTTTTACCAGGTTTTGGCAAATTGTCGGATGTTTACCGTAAAGCGACAAGTAAAACAGGCTGATTTGTCAGGTGAATCCACATTAATCACTTAAATTAAGACAACGTTGTTCAGTTACTGACTTCCACAGCCGGAAATCTGACGCATAATAGTTGTTCTACGTAGCTAACGGGCCACTACGGCCAGGGATGAAAAATGAAACATTTACGCGTAGCGGCCTGCATGCTGATGCTGGCACTGGTCGGGTGCGATAATAATAACGAAAAATCACCGACGGCTGCGAAACCTGATGCACCTGCGCCACAGACTGCGCCAGCAAAAGATAAAGCTCAATTACAAAAGCTGGTGCAGCAAAGCCAGGGCAAGTCGCTGACGCTGCTGGATGCCTCAGAGGTCCAGCTCGACGGTGCGGCAACGCTCGTTTTGACCTTCTCCATTCCCCTCGATCCAGAACAAGATTTTTCCCGCGTCGTGCACGTTGTTGATAAAAAAAGCGGCAAAGTGGATGGTGCCTGGGAGCTGGCGCCAAATCTGAAAGAGCTGCGCTTACGCCATCTGGAACCTAACCGGGAACTGGTGGTGACCATTGAGCGTGATTTGCTGGCGCTGAATAAAGCGACGTTCGCTATTGATTATGAAAAAAACATTACCACCCGCGATGTACAGCCAAGCGTAGGGTTTGCCAGTCGCGGCTCGCTGCTGCCGGGAAAAGTAATTGAAGGCCTGCCGGTAATGGCCCTCAACGTTAACAGCGTGGATGTGAACTTCTTTCGCGTGAAGCCTGAATCGCTCGGCGCATTTGTCAGCCAGTGGGAATACCGCAATTCGTTGACGAACTGGGAATCTGACAATCTGCTGAAAATGGCGGAACTGGTGTATACCGGACGCTTTGATCTCAATCCTGCGCGTAACACCCGTGAGAAGCTGCTGCTGCCGTTGAGCGATATCAAGCCGTTGCAGCAAGCAGGTGTTTACATCGCGGTGATGAATCAGGCTGGACAATACAACTACAGTAATGCCGCTACGCTGTTCACGCTCAGCGATATTGGTGTGTCTGCGCACCGTTACCATAATCAACTGGATGTCTTTACACAGAGTCTGGAAAATGGCGCTGCGCAGCAGGGTATTGAGGTCACGTTACTCAACGAAAAAGGACAGACGCTGGCGCAGGCTACCAGCGACGCGCAGGGTCATCTCAAACTGGAGACTGATAAAGACGCGGCTTTATTGCTGGCCCGCAAAGACGGGCAAACCACGCTGCTGGATTTGAAACTCCCGGCGTTGGATCTGGCTGAATTTGATATTGCCGGTGCACCGGGATACAGCAAACAGTTCTTTATGTTTGGTCCCCGTGACCTCTATCGTCCTGGCGAAACGGTGATCCTCAACGGATTACTGCGTGACAGCGACGGCAAAACGTTGCCCGACCAGCCGGTGAAGCTGGAGGTCGTAAAGCCCGACGGGCAAGTGTTACGTTCGGTGGTTAGCCAGCCGGAGAACGGTCTGTACCGCTTTAGCTGGCCGCTGGACACCAACGCGCCAACCGGTATGTGGCATATTCGTGCTAATACGGGCGACAACCAGTCACGGATGTGGGATTTCCACGTCGAAGATTTTATGCCTGAGCGGATGGCACTCAATCTCTCCGCTAATAAGATTCCGGTAGCTCCGGCTGATGAAGTGAAGTTCTCGGTAGTGGGCTACTACCTGTACGGCGCGCCCGCTAACGGCAATGCTCTGCAAGGACAGCTTTTCCTGCGCCCGCTGCGCGAAGCGGTGCAGGCATTGCCGGGGTTCCAATTTGGTAATATTGCCGAAGAAAACCTGTCCCGCAGCCTCGATGAAGTTCAGCTTACGCTGGATGAACACGGTCGCGGCGAAGTGACCACCAACAGCCAATGGCAGGAGACGCATTCTCCGTTACAGGTGATCCTGCAAGCCAGCCTGCTGGAATCTGGTGGCCGCCCGGTGACGCGTCGGGCTGAACAAGCCATCTGGCCTGCGGACACGCTGCCGGGTATTCGTCCGCAGTTTGCGGCAAAAGCCGTCTATGACTACCGCACTGATACCACTTTGAATCAGCCTATCGTTGATGAAAACAGCAACGCCGCTTTCGACATTGTTTATGCCGATGCGCAGGGCGAGAAAAAAGCGGTGTCCGGTTTGCAGGTGCGTTTGATCCGCGAGCGCCGGGATTACTACTGGAACTGGTCTGAAGGCGAGGGCTGGCAATCTCAGTTCGATCAAAAGGATCTGGTTGAAGGTGAGCAGACCCTGGATCTTAAGGCCGATGAAACCGGTAAAGTCAGCTTCCCGGTTGAGTGGGGTGCCTATCGTCTGGAAGTGAAAGCCCCGAATGATGCGGTGAGCAGCGTACGCTTCTGGGCAGGTTATAGCTGGCAGGATAACAGCGACGGCAGTGGGGCTGTGCGTCCCGATCGCGTGACTCTGAAACTGGACAAACCCAGCTATCGTCCTGGCGATACCATGAAGCTGCACGTTGCCGCTCCCGCTGCTGGCAAAGGTTATGCGATGGTGGAATCCAGCGAAGGCCCGCTGTGGTGGCAAGAAATAGACGTACCGGCGGATGGTCTCGATATCTCCATCCCAATCGATAAAACCTGGAATCGCCACGATTTGTATCTCAGTGCGCTGGTGGTTCGTCCTGGCGACAAGTCCCGTTCGGCCACGCCAAAACGGGCGGTCGGTTTACTGCATTTGCCGTTAGGTGATGAAAACCGTCGTCTGGCGCTGGCGCTGGAAAACCCGGCGAAAATACGGCCAAACCAGCCGTTGACCGTCAAGATTAAAGCCAGCGTCAAAAATGGCGACGTACCAAAACAGGTTAACGTGCTGGTCTCTGCTGTTGATAGCGGAGTGTTGAACATTACCGATTACGCCACGCCAGATCCGTGGCAGGCGTTTTTCGGGCAAAAACGCTATGGCGCGGATATTTATGATATTTACGGCCAGGTGATCGAAGGGCAAGGGCGGCTGGCGGCGCTGCGCTTTGGTGGAGATGGCGATGAATTAAAACGCGGCGGTAAGCCACCGGTTAATCACGTCAATATCGTGGCGCAACAGGCGCTGCCGGTTACGCTCAACGAGCAGGGCGAAGGTACGGTGACGCTACCGATTGGTGATTTCAACGGCGAGCTACGGGTAATGGCACAGGCCTGGACGGCGGATGACTTTGGCAGCAGTGAAAGCAAGGTGATTGTTGCCGCGCCGGTAATTGCTGAACTGAATATGCCGCGTTTTCTGGCGGGAGGCGATACCTCGCGCCTGACGCTGGACGTGACTAACCTGACTGACAAACCGCAAACGCTGAATATTAAGCTCGCGTCCAATGGCTTACTGGAGCTGATGGGGCAAGATCCTGCTCCGGTAAATCTGGCACCAGGCGTACGGACTACGTTGTTTATTCCAGTGCGTGCGCGGGAGGGGTTTGGCGATGGCGAAATTCAGGCAGAAATTAGCGGTCTGACTTTACCGGGTGAAACGCTGCCAGTTCAGCATAAACAGTGGAAGATTGGCGTGCGTCCGGCGTTCCCGGCGCAAACCGTTAATAACGGTGTCGCACTTCAGCCGGGCGCAACCTGGCAGCTTCCGGGCGAAGAACTGACCAATTTCTCCCCTGCAACGATGCAGGGACAACTGCTGTTCAGCGGTAAGCCGCCGCTAAATCTGGCGCGTTATATCCGCGAACTGAAGGCTTACCCTTACGGTTGCCTGGAGCAAACGGCGAGCGGGTTGTTCCCATCCTTATACACCAATGCTGCGCAATTGAAGGCGTTAGGTATTGTGGGCGACAGCGATGAAAAACGCCGTGCGGCAGTCGATATTGGGATTTCTCGTTTAGTGCAGATGCAGCGTGATAACGGCGGTTTCGCGCTGTGGGATAAAAACGGGTCGGAAGAGTACTGGCTGACCGCGTATGTCATGGATTTCCTCGTTCGGGCAAATGAACAGGGCTACAGCGTCCCGGTAGAAGTCATTAACCGTGGCAACGAGCGGCTGCTGCGCTATTTGCAGGATCCAGGAATGTTGTCGATTCGCTATACCGACGACTCTTCAGCAAGCCGGTTTGCCGTACAAGCATACGCCGCGTTGGTTCTGGCGCGTCAGCAAAAAGCCCCGCTCGGCGCATTGCGTGAGATCTGGGAGCGTCGTGCGCAAGCGGCCTCTGGTTTACCGCTGTTACAACTGGGAATCGCGCTGAAAAATATGGGCGATGCTAACCGCAGTGAACAGGCGTTGACGCTAGCGCTGAATACGCCGCGCCGCGATACGCAACAGTGGATGGCGGATTACGGCAGTGCGTTGCGGGATAACGCGTTGATGCTGGCCTTGCTCGAAGAGAACAAGCTCAAACCTGACGTGCAGAATACGTTGCTGAACACGTTGTCAGAACAGGCCTTTGGGCAGCGCTGGCTCTCGACTCAGGAAAATAATGCGTTGTTCCTTGCCGCGCGTACGTTACAGGACTTGCCAGGCACATGGCAGGCGCAAACGTCATTCTCGGAGCAACCGTTAGCCGGGGAGAAATCACAGACGCGTAATCTGGATGCCGATGCGCTGTCTACGCTGAGCGTCACCAATACCGGTAATCAACCGCTGTGGCTGCGTCTGGATGTGAGCGGTTATCCGCAAACCTCACCGACGCCTGCCAGCAACGTTCTGCATATTGAGCGTCAAATCCTGGGGCTCGACGGAAACAGCAAATCGCTGGATTCGCTGCGCAGCGGCGAGCTGGTGCTGGTCTGGCTGGAGGTGAAAGCCAGCCAGAATGTGCCGGATGCACTGGTGGTTGACTTACTGCCAGCAGGACTGGAACTGGAAAACCAGAATCTGGCCAACGGCAGCGCCAGCCTGCAGGATAGCGGCAGCGAAGTGGCGAATCTGCTTAATCAGATGCAGCAGGCAGATATCCAGCACGTTGAGTTCCGTGACGATCGCTTTGTCGCTGCGGTGGCGGTCAATGAAGGACAACCGGTTACGCTGGTGTATCTGGCGCGAGCGGTGACGCCGGGGACCTACCAGGTTCCCGTCCCACAGGTGGAATCAATGTATGTTCCGCAGTGGCGCGCGACCGGTGCGACAGAGGGACTTTTGATTGTCAGACCGTAAATGATGCGCGGGTTGGGTAAACGCGGCTGCTGGCTCTGGCTGGCAGCCGTTGCGCTATTGATTGTGGCGGCAGTTTGGGCGGCAGATAAAATCTGGCCGCTGCCCTTGCACGAAGTCGATCCTGCGCGGGTCGTGGTGGCACATGATGGTACGCCACTCTGGCGCTTTGCCGATGCCGAAGGTATCTGGCGGTATCCGGTAACGATTGATGAGGTGTCGCCCCGCTACCTTGAGGCGCTAATTAACTACGAAGACCGCTGGTTCTGGAAGCATCCCGGCGTTAATCCGTTTTCAGTACTGCGCGCAGCATGGCAGGACCTCTCCTCTGGGCGTGTGGTTTCGGGCGGCAGTACGCTCACCATGCAGGTCGCACGATTACTCGATCCTCATCCGCGAACCTTTGGCGGCAAGTTTCGCCAGCTCTGGCGCGCATTGCAGCTGGAATGGCATCTCTCCAAACGCGACATCCTGACACTGTATCTCAACCGTGCGCCGTTTGGCGGTACGCTGCAGGGTGTGGGGGCGGCAAGCTGGGCCTATCTTGGTAAATCACCCGCGCAATTGAGTTACTCCGATGCCGCGCTGCTGGCTGTTTTGCCACAGGCACCGAGTCGCCTGCGCCCGGACCGTTGGCCGGACCGTGCTGAAGCGGCGCGTAATAAAGTGCTCGAACGTATGGCGACCCAGGGCATTTGGCCTGCCAGACAGGTACAGGAGTCGCGTGAAGAGCCAGTCTGGCTGGCGCCCCGGCAAATGCCGCAGTTAGCGCCGTTATTCTCGCGCATGATGCTGGGAAAAAGCCGGAGCGATAAAATCGTGACTACCCTTGATGCCGGATTGCAGCGTCAACTGGAAGAGCTGGCGCAGAACTGGAAGGGGCGCTTACCTGCACGCAGTTCGCTGGCAATGATTGTGGTCGATCACACCGATATGAGCGTGCGTGGTTGGGTGGGGTCGGTAGATATGAATGACGACTCCCGCTTTGGTCATGTGGATATGGTGAATGCGATCCGTTCGCCAGGCTCGGTGCTGAAGCCGTTTGTTTACGGTCTGGCGCTGGATGACGGACTCATTCATCCCGCTTCGTTGTTGCAGGATGTCCCGCGGCGAACCGGAGATTATCGACCGGGGAATTTTGACAGCGGTTTTCATGGCCCGGTGAGCATGAGCGAAGCGCTGGTAAGGTCGTTGAATTTACCCGCCGTGCAGGTGCTCGAAGCCTATGGTCCGAAGCGCTTTGCCGCATCGTTACGTAACGTCGGCTTACCGCTGTATCTGCCCGCAGGGGCTGCGCCAAATCTGTCGCTGATTTTAGGTGGCGCGGGGGCAAGGCTGGAAGATATGGCCGCAGCGTACAGCGCCTTTGCCCGCCAGGGAAAAGCGGGAAAACTGCGTCTGCAGCCGGGTGACCCACTGCTTGAACGCCCGTTGATGTCGGCGGGCGCGGCGTGGATTATTCGCCGTATTATGGCCGACGAAGCCCAACCGCTGCCGGATAACGCGCTGAGTAGAGTGGTTCCGCTGGCGTGGAAAACGGGCACCAGCTATGGCTATCGCGATGCCTGGGCGATTGGCGTTAACGCCCGTTATGTGATCGGTATCTGGACTGGCAGACCAGACGGAACGCCGGTGGTGGGCCAGTTTGGATTTGCCAGCGCCGTGCCGCTGCTCACTCAGGTCAACAATCTTTTGCTCTCTCGCGGGACCAATCAGCCGGAAGATCCACGCCCTGGTTCCGTGAGTCGCGGCGTGGTGTGCTGGCCGGGCGGGCAATCCCTTGCCCCAGGAGACAGCAACTGCCGTCGCCGTCTGGCAACCTGGTTACTGGATGGCAGTCAGCCGCCAACGTTATTATTGCCCGAGCAGGAAGGGGTTAATGGCATTCGTTTTCCTGTCTGGCTGGATGATGAAGGCAAACGTGTGGCGGCGGATTGCCCGCAGGCGCACGAGCAAACGTTAATCGTCTGGCCGTTGCCGCTGGAGCCATGGCTACCGGAATCAGAACGCCGTGGGGCGAGATTACCGCCAGTTTCTGCCACGTGTCCGCCGCTGGGACAAGACGCTTCACAGCCGTTGCAGTTGACAGGTATTCGTGATGGCGCGATTGTGAAGCGTTTACCCGGTTCTGCTCAAGCCTCATTGCCGGTGCAAACCAGTGGTGGGAGCGGTGAACGCTGGTGGTTTCTTAACGGTGAAAGGCTGGAAGAACGTGGACGTCGTCTTACGCTACGGCTGGCGACTAAAGGGGATTATCAACTGCTGGTGATGGATGACGCTGGTCAGGTAGCGACGGTGAGATTTTCGATGCAGTAGACCAGTTGGTGACTGTTTGTTGCTAAAATTCATCTTATTTTAAAGAAATGTTACCTTCATCAATAGTCAATTGCCGGGATGCTCTTTATAATCCGCGCCAGGTCGTACATCTATATAGACAACAACAGAACACATTACAGAGGTTATCATGGCTATTGAACGTACTTTTTCCATCATCAAACCAAACGCGGTGGCAAAAAACGTTATTGGGAGCATCTTTGCGCGCTTTGAAGCAGCAGGGTTCAAAATTGTCGGCACTAAAATGCTGCACCTGACCGTTGAGCAGGCACGTGGCTTCTATGCTGAGCACGATGGCAAACCGTTCTTTGACGGTCTGGTTGAATTTATGACCTCCGGTCCGATCGTTGTTTCTGTTCTGGAAAGCGAAAATGCCGTACAGCGTCATCGCGATCTGCTGGGCGCAACCAACCCGGCGAATGCGCTGGCCGGTACTCTGCGTGCAGACTATGCTGACAGCTTCACCGAGAACGGTACTCACGGTTCCGACTCCGTTGAGTCAGCGGCGCGCGAAATCGCCTATTTCTTTGGTGAAGGCGAGGTTTGCCCGCGTACGCGCTAATAAGCTCGTCCTGTAGGCCGGATAAGCGTTTGCGCATCCGGCTCTGCTTTGCCTGGTGGCGACGCTGATGCGTCTTATCAGGCCTACGATCTTCCTTTACATATTATTTTCGCTAATGCTTCGTGCAAACGTGGCATCCCTGCGCCAGACTTTGTACAATGCAACGCCCCGGAAGAGCAGATCGCTTGCCGGGGCGTTTCTTTTTAACCCTCCACGGGCCACAACGTGTAACAACGAGGCCGGAAAAAATTATGTCTGAATTAGTTAACACCTCTGAAGTCGTCATTCCTGCGGTTCCAAATAAAAATGGAAAAATTAACCTGCTGGATCTGAACCGTCAGCAAATGCGCGAATTCTTCAAAGAGATGGGCGAAAAACCGTTTCGTGCCGATCAGGTCATGAAGTGGATGTACCACTATTGCAGCGACAACTTTGATGACATGACTGACATCAACAAGGTGCTGCGTAACAAGCTGAAAGAAGTGGCTGAAATTCGCGCCCCGGAAGTGGTGGAAGAGCAGCGTTCTTCTGACGGTACGATCAAATGGGCTATCGCGGTTGGCGATCAGCGCGTTGAAACGGTGTATATCCCGGAAGACGATCGTGCGACCCTGTGTGTTTCTTCACAGGTCGGGTGCGCATTAGAGTGTAAATTCTGCTCTACGGCGCAACAGGGCTTTAACCGTAACCTACGGGTATCGGAGATCATTGGTCAGGTCTGGCGCGCGGCGAAGATCGTTGGTGCGGTGAAGGCTACGGGCGTGCGTCCTATTACCAACGTGGTGATGATGGGGATGGGCGAGCCGTTGCTCAACCTGACCAACGTGGTTCCGGCGATGGAAATCATGCTCGATGACTTCGGTTTTGGGCTGTCCAAGCGTCGCGTCACGCTCTCCACCTCAGGCGTTGTCCCTGCGCTGGATAAGCTGGGTGATATGATTGACGTCGCGCTGGCGATTTCTCTGCATGCGGCGAACGATGAAATTCGTGACGAAATTGTACCTATCAACAAAAAGTACAATATCGAAACATTCCTTGGTGCGGTTCGTCGTTATCTGGAGAAGTCCAACGCTAACCAGGGTCGTGTAACCATTGAGTATGTGATGTTAGATCACATCAATGATGGCACTGAACACGCGCATCAGCTGGCAGAACTGCTGAAAGATACGCCGTGTAAGATCAACCTGATCCCGTGGAACCCGTTCCCGGGCGCGCCGTATGGCCGTAGTTCTAACAGCCGTATCGATCGTTTCTCCAAAGTGTTGATGAGCTATGGTTTCACTACCATCGTGCGTAAAACACGTGGTGATGACATCGATGCAGCCTGCGGTCAGCTGGCGGGCGACGTTATCGACCGTACCAAGCGTACTCTGCGTAAGCGTATGCAGGGCGACGCTATCGACATTAAGACCGTTTGATGTTGGCGCACTACGGTATAATTCCTGTACCGTAGTGCAACGTAAGCCATATGAGGTTTTTTGTTGTCGTCGTCAGGTCAATAATAACGGTGCGTTTTTGTCGACTTTAAGGCAGTATGTAACGGCGTAACAAGTGTTTAGCCCTCAGGTTTACGCCGTTTTGTCATTGATAGTCTGACCGTTTTATACTGTCTGACGAAGGTTAACTGACCAGATGTTTCGCGGTGTGGGTGAGCATTGTGGCTCGCCGGCATCAGAACCCAAATTTACGCAGCTGTAGCGAATGAATACTGAAGCCACGCACGACAAAAATGAAACACTATCCACCGGCGTTCGTCTGCGCAATGCCCGTGAACAACTCGGATTCAGCCAGCAGGCAGTCGCGGAGCGACTTTGCCTGAAGGTCTCCACGGTACGCGATATTGAAGAAGATAAGGCGCCAGCCGATCTTGCTTCAACATTCCTGCGCGGGTATATCCGTTCTTATGCGCGTCTGGTGCATATTCCTGAAGAAGAACTGTTGCCAGGGCTGGAAAAACAGGCTCCGATTCGACCAGCTAAGGTCGCACCGATGCAGAGCTTTTCGCTCGGTAAGCGTCGTAAGAAACGTGACGGCTGGTTAATGACCTTTACCTGGCTGGTGCTGTTTGTCGTTGTCGGACTGACAGGCGCCTGGTGGTGGCAGAACCATAAAGCGCAGCAGGAAGAGATCACCACCATGGCCGATCAATCCTCTGCTGAGCTGAATGCCGGTAAAGAGGGTGCGCAGAACGTACCGTTAGATACCAGCGCAGCAGCAGGGCAGGATACCCCTCCGGCTCCTGACGATGGTGCGGTGGCGGACGCAGCGCCAACGCCAGACGTTGCTGCGACCCCGGCACCCGCCGCTGATGCGCAACAGAACGCCGTTGTTGCCCCTTCTCAGGCTAACGTCGATACCGCAACCGCGCCAGCTACATCGGCCCCTCTGCCGACCGATCAGGCAGGTGTGACTACACCTGCAGCCGATCCTAACGCGCTGGTGATGAACTTTACCGCCGATTGCTGGCTGGAAGTAACCGATGCGACCGGTAAAAAACTGTTCAGCGGGATGCAGCGTAAAGACGGCAATCTAAACCTGACCGGTCAAGCGCCGTACAAACTGAAAATTGGCGCCCCGGCGGCAGTGCAGATTCAGTTCCAGGGTAAACCTGTCGATCTGAGTCGTTTTATCAGAACTAACCAGGTTGCGCGTCTGACCGTTAATGCCGAACAATCACCGGCTCAGTAACAGACGGCAATGCGGGAGATTTTTTAATGCATAACCAGGCTCCAATTCAACGTAGAAAATCGACACGCATTTACGTTGGGAACGTGCCGATCGGCGATGGTGCGCCCATCGCCGTACAGTCTATGACTAATACGCGTACCACGGATGTGGAAGCGACGGTTAATCAGATTAAAGCGCTGGAACGCGTAGGCGCAGACATTGTTCGTGTCTCTGTACCGACAATGGATGCCGCAGAAGCGTTCAAGCTTATCAAACAGCAGGTTAACGTCCCGCTGGTTGCCGATATTCACTTCGACTATCGTATCGCGCTGAAGGTAGCGGAATACGGTGTTGATTGCTTGCGTATTAACCCAGGTAATATCGGCAGTGAAGAGCGTATTCGCATGGTGGTGGATTGCGCTCGTGATAAAAATATTCCTATCCGTATCGGCGTCAACGCCGGATCGCTGGAAAAAGATCTGCAGGAAAAATACGGTGAACCGACGCCGCAGGCGCTGCTGGAATCCGCTATGCGCCACGTGGATCACCTCGATCGTCTGAACTTCGATCAATTCAAAGTCAGTGTTAAAGCGTCTGACGTTTTCCTCGCCGTAGAATCCTATCGCCTGCTGGCGAAACAGATCGATCAACCGCTGCATCTGGGGATCACCGAAGCCGGTGGCCTGCGTAGTGGTTCGGTGAAGTCCGCGATCGGCCTTGGCCTGCTGTTATCTGAAGGGATCGGCGATACGCTGCGTGTTTCTCTGGCAGCCGATCCGGTGGAAGAGATCAAAGTGGGTTTCGATATCCTGAAATCGCTGCGCATTCGCGCGCGCGGGATCAACTTCATCGCTTGCCCAACCTGTTCGCGTCAGGAGTTTGACGTTATTGGTACGGTTAACGCGCTGGAGCAACGCCTGGAAGATATCATTACGCCAATGGACGTTTCGATCATCGGCTGCGTGGTAAACGGTCCTGGTGAAGCGCTGGTTTCTACGCTGGGCGTGACGGGCGGTAACAAGAAAAGCGGCCTGTATGAAGACGGCGTGCGTAAGGACAGACTCGATAACGACGACATGATTACGCAGCTTGAAGCCCGCATCCGCGCTAAAGCGAGTATTCTGGACGAAGCGCGTCGTATCGACGTGCAGCAGCTTGAAAAATAACAACGTGATGGGAAGCGGCGTGCTTCCCGTGTATGATTGAACCCGCATGGCGCCCGCATTGTTCGGGTTAGCGCTGAGGGTTCATTTTTATATTCATAAAGAGAATAAACGTGGCAAAAAACATTCAAGCCATTCGCGGCATGAACGATTATCTGCCTGGCGAAACCGCCATCTGGCAGCGCATTGAAGGCACTCTCAAAAACGTGCTCGGTAGCTACGGTTACAGTGAAATCCGCTTGCCGATTGTAGAGCAGACCCCGTTATTCAAACGCGCGATCGGTGAAGTTACCGACGTGGTTGAAAAAGAGATGTATACCTTTGAGGACCGTAATGGCGACAGCCTGACGTTGCGTCCTGAAGGGACTGCGGGCTGCGTACGCGCCGGCATCGAACATGGTCTCCTGTACAATCAGGAACAGCGTCTGTGGTATATCGGGCCGATGTTCCGCCACGAACGTCCGCAGAAAGGACGCTATCGTCAATTCCATCAGCTGGGTGTCGAAGTATTTGGCCTGCAAGGCCCGGACATCGATGCGGAGCTGATTATGCTGACCGCTCGCTGGTGGCGCGCGCTGGGTATTTCTCAGCATGTTAGCCTTGAGCTGAACTCAATCGGTTCGCTTGAAGCCCGCGCTAACTACCGTGATGCGCTGGTCGCCTACCTGGAACTGCACAAAGAGAAACTGGACGAAGACTGCAAGCGTCGTATGTACACCAATCCGCTGCGCGTTCTCGACTCCAAAAACCCGGAAGTACAGGCGCTGCTCAACGACGCGCCTGCACTGGGCGACTATCTTGATGACGACTCTCGCGAGCACTTCGCGGGCTTGTGCAAACTGCTGGAATCCGCAGGCATTGCCTATACCGTCAATCAGCGTCTGGTTCGTGGTCTTGATTACTACAACCGCACCGTATTTGAGTGGGTCACCAGCAGCCTGGGCTCTCAGGGCACCGTGTGTGCCGGTGGTCGTTACGACGGTCTGGTAGAGCAACTTGGCGGTCGTGCAACGCCTGCCGTGGGCTTTGCTATGGGTCTGGAACGACTTGTTTTGTTAGTTCAGGCAGTTAATCCGGAATTTAACGCAGATCCTGTTGTCGATATATACCTGGTTGCTTCAGGGGCGGACACGCAGTCGGCGGCAATGACGCTTGCAGAACGTCTGCGCGATGAAGTTCCTGGTGTGAAACTGATGACAAACCACGGTGGCGGCAACTTTAAGAAACAGTTTGCCCGTGCCGATAAGTGGGGCGCCCGCGTTGCACTGGTACTGGGCGAGTCCGAAGTGGCTGACGGTACTGTTGTAGTGAAGGATTTGCGCTCTGGTGAGCAAACGGCAGTTGCGCAGGATAGCGTTGCCGCGCATTTGCGCACTTTACTGGGCTAAGGAGAAGGACAGCGTGGAAATTTACGAGAACGAACACGACCAGGTTGATGCGGTAAAACGCTTCTTTGCTGAAAACGGCAAGGCGCTGGCTGTTGGGATCATTTTAGGGGTTGGCGCGCTGGTTGGTTGGCGTTACTGGACCAGCCATCAGACGGAGTCCGCACGCTCTGCTTCTCTGGCGTATCAAAATACGGTGACTGCGGTTAGCGCGGGTAAACCGGACAGCATTCCTGCCGCTGAGAAATTTGCTGCAGAGAATAAAAATACCTACGGCGCGCTGGCTTCACTGGAACTTGCGCAGCAGTTTGTTGACCAAAATGAACTTGAGAAAGCTGCAAGTCAGCTGCAACAGGGCTTGGCCGCAACCAGCGATGAAAATCTCAAAGCGGTGATTAACCTGCGTCTGGCTCGTGTTCAGGTTCAGCTTAAACAGGCTGATACCGCGCTGAAAACGCTCGACACTATTAAAGGTGAAGGGTGGACGGCCATTGTTGCCGATCTGCGCGGTGAAGCGTTGCTGAGCAAAGGCGACAAACAAGGTGCGCGTAGCGCATGGGAAGCGGGTGTGAAAAGCGATGCCTCTCCTGCTCTGAGCGAAATGATGCAGATGAAAATCAATAATTTGTCCATCTGAGAGGGACCCGATGCAATTGCGTAAATTACTTCTGCCAGGGCTGCTTTCCGTTACCCTATTGAGCGGCTGTTCACTGTTTAGTGGCGAAGAAGATGTCGTTAAGATGTCCCCATTACCGGTGGTTGAAAACCAGTTTACTCCGTCTACGGAATGGAGCACCTCCGTAGGTAACGGTATTGGTGATTTCTATTCCAATCTTCACCCTGCGCTGGCGGATAACGTTGTCTATGCAGCCGATCGCGCTGGTGTAGTGAAAGCATTGAACGCAGGCGACGGTAAAGAAGTCTGGTCTGTGAATCTGGGTGAGAAAGACGGCTGGTTCTCCCGTGCATCTGCACAGCTTTCTGGCGGTGTAACCGTGTCTGGCGGACATGTTTACATTGGCAGCGAAAAAGCACAGGTTTATGCGTTGAATACCAGCGACGGTACCACCGCATGGCAGACGAAAGTCGCCGGTGAAGCGCTGTCTCGTCCTGTTGTGAGCGATGGCGTAGTACTGATCCACACCAGCAACGGCCAGTTGCAGGCATTAAACGAAGCTGATGGCGCCATCAAATGGACCGTTAACCTCGACATGCCTTCCCTGTCTCTGCGTGGTGAATCCGCTCCGGCAACTGCCTTTGGCGCAGCTATTGTCGGCGGTGATAACGGTCGCGTGAGCGCCGTGCTGATGCAGCAAGGCCAGATGATTTGGCAGCAGCGTATCTCTCAGGCGACAGGCCCAACGGAAATCGATCGTCTGAGCGACGTTGATACCACGCCGGTTATCGTCAATGGCGTTGTTTACGCGCTGGCTTATAATGGTAACCTGACGGCGCTGGATCTGCGCAGCGGTCAAATTATGTGGAAACGCGAACTAGGCTCGGTGAATGATTTCATCGTCGACGGTAACCGTATCTACCTGGTTGACCAGAATGACCGCGTACTGGCGCTGACCACCGATGGCGGCGTGACGCTGTGGACGCAAAGCGATCTGCTGCACCGTCTGCTGACGTCCCCGGTATTGTATAATGGCAATCTGGTCGTCGGTGATAGCGAAGGCTACCTGCACTGGATTAACGTTGACGATGGTCGTTTTGTTGCCCAGCAGAAAGTCGACAGCTCAGGTTTCCTGACCGAGCCGGTCTCTGCTGATGGTAAACTGCTGATCCAGGCGAAAGACGGTACGCTGTACTCCATTACGCGTTAATCGTCCCGGCCGCTCGCTTTGAAAAACGGCTCCTGGTGCAGGGGCCGTTTTACTGTTTTTAACAACGGCGCAAAAATGTGCCCGTTGTCTGATGATTTTTTAAATGAGGCTTTAAACATGGTACCTGTGGTCGCGCTTGTCGGGCGCCCTAACGTTGGCAAATCCACGTTATTTAACCGTCTAACTCGCACCCGAGATGCGCTGGTTGCGGATTTCCCGGGTCTGACTCGTGACCGTAAGTACGGTCGTGCGGAAATTGAAGGCCGTGAGTTTATCTGTATTGATACCGGCGGTATTGATGGCACCGAAGACGGTGTTGAAACCCGTATGGCGGAACAGTCGCTGTTGGCTATCGAAGAAGCAGACGTTGTGCTGTTCATGGTGGATGCGCGTGCTGGCCTGATGCCTGCGGATGAAGCTATTGCTAAACATCTGCGTTCGCGCCAGAAACCGACGTTCCTGGTCGCCAACAAAACTGACGGACTCGATCCTGACCAGGCGGTTGTTGATTTCTACTCATTGGGTCTGGGTGAAATTTATCCTATCGCGGCGTCACATGGTCGTGGCGTTCTCAGCCTGCTGGAGCATGTTCTACTGCCGTGGATGGATGACGTTGCTCCTCAGGAAGACGTGGATGAAGACGCAGAATACTGGGCGCAGCTTGAAGCTAAAGAAAACGGCGAAGAAGAGCCTGAAGACGATTTCAACCCGCAGGATTTGCCGATTAAACTGGCAATCGTCGGCCGTCCGAACGTAGGTAAGTCCACGCTTACTAACCGTATTCTCGGCGAAGACCGCGTAGTGGTTTACGACATGCCGGGAACCACGCGTGACAGTATTTATATTCCGATGCAGCGCGATGAACGCGAATATGTGCTCATCGATACCGCGGGTGTACGTAAGCGCGGCAAAATTACCGAAGCGGTAGAAAAATTCTCAGTAATCAAAACGCTGCAGGCAATTGAAGATGCCAACGTGGTGATGCTGGTGATTGACGCGCGTGAAGGAATTTCCGATCAGGACCTGTCGCTGCTGGGCTTTATTCTCAATAGTGGGCGCTCACTTGTTATCGTTGTGAACAAGTGGGATGGCCTGACGCAGGAAGTAAAAGAGCAGGTCAAAGAGACGCTGGACTTCCGTCTGGGCTTTATTGATTTTGCGCGCGTACACTTTATCTCTGCACTGCACGGTAGCGGCGTGGGTAATCTGTTTGAATCGGTCCGTGAAGCATACGATAGCTCTACACGTCGCGTGAGCACCGCGATGCTGACGCGCATCATGACCATGGCAGTAGAAGATCATCAGCCGCCGCTGGTGCGTGGTCGTCGTGTGAAGCTGAAATATGCCCACGCTGGTGGTTATAACCCGCCAATCGTGGTGATTCACGGCAACCAGGTCAAAGACCTGCCGGATTCCTACAAGCGCTATCTGATGAACTATTTCCGCAAGTCTTTGGACGTGATGGGGACGCCGATCCGTATTCAGTTCAAAGAAGGGGAGAACCCGTTTGCGAACAAACGTAATACATTGACGCCGACTCAGATGCGTAAGCGTAAGCGCTTGATTAAGCACATCAAAAAAAGCAAGTGATCGTTGCTGATGCAGATGAAAACCCGCGCTTGTCGCGGGTTTTTTTTCGTTATTCCAACGCCAACCTCAGCCCGTGCGATGTCAATCACTATTCGTTTTTTGCCAAGTTTAAATCTAAGAAAGTAGACATTTGTCGAGTTTTCATCTTAAAGTCCGGGGGCTGGTACTAGACAAAACTAGCCTTAGGTTATCAAATGGTTAAATAACTTTTCGCCGCATGTAAAAAATCGGTCAGATACGTAACTGGCTGGCGTACATCGCGGTGTTTACACGCACGACGACATAACTTTCGGGAGAATTATGCAATCCTCTGTTAATCAAAAAGAAAGCCGAACTTTCTTCGGTCATCCTTATCCGCTCGGCTCGCTATTCTTCACAGAGATGTGGGAGCGTTTTTCGTTTTACGGCATTCGCCCGTTACTGATCCTGTTTATGGCTGCTACCGTTTATGACGGCGGCATGGGGCTGGCGCGTGAAAATGCCTCGGCGATTGTGGGTATCTTTGCCGGTACGATGTATCTCGCCGCGCTGCCTGGTGGCTGGCTGGCGGATAACTGGCTCGGCCAACAGAAAGCGGTGTGGTACGGTTCCATTTTGATTGCGCTCGGTCACTTGTCGATCGCGCTCTCGGCCATTATGGGGAACAACCTGTTCTTTATCGGCCTGATGTTTATCGTGCTCGGTTCCGGTCTGTTTAAGACCTGTATCTCAGTGATGGTTGGCACGCTGTATAAAAAAGGCGATGCGCGTCGCGACGGCGGTTTCTCGCTGTTCTATATGGGCATCAATATGGGGTCGTTTATCGCGCCGCTGATCTCCGGCTGGCTGATTAAATCCCACGGTTGGCACTGGGGCTTTGGCATCGGTGGTATCGGGATGCTGGTGGCGTTGATCATCTTCCGCGTGTTTGCCGTTCCATCGATGAAACGTTATGACAGCGAAGTGGGTCTGGACTCAACCTGGAACAGTCCGGTAGTGAAACGTAACGGTGTGGGCGCGTGGCTGCTGGCGCTGGCCGTCGGCGTAGCCGTTATCGTTACGCTGATTGCGCAGGGCGTGATTGTGATAAATCCGGTCGCGGTTGCCAGTATGCTGGTGTATGTGATTGCCGCCTCTGTCGCGCTCTATTTTATCTACCTGTTTGTCTTTGCTGGTCTGAATCGCAAAGAGCGCGCCAGACTGCTGGTCTGCTTTATCCTGCTGGTTTCCGCCGCGTTCTTCTGGTCTGCGTTTGAGCAGAAGCCAACCTCGTTCAACCTGTTCGCTAACGACTACACTAACCGTATGATCGGCGATTTTGAAATCCCGGCGGTCTGGTTCCAGTCGATAAACGCGCTGTTTATCATTCTGCTGGCACCAGTATTCAGCTGGGCGTGGCCGAAACTGGCGAGCATGAACATTCGTCCGAGCAGCATCACCAAGTTCGTTATCGGTATTCTCTGTGCCGCTGCAGGCTTTGGTCTGATGATGCTGGCAGCGCAAAACGTTCTCAGTAACGGTGGTGCAGGTGTTTCCCCATTCTGGCTGGTGGGTAGTATCCTGATGCTGACACTTGGTGAGCTGTGCCTGAGCCCGATCGGTCTGGCGAC
This sequence comes from Citrobacter sp. Cpo089, assembly GCF_030332695.1. Taxonomy (NCBI): domain Bacteria; kingdom Pseudomonadati; phylum Pseudomonadota; class Gammaproteobacteria; order Enterobacterales; family Enterobacteriaceae; genus Citrobacter; species Citrobacter sp. Cpo089. Next base: position 7,799 of record NZ_JAOWHJ010000034.1, on the reverse strand, counting down.
CATGACGCTGCTGGCCCCGGAAAGAATGCGCGGGCAGATGATGGGCCTGTGGTTCTGCGCCAGCGCGCTGGGTAACCTGGCCGCAGGTCTGATTGGTGGTCATGTGAAGGCCGACCAACTGGATATGCTGCCGGATCTCTTCGCTCGCTGCTCGATTGCATTGCTTATCTGCGCTGCGGTACTGATCGTCCTCATTGTGCCGATCCGTCGCATGCTGGAGAATACGCAAACTAAACCGGCTACTAGCGCCTGATAACACCTCGATTGTGCCGGGGCAGACGTGATGTCCCGGCCAATTCATTTACGAGGTGAGAACATGCTGTTAGGGTTTGTTGGGCTTGGCGCAGTCGTTGAAACGGCATACTTGCCCGCATTGCGTAAACTTTACGGTGATTCCCTGTGCTGTGTGGGATTTGACGTGCAACCTGCAAAACAGCCCGCTGGTGTGACACGCTGTGCATCGCTCGCTGAACTTCTTGCAACACCGCTTGATACCCTGTTTATCACCACCGCATCCTGCATCATCTCGATGTGCTTGAACAGGCGCTGGCCGCTCCCATCGCACGAATCGTGGTTGAAAAACCGATTGTTGCCACGCTTTCCCAAATTGAAAAACTGAAAACGCTGCTGGAGCAACCCGACGCTGCCGACCGTGTGCTGGCGCTCGACCACTGGATGGCGCGCAATGGCGCAATGGAGCTGGCATTGGGAAAACTCGGTACGCAGTGGCAGGGCGATAACCCACAACAGGCACTTGTCTCTCACTTTTCAGACGTTGTTAAAATCGACGGTTTTTTGCAGGAGCCAAGCGGATTTAACGCTACAGGAGAGCCGATCGCGCTCAACTTTGCCACTGGTGAGCCAGATACGCGTGAGCTTCGCCACCCGGACGGTGTGATTCTGGACATTGGCGCACACGTACTGGCCATGCTGCGTGAAACGGTGCGTTACCTGGGTGGTAATGACAGCATGACCCTGCAGGTGAAGAGCGCTAAAGACCGTCTTGGACATAACATCATCCAGGGTGACCTGACCACGCCTGAAGGAGAGGCGCATCTGCAAGGGCTGATTAGCGGTGTACCGCTGGATATCTGGCTGAATAAATACGCGGGGCCCGCTGGCGGACAAAAAGGTCTGCGCCTTTATCTGCGTGATGGGCGTATCATCAGCTATGACCGACGGGGTGCCGACGATGTGCTCGAATTGATTGACGGTGATGTTGTGCAACGCTGGTGTCTGCCAGGTACGATTTATGCCCATTGTCTGGCGGAACATATTCTGGGGGCGCAAAGTCTGTTTGAGCGCAGCCCGCAGGAGGTGAGTCGCACGACGCAGCGCAGGCTGGAGGAGGTCGAACGATTACTGATCCTACAGCAACAGTTGCGTGGTTCACACTAAGCGTATCATGGTAAAATTAGCGCAGAATTGAACGCCATTTAAAGGAGTCACCATGTCGATGACCTGCCCGGATTGTCACGCAGAACTGGAACCACAAAACGGTGTGGCACACTGTGAAAACTGTAAAAAAGATATTCCGTTAGAAGCGCGCTGTCCGGAGTGCCATCAGCCACTCCAGGTGTTAAAAGCCTGCGGTGCGGTGGATTACTTCTGTCAGAATGGCCATGGTCTGATCTCGAAGAAACGTGTGGAATTTGTGCCGGTTTAATCTGGCTTTTTCTTACGCGTTTTCTTTGCCGTCGTTACGCCTTTCACTTCGCTCTCTACCCAGCCGTCTGACAGGCGGGTAGTGAGCACATCACCGGTTTTTACCTGTTTGGTCTGCTTCAGCACTTTGCCGTCGGTCGCGGTAGTGACGCTATAGCCGCGAGCGAGCGTCGAGAGAGGACTCACCGCTTCAAGATGCGTCACCACATTACCGAAGCGTTCTCGCTGTGCACTTAAACGCGCGCGGATATTCTCTGCCAGACGGTACTCCAGTTGCTGAATACGGGTTTGCGCCCGATAAATGCGCGGCTGTGGGTTTTGCTGGCTCAGGCGTTGACTTACGCGCTGTTGGCGCTGATTGGCCTGCTTAATCTTATTCTCAAGGGCGAAATTCATCCTCTGACGCAGCCGCTCCAACACGGTCTGCTGACGGGCCAGACGCAGTTGTGGATGTTGCTGTTGCAAACGGTGATGAAGCTGGGTAAAGCGACGAGTACGGTTGGCGATGTAGTAGTCCATCGCCATCTCCAGACGCTGCTGGCCATGCTGAATTTGACGCAGCAGTTCCAGTTGATTGCGGCTAACAATTTCCGCCGCTGCTGATGGCGTAGGCGCCCGTAAATCTGCAATAAAATCGGCAATAGTGACATCTGTTTCGTGGCCGACGGCGCTTACTACCGGAATGCGGCTGGCAAAGATTGCCCGTGCTACGCGTTCGTCGTTAAAACTCCACAAATCTTCCAGAGAACCGCCGCCGCGCCCGACGATAAGCACATCGCACTCGCCCCGCGCGTTCGCCAGCTCAATGGCGCGAACGATCTGTCCTGGCGCATCGTCGCCCTGGACCGCGGTCGGGTAGATAATAACGGGCAGGGATGGGTCACGGCGCTTCAGCACGTGGAGAATGTCGTGCAACGCAGCCCCGGTTTTCGAGGTAATGACCCCAACGCAGTGAGCCGGAGAGGGTAGTGATTTTTTGAACTGCTGATCGAATAGCCCTTCAGCCTGCAGTTTGGCCTTGAGTTGCTCATATTTTTGCTGCAACAAGCCTTCACCAGCTGGCTGCATGCTCTCAACAATTATCTGGTAGTCGCCACGCGGTTCGTACAACGTAATGTTGGCGCGTACCAGGACCTGCTGACCGTGCTGCGGGCGGAACATTACCCGTCGATTGCTGTTGCGAAACATCGCGCAGCGTACCTGGGCGGAGTCATCTTTGAGCGTGAAATACCAGTGACCGGAGGATGGCTGAGTGAAATTCGAGATTTCACCGCTGATCCAAACTTGTCCCATTTCCTGCTCAAGCAGCAAACGAACCGTCTGATTTAGGCGGCTTACGGTAAAAATTGAGGTGGTCTGAGAGGATAACATGTGAGCGGGATCAAATTCTAAATCAGCAAGTTATTCAGTCGAAAGTAACATGCTCACAGAGGAGCGCAAGGTTTTTTTGCAAAAAAGTGTGGATGCAATCGGTTACGCTCTGTATAATGCCGCGGCAATATTTAATAACCTCCCAGGTGAGATATTGCCCATGCTACGTATCGCAAAAGAAGCCCTGACGTTTGACGACGTCCTCCTCGTTCCCGCTCATTCTACCGTTCTGCCGAATACTGCTGACCTCAGCACCCAGTTGACGAAAACCATTCGCCTGAACATTCCTATGCTCTCCGCAGCAATGGACACCGTGACGGAAGCGCGCCTGGCAATTGCCCTGGCCCAGGAAGGCGGCATCGGTTTTATCCACAAAAACATGTCCATCGAGCGCCAGGCTGAAGAAGTTCGCCGCGTGAAGAAACACGAATCTGGCGTGGTAACTGACCCACAGACCGTACTGCCAACCACTACTCTGCGCGAAGTGAAAGAACTGACCGAGCGTAACGGCTTTGCTGGCTACCCGGTAGTGACTGAAGATAACGAACTGGTCGGCATCATCACCGGCCGTGACGTGCGTTTTGTGACTGACCTGAACCAGCCGGTTAGCGTATATATGACGCCAAAAGAGCGTCTGGTGACCGTTCGTGAAGGCGAAGCGCGCGATGTCGTTTTTGCCAAAATGCACGAAAAACGCGTTGAGAAAGCGCTGGTTGTTGATGACAGCTTCCACCTGCTCGGCATGATCACCGTAAAAGATTTCCAGAAAGCAGAACGTAAACCTAACGCCTGTAAAGACGAGCATGGTCGTCTGCGCGTTGGTGCAGCGGTAGGTGCTGGCGCAGGTAACGAAGAGCGTGTAGACGCGCTGGTTGCCGCTGGCGTAGACGTTCTGCTGATTGACTCCTCTCACGGCCACTCTGAAGGCGTTCTGCAGCGTATTCGTGAAACTCGCGCTAAATATCCTGACCTGCAGATCATCGGCGGTAACGTTGCTACGGGCGCAGGTGCTCGCGCGCTGGCTGAAGCTGGCTGCAGCGCAGTTAAAGTGGGTATCGGCCCTGGCTCCATCTGTACTACCCGTATCGTGACCGGCGTCGGTGTTCCGCAGATCACTGCCGTTTCTGATGCCGTTGAAGCGCTGGAAGGCACCGGTATTCCGGTTATCGCCGACGGCGGTATTCGTTTCTCCGGCGACATCGCTAAAGCGATTGCTGCTGGTGCTGCCGCAGTGATGGTTGGCTCCATGCTGGCGGGTACTGAAGAATCCCCGGGCGAAATCGAACTGTACCAGGGCCGTTCTTACAAATCTTACCGCGGTATGGGTTCTCTGGGCGCGATGTCCAAAGGGTCTTCTGACCGTTACTTCCAGAGCGATAACGCCGCTGACAAACTGGTCCCGGAAGGTATCGAAGGTCGCGTTGCCTATAAAGGTCGCCTGAAAGAGATCATTCACCAGCAGATGGGCGGCCTGCGCTCCTGTATGGGTCTGACCGGCTGTGGTACTATCGACGCGCTGCGAACGAAAGCAGAGTTTGTACGCATCAGCGGTGCGGGTATTCAGGAAAGTCACGTTCACGATGTGACCATCACCAAAGAGTCCCCTAACTACCGCATGGGCTCCTGATAAGTTTCCGCGCCCGGCTATATGCCGGGCGAATTTGTTTCACTTGCCTCGGAATTAGCGTCAATGACAGACAATATTCATAAACATCGCATTCTCATCCTCGATTTCGGCTCGCAGTACACTCAACTGGTTGCACGTCGCGTACGTGAACTGGGCGTCTACTGTGAACTGTGGGCATGGGATGTTACGGAAGCACAAATTCGCGAATTCAACCCAAGCGGTATCATTCTTTCCGGTGGTCCGGAAAGTACCACCGAAGAAAACAGCCCGCGTGCGCCGGAATACGTTTTCAATGCGGGCGTGCCGGTGTTCGGCGTGTGCTACGGCATGCAGACCATGGCAATGCAGCTCGGTGGTCATGTTGAAGGTTCTAACGAACGTGAATTCGGCTATGCGCAGGTTGAAGTTCAGACCGACAGCGCGCTTGTCCGCGGTATTGAAGACTCCCTGACCGCGGACGGCAAACCGTTGCTGGACGTGTGGATGAGCCACGGCGACAAAGTGACCGCCATTCCGGAAGGTTTCGTGACCGTTGCCAGCACCGACAGCTGCCCGTTCGCTATTATGGCGCACGAAGAAAAACGCTTCTACGGCGTGCAGTTCCACCCGGAAGTTACCCACACCCGTCAGGGTATGCGCATGCTGGAGCGTTTTGTGCGCGACATCTGCCAGTGTGAAGCGCTGTGGACGCCGGCAAAAATTATCGATGACGCCGTTGCCCGCATTCGTGAGCAGGTTGGCAATGATAAAGTTATCCTCGGCCTGTCCGGCGGCGTTGACTCCTCCGTCACCGCGATGCTGCTGCACCGTGCTATCGGCAAAAACCTGACCTGCGTGTTCGTTGACAACGGTCTGCTGCGTCTCAACGAAGCTCAGCAGGTGATGGATATGTTCGGCGACCACTTTGGCCTGAACATCATTCACGTGGAAGGCGAGCAGCGTTTCCTGGACGCGCTGAAAGGCGAGAACGACCCAGAAGCTAAACGTAAAATCATCGGCCGCGTATTCGTGGAAGTATTCGATGAAGAAGCGCTGAAGCTGGAAGACGTTAAGTGGCTGGCGCAGGGCACCATCTACCCGGACGTGATCGAATCCGCGGCATCTGCCACGGGTAAAGCGCACGTTATCAAATCTCACCACAACGTGGGCGGTTTGCCGAAAGAGATGAAGATGGGTCTGGTTGAGCCGCTGCGTGAGCTGTTCAAAGACGAAGTGCGTAAGATTGGTCTGGAGCTGGGCCTGCCGTACGACATGCTGTACCGTCACCCGTTCCCGGGACCGGGGCTGGGCGTACGTGTGCTTGGCGAAGTGAAGAAAGAGTACTGTGACCTGCTGCGTCGCGCGGATGCTATCTTCATTGAAGAGCTGCACAAAGCTGACCTGTACAACAAGGTAAGCCAGGCGTTCACCGTGTTCCTGCCGGTTCGTTCCGTTGGTGTGATGGGCGATGGCCGCAAGTACGACTGGGTTGTTTCCCTGCGTGCGGTAGAAACCATCGACTTTATGACCGCGCACTGGGCGCACCTGCCGTATGACTTCTTAGGCCGCGTCTCTAACCGCATTATCAACGAAGTGAACGGTATTTCCCGCGTGGTGTATGACATCAGCGGTAAGCCGCCAGCTACGATTGAGTGGGAATAATATCCCTTTCCGTTAGCGGTTTTTGAACCGGTAATATGTAAAAAACCCTCTGTTTATGAACTGACCCCATAATGTTGGACAGTTTATTTTAAGCGGTTATCTGGGCCTGGGTTCGGTACTCTACCGGACTCAGGCCTTTCAGTTTCTGTTTTATTCTTTCATGGTTGTAATAGTGGATGTAGTCATCGATAGCCATGCGCAACTCGCTGATATTCTTGTGTTCCGTGAGGTAAAAACACTCAGATTTCAGTGTGCCGAAGAAGCTCTCCATCACTGCATTGTCATGACAGTTTCCCTTTCTTGACATGCTCTGTTTTAGACCCGCCTCCTTTAGCCGGTTCTGATAATGCGCCATCTGATATTGCCAGCCCTGATCTGAGTGGAGCAGCGGGTATTCGTTTTTGCCCAGTACAGATATAGCCTTCGACAGCATGTTATCCACCATCGACAGAAGAGGACGGGACTCCATCTGATACGCTACTATTTCTCCGTTATACAGATCCAGAACCGGGGACAGATACAGCTTTTCTCCGCTTATTTTAAATTCCGTGACATCTGTTACCCACTTCTGGTTGGGTTTATCCACACTGAACTGCCGGTTCAGTACATTACCCGCAACTTTCCCATGCCGGCCTTTGTAAGAGTTATATTTCTTCCTTCTGATACAACAGGTTAAATCTAACACCTTCATTAACCTCTGAACCGTTTTATGGTTCAGTAAGCTTCCTTCCCGGCGGCCAGCCAGCGTGATTCGCCTGTATCCATACCGTCCTTTATGTTTATGGAACAGCGTTAAAATATGCTGCTTATCATCGGCATATTTGTCTGGTTTTTTACCGTTGGCCAGTTGCCAGTAGAACGTGCTTCTTGCCAGTCCTGCAGCTTTTAACAAGCGTGCAAGAGGGAACTTCAGCCTTAACTCATTCACGACCTGCGCTTTATCCCGCGTCCTGACGTGCTTCTTTCCCTGAGTAAGGCCTGCAGCTTTTTTAGATATGCCACTTCAGCACGCAGTTGTTCAAGTTCCTCACGTTCATCCGGAGCAAGGGGGGTCTGCAAAGGAGGGACGGGGTGATTCTCAGGGCGTTCTGGCATCGTTTTTTTCCTGCGTCGACTGTCTGTAAGGGCTTCTAATCCCCCTTCATCATACAGTCGTTCCCACTGACTAACAGTGGAAAAGGCAGGGATAGTGAATTTTGCACAGACTTCGCGAACAGACAGCTGGTGTTCACGCATATGCAGGATAACGGACTCTTTAAAAGCAGGAGAATAGGTGAAATGCCGGGTTGTAAGCCCGGCTTCGCCATGGAGCTTCCAGGCGGCAGACCATTTACGAACGGCACTGTGATCGATACCAAAACGTTTTGCAGTCGCCTCCTGTCCTTCCAGCCCGGAAAGATAGTGCTGCACAACCTCAAGCTTGAAGCTGAGAGAATACTTGCTCATAAAAAACTGCACCTTACTTCGTTGGGTGTCCAACTTTTTGGGTGCAGTT
>NZ_JAOWHJ010000033.1:0-9601 GCF_030332695.1 Citrobacter sp. Cpo089 | reverse complement strand
AATCGGTGGAGCTGCATGACAAAGTCATCGGGCATTATCTGAACATAAAACACTATCAATAAGTTGGAGTCATTACCTAATGAGCGTAAGGTAGTGAACACGCTTCCGGTAGACAACAACCCAAATGGTATCAGCTGGGGCTCTGTCGAAGTGACGCCTAAATAACTGTGCTAGCATTTATCAATACCCGTCATTCGCTGGCGGGTATTTTCATGAATATTCTATAAATAAAGGAACAACAGATGAGAAAGCCGGAGCGGACAAAAACGCTGCCTAGTAAGTTCAATTTTGATGATACTGTAAACAGACTCGTCAGCGTATTGAATGCTAAAAATATTCGTATTTTTGTGCAGGTTGATCAACAGCAAGCGGCAACGGATGTAGGTCTTGCTCTGCGACCGACGATGTTATTTCTGTTTGGTAACCCAAAGGGTGGTACTCCTGCCATGCAAGCAAATCCTCATGCGGCAATAGAGTTACCCCTACGGGTGGTTATTTGGCAGGATGACAATGGTGATACCCATATAGATTATCAGGATGCAAGTACTGTTCTGGAGTTTGATTATGGTGTTGCACATAATATTGTTGCTCCAGTTAGCATTCTGGCAACTCTTCTTAACGAAGTGGCCGGTAATTAATTGCAAATAGCACTAAATTCCTCGCGGATATTTAGTGTTATTTTTCTGCGTTTATTATGAAAGTATTTAACCCGCTATAATAAACCTATTGAACAATACATATGATGTTCATTACTCTTCAATGTTTGTCGATTCGTCTATTTTATAAATTGAAGGGTTTTTGTTTGCAATATTATGTAGAAAGTATATCTTGACGCTCAAATATTAATATGTAAGTTATGAGGATAGTTATGAAAAAGACATTAGTCACATCATTGGCCGCTTCTTTGTGTTTTCTCAGTCTGTCTGCCTTTGCTGCTACAGAAATCTCGCAACAAGAAGCCAATAGTTTAAAGCATGTCAAGTCAATCACCGTAACGGAAAATACGGTGAATCAATGTATGCACAAAATTTCGAAAATGGCAGATAAAGAAGGTGCTGATTTCTTTGTCATTAAGAACTTCTCTTCTATAGGCAATGGTTCTCAGGCTGTAGTGACCAGCGAACTCTATAAAAAGTAAACAGCAGTTTCCCCCGTTTTGATTATTGATTAGCGAAAGTGCGTTGTTATACCTGCTTTCGCTTATTAATAATCAACAAATGTTTGTCAGTCATTCTCAGGGCGGGCTTTGTCAGCCCACTCGTCTGACGAATTCCAGATATGTTGGTACTCCTTGCCATTTCTGGCAGAAAAAAAATGTGAGTTCAGGCTGATTTAGCACATACCATCTATACCGATTTACTATCGGTAATCGGGATAAACGGTATTGGTAATCGATTGCGTAGTCTCGCTATAACAATGCGGTACGCTACGTTATTTCGATTACTCAGTATTAAGGACATCTCATGAGCCACTCTCTTTTCTCGCAAAATCCCTGGTATAGCGCTGATATCATTCGTGGTTACAAACCGGATTTTACGCCGCGCGTAGCCTTTATCCTCGGCTCCGGCCTGGGGGCGCTGGCGGATCAAATTGAGGATGCGGTTGCCATCTCTTACGAGAAACTACCAGGGTTCCCGGTGAGTACCGTACACGGTCATGCTGGTGAACTGGTATTGGGAAATCTGGCGGGAATTCCGGTGGCCTGTATGAAAGGACGTGGACATTTCTATGAAGGTCGCGGTATGACGGTGATGACGGATGCCATTCGTACGCTGAAGCTGCTGGGATGTGAGCTGCTGTTTTGCACCAATGCCGCAGGCTCTTTGCGTCCCGAAGTCGGACCGGGTAGCCTCGTGGCGCTTAGCGATCACATCAATACGATGCCGGGTACGCCGATGGTAGGGCCAAACGATGAGCGTTTTGGTGAGCGATTCTTTTCATTGGCGAATGCCTATGATGCTGACTACCGTGCGGTCCTGCAAACTGTTGCCGCTGAGGAAGGATTCTCGCTGAGTGAAGGGGTTTTTGTCTCTTATCCGGGGCCGAACTTTGAAACCGCGGCAGAAATCCGCATGATGCAAATTATCGGTGGCGACGTGGTGGGGATGTCGGTGGTGCCTGAAGTTATCTCTGCGCGCCACTGCGGTTTGAAAGTGGTTGCGGTGGCGGCCATCACCAACCTGGCGGAAGGTCTGGGTGATGTTAAATTATCTCACGCGCAGACGCTGGCTGCGGCGGAACTCTCCCGGCAGAATTTCATCAATTTGATCTGCGGATTCTTGCGCAAACTGGCCTGAATAACTAAAAAATGACCCCGCTTGCGGGGTCTTACTTTATGGCAAGGAACGGAAAAATGGGTATCGCATCTCGCTTAAAGCTCATGTCGTTTTTGCAATATTTCATCTGGGGAAGCTGGTTGGTAACCCTGGGTTCCTACATGATTAATACCCTGGATTTTACCGGTGCGAACGTCGGTATGATTTACAGTTCGAAAGGGCTAGCGGCGATTATCATGCCGGGCATTATGGGCATCATTGCCGATAAATGGCTACGCGCCGAGCGCGCCTATATGCTTTGTCATCTTGTATGTGCGGGCGTGTTGCTATATGCCACAACCGTTACCGATCCGCAGACCATGTTTTGGGTGATGCTGGTTAACGCAATGGCGTATATGCCGACGATTGCGTTATCGAATAGCGTCTCATACTCGTGTCTGGCACAATCGGGTCAGGATCCGGTCACCGCGTTCCCGCCAATTCGTGTGTTTGGCACCATAGGGTTTATTGTGGCGATGTGGACAGTCAGTTTGATGGGACTGGAACTGAGCAGCGCGCAGTTGTATATCGCTTCAGGGGCATCGTTGCTGCTGGCTCTGTATGCGCTTACGTTGCCGAAAATCCCGGTTGCTGAGAAGAAAGCAAACACCACGCTTGCCAGCAAGCTCGGTCTGGACGCCTTTGTCCTATTTAAAAAACCGCAGATGGCAATCTTCTTTTTGTTTGCGATGATGCTGGGGGCGGTGTTGCAAATCACCAACGTCTTTGGCAATCCGTTCCTGCATGATTTTGCCCGTAACCCGGAATTTGCCGACAGCTTTGTGGTGAAGTATCCCTCCATATTGCTTTCCGTTTCACAGATGGCGGAGGTGGGCTTTATTCTCACTATTCCGTACTTCCTTAAACGCTTTGGCATAAAAACGGTGATGCTGATGAGCATGCTGGCATGGACGCTGCGCTTTGGCTTCTTTGCCTTTGGCGATCCGTCGCCGTTTGGTTTTGTGCTGCTGCTGATGTCGATGATCGTCTACGGCTGTGCGTTTGATTTCTTCAATATCTCGGGATCGGTATTTGTCGAGCAGGAGGTTAGCTCTAACATTCGCGCCAGCGCGCAAGGGCTGTTTATGACGATGGTAAACGGCGTTGGCGCGTGGGTGGGATCAATCCTGAGTGGTATGGCGGTAGACTATTTTTCTGTCGATGGTGTCAAGGATTGGCAAACTATCTGGCTGGTGTTTGCCGCGTATGCGCTGGCTCTGGCGGTTATCTTTGCATTGTTCTTCAAGTACAAGCATGAGCCTGAACGACTGGCACAGAAATCACCGGCACATTAACACTCCATTGGCGGCGGGATCTGATACCCGCCGTTTCATTTTCTGCGAGGCAATGTGGTAACTTTGCGCATTATCCTTATTTCAGGAGCGCATTATCCATGGAACGCACGCACCGCATCGATCTGAAGTTACTGCGTTATTTTCTTGCTGTCGCAGAAGAACTGCATTTTGGACGTGCTGCTGCTCGCCTGAATATGTCGCAACCGCCGCTCAGTACCCATATTAAAGAGCTGGAGCAACAGCTCGGCACTTTGCTATTTATCCGTCATTCCCGCAGCGTGGCGTTAACTCACGCGGGAAAGATATTGATGGAAGAGTCGCGCCGACTGTTATCCAGTGCCAATCAGGCGCTGGCGAGAGTGGAGCAAATTGGTCGTGGTGAGGCAGGGCGAATTGAGCTTGGCGTTATCGGTACAGCGATGTGGGGAAAAATGCGTCCGGTGATGCGGCGTTTTATGAAGGATAATCCCAATGTTGAGGTGCTGTTTCGCGAGAACATGCCCGCGATGCAGATGACGATGCTGGAACGGCGTGAACTGGATGCGGGAATTTGGCGGATGGCTATGGAGCTTTCTCCCGGTTTTACCAGTTTGCGTTTGCATGAGTCCTCTTTTCTGGTTGCCATGCCGGAAGAACATCCTCTTACTGCCTGTGAGTCCATACCGCTGGAGGCGTTGAGAAATGAATATTTTGTCACAATGCCTTCCATTCATACTGACTGGGCATTTTTGCAGCGAGTTTGCCTGAGTGCTGGATTTTCCCCGATGATTATTCGTGAGGTGAGGGAGCCGCAAACGGTGCTGGCGATGATCAGCATGGGGATTGGTATTACGTTAATTGCTGACAGCTATGCGCAGATGAATTGGCCTGGCGTGGTATTTCGACCGTTAGAGGAACGTATTCCGGCGGATTTGTATATTGTGTATGACCAACAGCAGGCGACACCCGCGCTGGAGAAACTGGTAGCGGCATTGACGATGTGATGTCTGTGCCGGATGGCGACTAACGTCTTATCCGGCCTGCGTGTGTCAGGGGCGTCTGTAGGCCTGATAAGCGTAGCGCATCAGGCGATGCAGGTTCGAATCTTATAAATCGCAGATAGCAAAAAGGCGCCTTTAGGGCGCCTTTTTACATTGGTGGGTCGTGCAGGATTCGAACCTGCGACCAATTGATTAAAAGTCAACTGCTCTACCAACTGAGCTAACGACCCGAAGTGGTGGGTGATGACGGGATCGAACCGCCGACCCCCTCCTTGTAAGGGAGGTGCTCTCCCAGCTGAGCTAATCACCCACTTCGGTACTTCAATTTTATTGTAAGAAATCCAGCTGTCGAGAAAGTGGTGGGTGATGACGGGATCGAACCGCCGACCCCCTCCTTGTAAGGGAGGTGCTCTCCCAGCTGAGCTAATCACCCACTTCTCAATTTCTTACTCTACACGGCGGAGACTACATAAAGTAGTTGGTGGGTGATGACGGGTTCGAACCGCCGACCCCCTCCTTGTAAGGGAGGTGCTCTCCCAGCTGAGCTAATCACCCCCGCTGTGTGGAGTCGCATTATAGGGAGAGTTGAAAATGAGTCAACGCATTTTCTAAAGAATTTGTTCGTTCGTCGTAAATTTAAACAAAACGATCGCAAATCAATCCATGCAGCATGATTTGTATACGAAAATGGCAAAGCGTGATGTTCCAACCTGAACAACATTGAGGAATCAGACCACAGTGATAGAATACGAGCCTGATAATCTTCCCAGGATTTGCCGGTTGTCGGCATCTTTATAAACGTAAGGCCATTTCATGAAAATCAAAACTCGCTTCGCGCCAAGCCCGACAGGTTACCTGCATGTCGGTGGTGCGCGTACTGCTCTATATTCCTGGCTTTTTGCACGTAACCATGACGGTGAGTTTGTGCTGCGTATTGAAGACACCGATCTCGAACGCTCCACTCCGGAAGCTATTGAAGCCATTATGGATGGCATGAATTGGCTGAATCTGGAATGGGATGAAGGCCCGTACTTCCAGACCAAACGTTTTGATCGCTACAACGCCGTGATTGATGAGATGCTGGAAGCCGGTACCGCGTATAAATGCTATTGCTCCAAAGAGCGTCTGGACGCACTGCGCGAAGAGCAGATGGCAAACGGTGAGAAGCCACGTTACGACGGTCGCTGCCGCCACGGCCATGAGCATCATGCTGCTGATGAACCATGCGTGGTGCGTTTCGCCAACCCGCAGGATGGATCCGTTATTTTTGACGACCAGATCCGTGGGCCGATCGAATTCAGCAACCAGGAGCTGGACGATCTGATCATCCGCCGTACTGACGGTTCCCCGACCTACAACTTCTGTGTTGTTGTCGACGACTGGGATATGGAAATCACTCACGTTATTCGTGGTGAAGACCATATCAACAACACTCCGCGTCAGATCAACATCCTGAAAGCGCTGAATGCGCCGGTGCCGGTTTATGCACACGTGTCGATGATCAACGGCGACGACGGTAAAAAACTCTCTAAACGTCACGGTGCGGTCAGCGTTATGCAGTATCGCGACGACGGTTACCTGCCGGAAGCGCTGCTGAACTATCTGGTGCGTCTGGGCTGGTCCAGCGGCGATCAGGAAATCTTCACCCGTGAAGAGATGATCAAACTGTTCTCCCTTAGTGCGGTGAGCAAGTCTGCCAGTGCGTTCAACACCGAAAAACTGCAGTGGCTGAACCATCACTACATTAATTCGCTGGCACCAGAATATGTGGCAACGCATCTGCAATGGCACATTGAGCAGGAAAATATCGATACTCGCGTCGGTCCGCAGCTGTCTGAGCTGGTTAAACTGCTGGGTGAGCGCTGCAAAACGCTGAAAGAGATGGCGCAGAGCTGCCGCTACTTCTACGAAGACTTTGCTGAGTTCGACGCGGATGCAGCTAAGAAACACCTGCGTCCGGTAGCGCGTCAGCCGCTGGAAGTGGTTCGCGATAAGCTGGCTGCTATCAGCGAGTGGACGGCAGAAAACGTGCACCACGCGATTCAGGCAACCGCTGATGAGCTGGAAGTGGGTATGGGTAAAGTTGGGATGCCGCTGCGCGTAGCCGTAACCGGCGCGGGTCAGTCTCCGGCGTTAGACGTCACGGTGCATGCGATTGGTAAATCACGCAGCATTGAGCGTATTAATAAAGCGCTGGCGTTTATTGCTGAGCGTGAAAGCCAGCAGTAAGATCGGTTGAGCGATGAAACAACGGCAGGAGCGCATCCTGCCGTTTTTTTTGCCTGTTATTCAGACTCATCAATACCCAGACGGGTAAGGAAAGTGCGAATACCTTCGCGCGAAATATACATAGCCAGCTTTTCTTGTTCCGTTGGGGACATGTTGTCCAGTGCGCTGATTATCTGGCGACAGGCGTGGCTACGCACCACGTGGGTATATTCTGCCAGCGGCTCCTCAGCCTGATAAATTTCAGGGACTTTGCGAAAAGCCGGAATATTGAGCAGAAACGTACGGACGCTGGAGTCGATATGGATCAGCCTTGCACGACCCCCTTTAACGCCGGGAAACTTTTCGGTGGTCCAGTTTTGTTCTCTGATCCAACGATTGACGGTTTGTTTGGCAACCCCGAGACATTCCGCCAGTTCTTCGGTCGTCATTTTGCTGCGTAATTTTTTCATATTATTTGTTGTCGCGGATCCCTAAGCGTTGTAACAAACCCGTAATGCCTTCACGCAGGATCAGTGACGTAAACATTTTTTGTTCTGACGGAGTCATCTCTTTGGCGAGCCTAATCAGTAGAGCTTCGATAGAGGTATCGCCGGATAACGATAAATTATCTGATAAACCTTCGGCTGAACGCTCAGCACTGCGAATGTATTCACGAACTTGTTCGGTGACGTGAACCAGACGCGCTTTACCGCCCTGTACGCCTGGTTTTGGTGATGTAGCCCAACCCTCCTTGCGCACCCATTTATTGATGGTCTGTCGGCTGTATCCGGTCAGATTAGCAAGTTCTTCTGGCGTCATCCGTTCCTTGAACATAACGATTCCCTGAATAGTCGTGGGGTTAATTAGTGGCTCATTTTATAGCACCATTTTAGTAGAAACCGTGACGCGTTTAACTACTGAATGCGAGTTGTTACGCAATGTTCTTCATTTGACTGCTTTTTCAGCGATTGAATTCTATGAGTTAATTTTGCCGTTGACACACGCGAAGGGAATTCATATGATGCCGCCCGTCAACTCGACAAGCTTTACGTAATGGGGCTATAGCTCAGCTGGGAGAGCGCTTGCATGGCATGCAAGAGGTCAGCGGTTCGATCCCGCTTAGCTCCACCAAATTTAATCCCAATAAATTTGGTACGTACGTAATAGCATCGTGGGGCTATAGCTCAGCTGGGAGAGCGCTTGCATGGCATGCAAGAGGTCAGCGGTTCGATCCCGCTTAGCTCCACCAAAATTTAAACCCTCGCTGAAAAGCGGGGGTTTTTTGTTTCTGTTTCCTACCTGTTCTTATCCTGTATCTCTTCGGTTTGCTGGATAGCAGGCATAAAAAAACCGGGGAGAAGAATTGAACTGACCCCATAATGTTGGACAGTTTATTTTAAGCGGTTATCTGGGCCTGGGTTCGGTACTCTACCGGACTCAGGCCTTTCAGTTTCTGTTTTATTCTTTCATGGTTGTAATAGTGGATGTAGTCATCGATAGCCATGCGCAACTCGCTGATATTCTTGTGTTCCGTGAGGTAAAAACACTCAGATTTCAGTGTGCCGAAGAAGCTCTCCATCACTGCATTGTCATGACAGTTTCCCTTTCTTGACATGCTCTGTTTTAGACCCGCCTCCTTTAGCCGGTTCTGATAATGCGCCATCTGATATTGCCAGCCCTGATCTGAGTGGAGCAGCGGGTATTCGTTTTTGCCCAGTACAGATATAGCCTTCGACAGCATGTTATCCACCATCGACAGAAGAGGACGGGACTCCATCTGATACGCTACTATTTCTCCGTTATACAGATCCAGAACCGGGGACAGATACAGCTTTTCTCCGCTTATTTTAAATTCCGTGACATCTGTTACCCACTTCTGGTTGGGTTTATCCACACTGAACTGCCGGTTCAGTACATTACCCGCAACTTTCCCATGCCGGCCTTTGTAAGAGTTATATTTCTTCCTTCTGATACAACAGGTTAAATCTAACACCTTCATTAACCTCTGAACCGTTTTATGGTTCAGTAAGCTTCCTTCCCGGCGGCCAGCCAGCGTGATTCGCCTGTATCCATACCGTCCTTTATGTTTATGGAACAGCGTTAAAATATGCTGCTTATCATCGGCATATTTGTCTGGTTTTTTACCGTTGGCCAGTTGCCAGTAGAACGTGCTTCTTGCCAGTCCTGCAGCTTTTAACAAGCGTGCAAGAGGGAACTTCAGCCTTAACTCATTCACGACCTGCGCTTTATCCCGCGTCCTGACGTGCTTCTTTCCCTGAGTAAGGCCTGCAGCTTTTTTAGATATGCCACTTCAGCACGCAGTTGTTCAAGTTCCTCACGTTCATCCGGAGCAAGGGGGGTCTGCAAAGGAGGGACGGGGTGATTCTCAGGGCGTTCTGGCATCGTTTTTTTCCTGCGTCGACTGTCTGTAAGGGCTTCTAATCCCCCTTCATCATACAGTCGTTCCCACTGACTAACAGTGGAAAAGGCAGGGATAGTGAATTTTGCACAGACTTCGCGAACAGACAGCTGGTGTTCACGCATATGCAGGATAACGGACTCTTTAAAAGCAGGAGAATAGGTGAAATGCCGGGTTGTAAGCCCGGCTTCGCCATGGAGCTTCCAGGCGGCAGACCATTTACGAACGGCACTGTGATCGATACCAAAACGTTTTGCAGTCGCCTCCTGTCCTTCCAGCCCGGAAAGATAGTGCTGCACAACCTCAAGCTTGAAGCTGAGAGAATACTTGCTCATAAAAAACTGCACCTTACTTCGTTGGGTGTCCAACTTTTTGGGTGCAGTT
>NZ_JAOWHJ010000032.1:0-83108 GCF_030332695.1 Citrobacter sp. Cpo089 | reverse complement strand
GGGCTAAATCGCGCCAGCGCTGGCTGTTTTACGCGTATGACAGGCTCCGGAAGACGGTTGTTGCGCACGTATTCGGTGAATGCACTATGGCGACGCTGGGGCGTCTTATGAGCCTGCTGTCACCCTCTGACGTGGTGATATGGATGACGGATGGCTGGCCGCTGTATGAATCCCGCCTGAAGGGAAAGCTGCACGTAATCAGCAAGCGATATACGCAGCGAATTGAGCGGCATAACCTGAATCTGAGGCAGCACCTGGCACGGCTGGGACGGAAGTCGCTGTCGTTCTCAAAATCGGTGGAGCTGCATGACAAAGTCATCGGGCATTATCTGAACATAAAACACTATCAATAAGTTGGAGTCATTACCAGTGGAGTCTTAAGCAACTCTGATACTTGAACAATACCTACATAATGAATCCTGCCCCCCAGAATCATTAGATTGAAAGCGCAAATAGTATGAAGGTACCAATTCGTAAGTTTTGCCAGCCAAGACACATTTTTTTTTGTCCCAGATACTAAACTTCCTGCCGAACAAAAAACAAACAGGATGGCTAAAATGTACAACTCTATTTTAGTACCAATTGATGTTTCTGAGACTGACTTAACACGGCAAGTTATCCCCTATGTTCAGGCTCATTCTGTATTAAATACTGCTAAAGTACATTTTCTAACAGTAGTTCCCACATTGCCTTATTACTCATCTTTAGGTCTGGCATATTCAGCAGAAATGCCAAAATTAAAAGACATTCAGCACGCTGCATTATTGAAACTGGATGAAATCGTGAAGCAATTCAAAATCCCTGCGGGAAAAACCCAAACACATGCAGCCGCTGGGTCACCAAAGGATCAAATACTTAATCTCGCTAAATCAATCGATGCTGACTTAATCATTATTGCCTCACATCGTCCAGACATTTCAACCTACCTCTTAGGATCGAATGCAGCCGCCGTTGTCCGACACGCTGGTTGCCCTGTACTTGTAGTTCGATAAGAAATGAATCGCCACGCGCTTAGATGACATTCCGTTAGCTAGAATTACACTATCAAAATGCAAGAAAAAGGCCCATTCCATGGAGTGGGCCTGAAAAGAAGTATTTTGATTAACGTGATGCCGGGTGCCTCCCGGTGGACTTTGGCTGACAAACCATGACCCGTGTGCACTAAGCATGTCATTCCATGACTTTGTTTACTGTCAGTTTCACCCCTCCGCTTAGGGGGATTCATCACAATTACGTCAAAACGAGAGCTTTTACTAGATGCTCTATAACTTTAGAACCAATAAGAAAAACCTGCAATCAAACAGCACTATTATTCTAAAAGGATCAGACTTCACGGGCTTGATTTATCAACAAAGCACGTAGAGAGTGATACCCGTGAGCCCGAAATGGAAAAGGCCACCATGCGGCTGCCTCGAAGTAAGTGCGGTTGTTTATATAGGTGGAGTAAGAGGACCTTCAAACACCTCTGCTTCACCGTTATGACAAATGTCATCGCCTCTGGTCAGATGCCAGACACCTGTGATTGTTTTACCCGTTTCCAGATCATCAACAGTGTCATTCGTGTAGTACGCCACCTGTACAACACCGACATGCTGAATCCAGTAGTAACCTTCTTTCATAAGCTCCTCCGCGATACTCAGCAGATAGTTTAGAGTGGTACAAATAATGCTGTGGTGCAGGAAGCCACAACTTAACCTTTGCTAATAAAGTAATTTCGAAAGATGACGATAATGGGTAATAAATGTAAGCCCGGAGGAACCACCATGAGTATGACAGTTAGCACTTTGAGTCAGGACATACTGCAAAGCACAGTAAAACAAGTACCTTCAAGTACTGGCAACTCTGTTTCACAACAAATTCAAAACCTGAAAAAACAAATTGGTGAGTTGACAAAAGAGCTCAGCGCCATGGGTTCAAAAATAAATGAAGTAACCTCCGAAGATGAGGCAAAACTGCTTAAACAGCAGATGGAAATGATTCAAAGGCAAATCGAGTCTATATACGCAAAAATTGCTCAATTACAAAAACAAGAAGCAGAAAAAAACCAAATGGTATCGGGAGCATTACCTACGGTAAGTGACAAATCAGGTTCGAACGTTGCAGGGAATAATACTAAAAATATTGATGTCTACGTTTAGCAGCTACCCCCAACCATTTTTCCTTTGAGTTAAAAACGAAAAAGCACTGGAGCGTTGTGAGAACTTGTTTTCAAGTTAACGATTCAGCACGGCGATATGACAGGGGTACTGGTGTAATACACCTCGCGAATACCCCTGTCGTATCGCCGGAAAGCAAAAACCCCGCGCTGGCGGGGTTCTCGTTATATTCAAATTGTTCGCTTTTCGTCGCTGCCATCGTGGCGCAGCTCTGCCAAGCATGAATGGATTATCTAACTTTCTGGGTAGTTTTCAATACCAGACACAAAAAACAGCACAAAAAAGCAAAAATATTATTCCTTGCTTTCCAAAAGTGCTTTCGCTGACAAGAACACCTTTGCTCTGAAAATCTGTAAACACCACTTCACTCGCTCTCTGGCCTTTTCTTGTGTCAGCCATGGCGCAATCGCCTGCAGTTCCCGGGTTATGTCTGAGACTTTTTTTCGGGTGGTGTAATACTGAAGACCAACAACATAAACCGGATCGTTTATATCCAGCGCCTGCAGTACGCATTGCTCAACAAAATCGACATCGTCACTATGCAGGGCCTCGTCAATTACACTGGTGGGTGACTGGGGCCAGAGAATGCTGTGTGCCCTGTTCATTGCCTGCTGTCCACGGAATCCCTCTTCTCTCGCCTGATTTAACGCAACGGTGAATCGCTCGAGTGCCTTATCTGACCAGTTCCGTCCCTTAAGCACATTCCAACACGCATGTCCTCGCGGCAAACGAGGAGCAGTTTTTCCTCCCACACCTTCCCCCCAGGTAGTGAGCAGGGACTTAATCCATCCGGACTGGATCCCCGTCAGGAGGATACATTTACCGAGCCAACTTTTACGCGGCGCAGATGCTGCTTTACCAAGTGCTTCAAAATGATTGCGGCGTTGACGTGGTGTCATCCTGTTTTTCTCCTTACGCCAGAACACCGAGCCCGTAAGCCCGGTCCAGCACTCTGATAATCATTACCAGCTGAGGTACATGCTTTCGCTCAAACTTCACCGGGTCGTTATGTAGTTCTGTATGGCACTGACGACACAAAGGGATCGCGAAAATATCATGCGCCTTCGTTGCCATACCTCCCTGCCCCCAGCCAATTAAATGGTGTGGGTCATCGGATGGTTTGCCACAGCATTCGCAGGGCTGTGTTTTAATCCATTCCAGATATCCGGGGGCCGTCCAGCGGATCCGCTTTGGACGTTTCATAAAGGTTTGCGGGGACTCAGGATCGACCAGAACACCAACTACGGGCTTAACCGCAGGCACCTGCTCTGGCAGCATGTTCACGGTTACTGTGCTGGCTTTGGCTGTAATGATGCTGGTGGCGGTTACACCCGATTCGATATCGCATTCACGCATGACTGACTGATGCTCTTCCGGAGGAATACGAAGCGCCCGTCTGGCTACTGATTCGGGAATTGCGTCAGTAACCCCCATGCGTACCGCCCACCAGCAAAGCTCCGGCAGCGAAAGTTCTCTGGACGGATCCTGATTAAGCGCCACCATGATGCTGTTGATAATCCAGTTAAAAACATTACGTCTTGCCAGTTCTGCAAGTTGTTCGCTGTAGTGGTCGCGCAAATGGTTATCACAATGTCCGCACAGAAGAACCGATCCGGGTTCATGGCGCAGGAGAGTTAACTCGTGATAATGGTAATCGCTGTGTGGCCACTGACAGCAATGGCCGCCATAACGCATAAGCCAGTAATCAAGGCCACTCAAACCACCAGCAGCCTTAATAACCTTTTCATCAAGGAAGAACGGTCGCAGGGACTCGTCACTGGCAAGCGGCTGGCGAACGTCAGGAACACGGCCAGCAGGCAACCGTTCCATTCCTGCCGGCTGGCTTTCTACCAGCACACGTTCACAACTGAATAATGACATCAGCTCGCTGCCCGGCTTGAGCAGCACAATTCCAAGCTCACGCGCAACCACCGGCTTCAGCAGCGCCCTCATTCTGCTATCTCCCCAATAATTATTTGTCCCTTCTCTCCCCATAATTTAGTGACGCGTGAATCCCAGATGTGGGCGTCATCTTCGTAAATAGCATCCATCAGGGCTTTCATCATGTTGTCGAAATCAGGTTTAGTCTGGTGTGGTTTACCGTTGAAATCAGCCCGTTTCTTTTTGCTCCAGCTCGCTGGCATCGGAAGAATGAAGGTGACATGCGAACCGCTTTCCGGCAGCTCAACACCCTGCAGACGAACTTCATCACAGAAAGCCCGGTAACGCAGAACCTCGGGGCGCTTTTTCCATTTGTCAGCGCGCGTCATTCTGGGCTTGCCCATGGGGGTGATATCGTAGACTTTCACACTCACCTCCAGATCCGTTGTTGCCAGGTTCTGTCCTGACGCGGAGGCTTAGATACTTCTGGCAAGAACGCGCTGATCGTCCAGTGAATAAAGTCATTATCCAGACTGCGCTCTGTCTTAATCTGCTTTGCGCGATAGCGGGCTTCCAGTTCGTCAGCCTGCTCAGTGGTGAGTTGGGTATGTTGAAACCAGCTTTTCTTCATAACGCACCTCTGGATGCGGCAAAAAGAAAATCGCTGGCGTTGGTTAACGTCAGTATGTGGGATTGCTTGAATTGATCTTGCGCCATGGGGCTTTTCTCCTGTGGCGCAGCAGGTATAGGTTGTTCAGGCCTATGACGGGAGTGTAACAGAATTCTTTGTAACGCGATAACCAGCCCTTTCCAGCATCTGAGTAAACAACGTCGGTGTACCAATAATTTCATTATCCTGAAGAGGCATGAAAGACACCATGCTACCGCGACGGTACATCAGGGCGCGCTCACACTCGGGAAATGATTGCAGTCTGGCAACGATGACTCCATCGTGACATCTGATGACTGCGTAGCCTTTTTGGGGCAATTCTAATTTTTCTTTCACTTAAACTCCCCCATGCAAACGGGATAAAAGCAACACCCAAAATAATTAATAAAACCAGTCGCCAGCACTTTCCCAGGTCTCCTGGAGAATCGTCTCAATTTTCTTTTTATCTTCCTTGTTACCACCAAGAACACTTAAGCCATCAGAACCTGCACGACGTATGCTCAGGCTGCAGTTCTCATACTGATTACCCAACCTTTTAAGTAACTCTTTCTCCAGCGCCGGAACTGCTCCCTTTGGAAGTTCTTTAGTACGATCAATGGTGAGTTCAACTTTCATATTAGCCTCCACTGCAATACTGTACATTTGTACAGTACACCGATACATTGAAATGATCAATGACTTAAGAGCACAAATTGCTAACCTTTGCCTATCAATTAGATGCAAAAAAACCCGCCGAAGCGGGTTCAATCCAATGCGGACTTGTTGTTTGAACACCATAGTAAGTATGGAGATATCAACGTCCTTAAATTTGGATAACTGTATTGATGGGGATTGATTGCACAACTTTCATACGCTCGCCCCCCCTGCAACTTTTTCTGGTTCTGTCTAACATACCCAATCAAAATAACAACTGTGTCAGGTATCCCATAATAATCGCCATGCCCAAAATAACGGTCAGGAATGCAGCAATCAAGGGTGTTTTGAACATTGATTTAAGCAGTATTACTTCCGTCAGACTAGCTCCAGCGCTACCAATAATCAGAGCCATTACTGCTCCCGTTCCCATGCCTTTATCCATCAAGACTGATGCCAACGGAATTACTGCCTCAGCACGTATATACAAAGGTATTCCAATAACTGCACTTAATGGAATCGCAAACGGATTATCATGCCCGGCATGAGCAGCAATCCACTCTGCAGGTATAAAACCGTAGATAAACGACCCTATAACAATACCTAACATCAGATAAGGTAATACATCTTTAAATTGAGTCCAGGCATCCTGAAATGCCAGACGTATCGCACCAGGATCTCTTACTACACTTTTCGGGAAGAATTGTTTATTTGTTTGACCTGTCTCGCAGCTCAATTCACAATTTGTGCCCCGAAATGCTGAGAAACTCTTAAACGTTTCTTGTGGTTTAGAACAACTATTAGCCCCTATGTCCTGTTGATTTGATACAGAACAGCAAGCTGAAACACTCCGTAGTTTAGTTTCAAGAGTTTTTCCACTGCTAACACCACAACAGCTAGCCAGCGGTTTTGATGTTTCGACAATATGTCGGTCAAAACCAAGCACATCTAACAAAATACTTGCCAGTACGGAAACTGTTGCAGCTATAACAGCGTATAGCAGGGTAACTTTCCAACCAAAAGTAACCCACATCAGACCAATGATTATCGGGTTAAGCAGAGGTGAAACAAACAAAAATGTAAGTGTTGGACCGAAGCCTGCTTTTGCTGATAACAGTCCGCGTAACATGGGAATTGTAGAGCAGCTGCAAAACGGTGTTACAGCTCCTAACAGCGATGCAAGTATGTAACCTCTCCCCTTTCTCGCCCCTAACATTCTTTGAATCTTTTGGTCCGGAATTTTTTGCCTGATAAGGCTAACACCCGCACTAATCAGAAAAAAAAGCGCAGACAACTCGACAGCAAGAAACAAGAACATCTCTGCCGCGTTAGTAAACATAGAAATCCAGCTATTCATGAAACCTCCCATAAACTATATTTCTAGAATAATCGAACTATTGAGGTTAGATCAACATATTTCTGGTATTATCGAAATATCACTAGACGAGGAAGGCACCATGCAACTAGAAGAAGTAGCTAAAGCTATGAAAGAATTAGGACATCCGACACGTTTGTTTATTTTCAAACACCTTGTTAAAGCCGGTGAACAAGGTTTACCTGTAGGTGATCTACAAAAACAACTTGCGATTCCATCTTCAACACTGAGTCATCATATATCCGCTCTTGTTTCCGTAGGTCTGGTCAAACAAAATCGCGAAAGCCGATCCTTAATCTGCGTTTCTCAATATGACAAGTTAGAGTCGATTATTGATTTTCTACGCGAAGAATGTTGCATCAACAGTCCAAAGATTTAAATCGAGGCAATCCATTGTTTTTATTTGATAAAGGAGCCGCCTAAATAACAGGCGGCTCTCCTGTCGCTTATTTCAATTTTTTGCCTGCATCATCAACGACTTTCTCGCCATCTTCCTTGGCGAAAGCCCCTTTCTGAGCATCAGGAAGGATATCCAGAACAACTTCAGAAGGACGGCACAGTTTGGTTCCCAGCGGTGTTACAACGATGGGGCGATTAATCAGGATCGGATGCTGCAACATAAAGTTAATTAACTGGTCGTCAGTAAATTTATCTTCGGCAAGACCCAGTTCCTCATATGGCTCGACGTTCTTACGTAGTAACGCCCGGACGGAAATGCCCATATCAGCAATGAGTTTGACCAGCTCATCGCGTGAAGGTGGAGTCTCAAGGTAAAGAATAACGGTCGGCTCATTACCGCTGTTGCGGATCATCTCCAGCGTGTTACGCGATGTGCCGCAGGCTGGGTTGTGATAAATGGTGATGTTGCTCATATCAGTATCTCATTACAAAGTGAAAGAGAGACGTAGCGCCAGCGCGGCCAGCGTTACAAACAGCACAGGCAGAGTCATGACGATCCCGGTGCGGAAATAGTATCCCCAGGTGATGGTCATATTCTTCTGTGAAAGTACGTGTAGCCAGAGCAGCGTTGCCAGGCTACCAATAGGGGTAATTTTCGGCCCCAGATCGCAGCCAATGACGTTGGCATAAATCATTGCTTCTTTGATAACGCCCGACGCGGTACTGCCATCAATCGACAATGCGCCAATCAATACGGTAGGCATGTTATTCATGATAGAAGAGAGGAATGCGGTCAGGAATCCCGTTCCCAGCGTGGCTGCCCACAGGCCTTTATCTGCGAGTAAGTTCAGCACGTCAGACAAATATTCTGTCAGCCCTGCGTTACGCAGCCCATAGACCACCAGATACATTCCCAGCGAGAAGATCACGATCTGCCATGGTGCCCCACGCAACACTTTACCGGTGTTAATGCCGTGACCTTTTTTTGCCACAGCAAACAGGATTGCTGCCCCTACTGCTGCAATGGCACTGACCGGAATACCCAGTGGTTCGAGTACAAAAAAGCCCACTAATAAAAGAATTAATACAATCCAACCTGTTCTGAATGTTGCCAGATCTTTGATGGCTTTTGCGGGCTCTTTCAGTCGTGCAAGATCATAAGTGGGCGGGATATCTTTGCGGAAAAATAGATGCAGCATCACCAGAGTGGCGACGATGGCGGCGATATCCACCGGCACCATTACCGAGGCATATTCCGTGAATCCCAGTTTGAAGAAATCAGCCGAAACGATATTGACCAGGTTCGATACGATAAGCGGCAAGCTGGCGGTATCGGCAATAAACCCTGCGGCCATCACGAAAGCAAGTGTGGTGCTTTTACTGAAGCCAAGCGCCAGGAGCATAGCGATAACAATCGGCGTCAGAATAAGTGCCGCGCCATCGTTGGCAAACAGTGCCGCGACTGCCGCGCCGAGCAGAACGATATACGTAAACAGAAGGCGGCCACGACCGTTCCCCCAGCGAGAAACGTGCAGCGCTGCCCATTCGAAAAAACCTGACTCATCAAGCAACAGACTGATGATAATAACGGCGATAAATGTTGCCGTCGCGTTCCAGACGATATTCCACACCACCGGAATATCAGCAATGTGAATCACACCCGATGCCAGAGCCAGTATGGCCCCCAGCGTGGCGCTCCAGCCAATCCCTAATCCCTTTGGCTGCCAGATAACCAATATGATGGTCAGGATAAAAATGGCTCCTGCCAGTAACATATAACCTCCTGAAAGGGCAGCAATGCTGCCCCGAATGATGGTAATAACTAACCCGCGAGTTGTTTGAGTTTATCGATGCCGGTTGGTTCTGACGCCAGTACGGGTACAAGTGCTACACGGCTGGCATGTAGATTTTTAACGCTCTCGATCTGCGGACGTTCCTGCTGCGCTCGCAAGCGGAGCAGCGGTGAACGGGTATCCGCGATGGAAAGGCTGTTATTGATAATCCAGCCCCAGGGGTGAATTCCTGCACGTTCAAGGTCGGCCTGTAAATTTGCCGCCTCAAGTACCGGCGTGGTTTCCGGTAGCGTGACCAGTAACACTTTGGTTCGCTCCGGGTCCTGCAGTTGCATCATCGGTGTGGTGAAATGGCCTTTTTCCCCCATTTTTCTGGCAATCTCGCGGTGATATGCCCCGGTGGCATCAAGCAGCAAGAGCGTGTGTCCGGTCGGTGCCGTATCCATCACCACGAAGCGCTTACCCGCCTCACGAATCACCCGTGAAAAGGCCTGGAATACCGCAATTTCCTCGGTGCAGGGTGAGCGTAAGTCCTCTTCCAGCAGGCGTTTTCCCGCATCGTCCAGTTCTTTTCCCTTCGTCTCAAGAACATGCTGACGATAGCGTTCAGTTTCCTCGAGAGGATCGATCCTGCTGACCTGCAGATTGTTGAGGCTGCCGTTGAGGGTTGTGCTGAGATGCGCTGCAGGATCAGATGTTGTCAGATGGACATCAAATCCCATTTCGGCCAGTCTGACAGCAATGGCAGCCGCCATCGTGGTTTTCCCTACACCACCTTTACCCATCAGCATGATCAGGCCATGCTCATTACGGGCAATATCATCGACCAACGCAGAAAGTGACGGAATGTCAGGGCGCTGTTGAATGTATTCTTCAGAGGATGACGCCTCTATAGGCTGAGTGGAGAGAAGTCCGCTGAGTGCAGACACGCCGACCATATTGACCGGCTGGAGGAATAACGTGTCAGTTGGCAGACCGGAAAGATCAGAGGGAAGATTGGACAGCGCCTCCTGTTCACGGTCCCATATTGCCGCAGCCAGTGTATCGTTTGCTGCTTCAGTTTTGGGCAGAACGCCGTTGATGACCAGGTACTGATTTTTAAGACCGATGGCGGCAAGCTCCAGATGAGTCCGGGCAACTTCCTGCAACGTGGATTTTTGCAGACGAGCAACCAGAACCAGTCGGGTACGTGCTGGATCAGATAATGCTTCAACAGCCTGGGCATACTGTTCACGCTGTTTTTCCAGACCGGCCATCGGGCCGAGGCAGGACGCACCCTCGGGATTGCTATCAATAAAGCTACTCCAGGCACCTGGCAACTGGAGAAGGCGAATGGTATGACCCGTCGGTGCGGTATCAAAAATGATATGGTCAAACCGGGTCAGTAGAGAAGCATCTGTCAGTAATCCGGTAAATTCATCAAAAGCCGCAATCTCTGTTGTGCATGCCCCCGACAGTTGTTCGTTGATGCTGGAAACGACGTCATCAGGCAGGATGCCTTTAATGGGGTCAACGATTCTGGCCCGGTACTGTTGTGCAGCGGCCTGAGGATCAATCTCAAGAGCCGATAATCCTGGAACAGAAGCTACTGGCTGAATGGTATTGCCAATCGTCTGTCCAAACACCTGACCTACGTTTGAGGCCGGATCGGTACTGACCAGCAGCACCCGTTTCCCCTGTTCTGCCAGACGGATCGCCGTGGCGCATGAAATAGAGGTTTTACCAACGCCTCCTTTACCAGTAAAAAACAGATAAGGGGGGATATTCTGTAAGAAGTTCATATGTCCTCCTGACATACTTAACAACAAGAAGTATTACCACCACAGCAGATTGTTGGCGCTAATCCCACTTTCTCCAGTGGAATGCCAAACCAGCGAGCCAGCTCAGCGCGTTTCGGATAACGCCCAGCCATCACTGTTTCGCCATCCAGTAACAACAATGGCAAACCTTCTGCCCCGGAAGCCTCAATAAACGCTTTGACCTTCTCGTTCTGTACAAAGCTCATCGGTTGTTGTGCGAGATTGAAACGCTCAATTTGTACACCACGTTGTTTGAGCCATTGTACATCCGCAGAAAAATCGACCAGAGCCTGATCAACATCTGTACCGCAGACTCCGGTGCTGCAACACATCGCTGGGTCAAATACCGTTAACGTTTTCATTTCAATACCTCACATTTGAAAAAACATATATGTTCAGGCAAATTTTTTAGATGCAGACAGCCTTCCCGCTACCAGAGCAGTTGGCTGAAACCAGCTTACGGGCGATGGCCTGAACGTCGTCCTGTTGGCTTAACCAGGCCTGCTCAATAATCTGAGCAGCCCAGGAAGGAATATGCGGGGATAAGCGGTAATGAACCCATTTCCCCTGCTTGCGATCCAGCAATAATCCACTTTCCCGAAGCATCGCCAGATGGCGGGAGATCTTGGGCTGAGATTGTTCCAGCGCAGTGCAGAGATCGCACACGCACAGCTCTCCCATCTCTCTAAGCAATAACACGATACCCAACCGGGTTTCATCTGAGAGATTTTTGAAAAGTTGTAGAGAAGTTAGTTCAACCATTTTAATCTCCTGAATTCTCTCCGTAGTTTCCTGCAATAGTTGAGTGCCGTCAACTATCATATTCGAAAATTCAAATATGATAGTTACGTGAATTTCATTTCGTGTTTACAATTTGTTTATTCTTCAATTCGTTAACCCTGCCGCTTTTCGACGCCTGTATTCATCCATCAGTAGTTGCGCTGGCGTTGGCCCCGCCGGATGGTGCGGCGCCGCCAGTTGACGTCGAATTGGTGGGACACTTAGTCCGTTACCAACATGCTTCGACCACTTCGTAAGTAATTTTTCTGCCAGTCGTTTCAGCTCCCCCTCTGTCATTTGTCGTTCTACACCCGTTCTGCGCATTTCGATGCAGATGTGATACAGCACAGGCTGAGGCCATGGATATTTATCGCTACCTGAATACCGATATGACTCATTGCGCCAGCGCCGGTATTCCGCCATAACCTGCTCCGACGTCAACCCAAATGGATTCGCACCACTCTCTGAAACCAGAGAAACAAACTCCGCCAGGTCAGGCGGCCATGTATTTCCCATCGCGCAGCGCTCCATGCACTGCTGACAGACCAGCCGAATTTGAGGTTCAGTCATCGAACCTATCTGGGCTATCCAGATAGGCGAAGGCTCCGCACCGTTCTTCTGGGTCCATCGGTTCGAATACACCTCCCCCATGACCTGCCACAGTCGCCAGGCTGTTTCCGTCGCCATCAAGTCCATTCCTGCGGCGCCACTCTGCGTGTGCTGACTGAATTTGCTGGACTGCCCGGGATGCTGTTGGTTCTGATCTTGCTCCCACATGACTGTTACCTCCGGTTTCTGGTTTAACCTGCGTTCTCACCCGGGCTACATGTCGGGCAAATTTTTGTTCCCACTGGATTTGCGTAAAAACTTTCCCTTCCGACTCCCAGTACGCGGTGAATTCTGCGAGTTCAGTCAGAAGGTAATCTGGTTCAGGTAGGGAGATACCCCACGATGCGGCGCGCTGTCGGAAGTCTCTGGAGGGAAGCCAGCTATCTGCCATGCTGAATTTCCCGATCGGTTCATCAACACCGTCCAGGTATCGGGGCATGGCCGGGGATGGCAGTTCCTCCCCATTCGAATTTTTCATCGCACCCGCGTTAAGAGAGGGGTTTAAGATCTGTTTACTGCTAACTGCTTTCTGGATACCTGATGGCAAAGGTTTAGCCAAAGACTTAGCCTTATCCTTAGGCAAGGCGAAAGCCTTATCAAAAGCCATCCCCATAGCGTCAGAAACCCCGTAGCAAGCGGCTTTGAGAGCTTCATATGCTTTATCTTTCAGTGAACATTCAGGCAGTAATTCAAACGATCTTGCCCAGGATTTGATCACGTTTACTGATGCTGGCGGGTTATGTTTCACCGCATTAGGCAACCAAAAAACTCTGGCTTTAAGATCGGCTTCCACCATACCTAACGCTATGGCTTCACCTAAGGCTAAGTCGAAGGCTTCGACATCCCAGTTTAATTCTTCGGCCATAGCCGCCCTTCCCGCCTTATACAGCCCGGGAATAATCCCTGTGAATGGACCTGTAAGCAGGTAAATAAACAGACTCTGCCCACTTGGCGGGAGTGATGATAAGGCACGAAACTTAGGATCATCCCACATGGTGATCTTCACCTTACGGTAAGGCTCGTTACTAGCCTTACTCTTAGGCATGGCCTTAGCCAAAGGATTAGGCATACTTCACCCCGCGAGTTGCAGTAATAATGGTCATTGGTCAAAACTCGATTAAAACAATTGCGGCGCTACGGCGCTTATGCTCGCCAGTAGTGGTCCCGCCGCGTCAGCAGGTAACATGTTGAACAACGCGATTGCCGCCTCACGAATTTCCTTCTCCAGTTTCTGTAACGGAGCGCCGATTAATTTCGCCTGATGTGCCTCACTGCATTCTTTGATAGCGCTTGCCACCAACTCCGCTTCTGTGCTCGCATTACTTAGCCCGTGTTTCCTGGCAATCTGAACTGGCATAGCAGCAATGATTGAGCCTGACAGCTGCATAACGTAAGCCGTATACTTTTCTGACCCCCCTTCGTTTTTCAGATACCGGAATAAATTCTGCTTATTAACAGCAATTCCGCGGCCATCTGCCTTGGCCCACTCTTCGGCCACCAGCTGAGCGATCCGTTCCTGTGCCTGTCCTGGTAATGTCGATTCCCATTCACGAACGGCGGCCAATATGACACGGTGGTGGATGCTGTCACGGCACTGGGGTTTAAATTGATTTTGCGATTTCACCGCAGCGGCTACTCGTGGTTTATTATGGGTATAAGCTACTGATTGCATCTTTCAGACCTCGCTTTGTGGCGGAAATACACTATCAAGAGAGCAGGTGCGCCCTAACTCGTTAAGCTTCTCCACAATCAATCTGCATTCCGGTAGGCCAGGCTGACGTGTTCCGTTCTCATAATTTGAGAGCCTTGACTGACGCCACCCGAATAATTTGGCTAATTGCTCTTGAGTTAAACCGAGCGCTTGCCGTTCTTTGGCGATGTTGTTCATCTTGTCCTCACATATAGTGTTTAGCTGAATTAAACACACAATGTGTTAGATAGTCAAGACGAAACGTTCTTTGAGCGTTAACACGTAACGTGGTAAAAATCAGTAATGAATATAAACACTGCAATTGCCGCCAGACTTAAGCAGCTACGCGAACAGAAAAACATGTCGCAATCTAAACTCGCAGAGTTATGTGGGTGGGCTCAGTCACGCATCGGGAACTATGAAGCAGGTCGCCGCAATGTGGGCGTTAATGACGCTATAACGATATCTAAAGCTCTCGGAATTAGCCCGGCTGAGCTAATGTTTGGTGATGATCACGCCGAATCATGGTTAACGCCAAAACATCGTAAGTTGATTACTCTTTTTGACCAGTTGCCGGAGTCTGAACAAGACAGAATGATCGATACCTTTCAATTGCGGCTGAAAGAAATTGATGAGTATGTCGAGAAGTACCTTCGGGGACGATTAAAGCCAACTGACGACTAAGCTACAATTTTTAACAATCTAACCAGCCTACTTGGCTGGTTTTTTTATGCCTTTTACCTTCCCTTTTCCCATATCGTTATCATCAACACCACCTTAAACACACGTTGTGTTGACTTTTAAACACAATTAGAGTTTAAATATAAACACAGTTTGAAAAACGTCATCAAGGCAGGACGCCCACGAAGTAGCTGCCGGCGGCATACGAATCACCGGATGAGATGACAAGTATTAACACGCAGCAGGTTCAACGTTCCGCCAGCCTGGCGACAAGGGCAACGCAAGAGGATAAATCCATGATCGATTTCGCACGTAAACCAGTGCGGTGTCAGGCCGTTCATCTAAATCGCATTGAAGTAATCATTCGACTGATTTGCTACATGCTCGCCCAGAAGGGCGACCCGTCTGCCGACCAACAGATTGCAGTTCGTTCATAACGAGTTTGACCAATGGCTGTTGCCAGCATCAGTAAGGAAGTGACTATGGAGTTTGGAATGAAACGTGTGGTGGCATCTGTTCAGGTGGTTGCCATCCTCAACAGGATTTACAACGGCAGCCCTGTTTCCATCGCATCTATCAGTAAGGAATCAAAGCTGTCTGTGTCTTACCTCGAGCAGATTTTCTCGAAGCTGCGCACCAGTGAAATTGTCACCAGCCAGCGTGGTGCTGGTGGCGGATACCACCTTAGCAAAGCAAATCCCAGCGTGGCTGACGTCGTTCGCGCCGTTACTCATACGCCTGATTCATTTGAACCCGTGCTGAATGCTCTGGAGTGGGTTCCCGTCACACAACTGGCGCAGGGAAAATCCCCTACCCCATAAAGCACAAAACCCGCGCAAGGCGGGTTAAGTACCCGGTCAGCCGACCAAAGCTTTCCGGAACGAGTTTTGACCAATAACCACTACCTTAGGCGGCGATCATCAGTTGCCGGGTATCTTACAATCCAATGGAGCCCGAACGCAATGTTAACGTATGCGTATCTTATTAAAGCCAAAGCGAAAGCAACTGAGGCAAAAAACCTGTTTTGCTGGTTCTCTGCGAAATCAGATTCCCGTGCAGAACGCGAAATCCTCAATATTCTCGAAGACAACAATATTGCCGTCGGTCGTGGCGCCGACTATCAATTACCTGTCCGCACCAACTGGTTTGTTGTTGACGATCTTCCTGAGGAAAGCACACTTGATGACACATGGTGCGATCGTTACGAACTGGCAGAAGACCAGCAAACGTGGCAACTGAAACAGAAGCCGGATAATGAAAATCTGGAGGGTTCCAGCCAGCAAAAACCTGAAACCTCCAGTGCCAATGTACCCACCAGCGATGCGCCAGCATTGCTCCGCCCCATATCTCGCCTGCGCCTGTCTCAGCGGCTGATTGCGCACCTGTTAAATGACGGTGAAGAGAAGGAAATCAGTGAAGCGCGGCACGTCCAGATCGGACAAATGGAACTGGACGAAAATGATCTCTATATACAAAACCTGTTACTGGCCGTTGCAAATGTGCCAGCGGCGAAAGAGCTTTCTGCTCATGTCGAGTGGAACCTGGCAAACGCAATAAAAGAAGTCTTCGACCGTGAGCAGGTCTATAACATTGCTTCATTTGAGGAATTTATTACCGAATGGATTGCGGAACCGAAAGCGCGGACTCAAACCGTGCAGGAGTGGGTTAACGATAAGAAAGCACGAATTGTGGGTGAAGAGCCCACCGTTCCACCTGTAACGCCAGAACTCATTACCGTTGCGACTCTCCCGCTACGCCAGCGCCTTTTGGCTCAGTTTATTTCTGATGAATATGCTTACCATATTGATACTGAACAGAAGAAAACCATTCAGGAACTTGAGCTGGATGTGGATAACAGCTATGTGCAGAACCTGCTGCTTGCCGCCGAGAATGTAGAACCATTCAGGAAAGCGCCAGAGATCGATATCTGGAAAATTGTTAGCGCGCTAAAAACTATTTTCCCGGTTGATGGTAAACGAGTAGATCTGTCTACCGTAATTCAGTTTTTTAAGGCCTGGTTCAGTACTGAACACATTGACCGCGGATTGCTGGTTAAAGAGTGGTGTAAGGGCAATCGTGTGTCGCAGATTCAGCGCACTGATTCCGGAACCAACGCTGGTGGAGGCAATAAGACCGATCGCAACCCGGAACTTGTCCACACGCTGGACACTCTGGACATTGATATTGCGCTGGCCACACTTCCAATGGATTTCAACATCTACGATATCCCAGGTGGCGTTTTCCGTCGTGCAAAAGAGATCATTGCTAAAAACGAAAGCCCGTTCAAAGAGTGGTCCGTCGCCCTGCGCAAACGCGCCGGCATCCTGGATTATTCCCGTGCCGCTATTTTCGCACTTATTCGCAGTGCAGAAGAAAACGCTCACCATTTCCCGGAACTGCTGAGCCGTTACATCAATAAGAACCTGACTGAAACCGACCACCAGCACCCAACTGAAGAAACTCTGGTGGCAGCCGGTCACGTGCCAGAAAAAAGCTGGGAAAACGAGATTAACGAGAAAGTCACAGCTGAACAGAAGGCAGGAGTCGAACAACCAGAAATCGCCAACATGGGCAACGGTGTGTTCTCCATCGATGGCCTGATGGGGAACCAGCAAGCGCCAGCGCTTTCTGTCGTAGACCAGGTACGCCAGCGCGCCATCGAGGATAAGTTACATCATACCCATACAGAGGAAGCCACCAGCAATGTGCAGATGGAAGAAACTGACAAAAACGAAATCAAAGCTAATCCTGAAGTGTCTCAGAGCGAAACAGCAGTTTTGCCAGTTAAAAGCGCTGATGCAACTGGTGACGCGTCAGCTTCCCTGAATAATGAACCCGTTCACCATATTGATACGGATACCCTGAACGCTTTTTATACTCACCTGATGGTTGATATGGAAACTATGGGCAACAGTCCTGATGCCCCAATAGTCTCTATCGGCGCTGTATTTTTCGAGCCTTCATCTGGTAACACTGGTGCCGAGTTTTACCAGGTTGTCAGTCTGGAGTCATCGATGTCGTTTGGCATGAAACCGGATGCGTCAACAATTCAGTGGTGGTTGAAACAATCATCTGAAGCCCGTTCTGCAATTCTGGTTGATGAGGCCATGGGGCTGCGTGAAACCCTTGAACTACTGGCTGACTTTATTGCTGAAAATGCTGCTAACGGTAGCCACACTGTTCAGCTGTGGGGTAATGGATGCTCGTTTGATAACGTCATTCTCCGCCGCGCATATGCATTAACAGAAACTCCCTTCGCTGTTCCGTTCTGGAATGACAGGGACGTAAGGACCATGGTCGAACTGGGTAAATCCGTCGGTATAAATCCACGCTTCGACACCCCGTTTGAAGGCGACATGCACAATGCGCTTTCTGACGCCCGACACCAGGTCAAATACGTCTCTGCAATCTGGCAACGCTTGACCGCAAACTGATTTTCTAATTTCACAATTTATGGATCCTGCCTGGTATGTTTTTACAGGCAGACCATCAGAGAGATGAGCCATGCACGAACTTACACTGTCTCCTCAGGAAATTGCAGAAATTACTGGCTATCAGCGCTACACCCACCAGCAGCGACAGCTGCGGTGTCACGGCATACCGTTCACCACTGATGGGCGGAACCGCCCAATTGTATTGCGCAGAAGTATTGATCCCGGAGTTTCTGAATTACCTAAGGTCGATGAATATGTTGCACTTGAGCCAAATTACGACGCAATCAATGGGCAGACCAAGAAAAGATCCTAAAGACAAGCACCTCCCGCCACGCGTAACTAAAAACCGTTATAGCTATGTGTGGAAGCCAATAGGAACAAAACAAAGCGTAACTCTTGCACCTATTACCGGGACAAGTATGTCCCGGCTATGGGCGCGTTATGAGGAAGAAAAAGCTAAACGTTCAGACGTAATGACATTTTCTAAACTATGGAAGTTATTCACCAGCAGCCCGGCTTTTGCTGAACTGGCTCCACGAACGCAGACTGATTACAGGTCATATGAAAAAAACCTGGTCCCAGTGTTCGGGAATATGCGAGCAGATGACATAAAAATTGAGATGGTCAGGATCTATATGGATAAACGTGGCCAACGCAGTATTAACCAGGCAAACCAGGAACTCGGCGGGATGTCGCGTGTTTTCTCATGGGGGTATGAACGAGGGTATGTGAAAGGAAATCCGTGCAAAGGAGTACGCAAGTTCTCTTTAAAAGCCCGTGACGTGTACGTGACAGACGAAGAATATCAGGCAATTTATGAAGAGGCAGCACCAGCTCTCCGGGTTGGCATGGAGATATCTTACTTATGTGCAGCTCGCGTTTCCGATGTTCTATCTCTCAAATGGTCGCAAGTAAGCGAGGAAGGCATTTTTATCCAGCAAGGAAAGACAGGGACAAAACAAATCAAAGTCTGGACCGAGAGGCTACATAACGCGATCGAACTTGCGAAGACTCTGGGCGGCCGGGAAACCGTTATTTGTAGCAGTAAAAAAACTAAATATTCGAAAAGTGGGTTTAACGATCTGTGGGAAACAGCAAGGGAAGCAGCAGGAAGAAAACTTGATAGAAAACTGCCGTGTACTTTTCATGATCTCAAAGCCAAGGGAATATCTGATTACGAAGGCTCGAGTAAGGACAAACAACTTTTCTCAGGTCACAAAACTGAAAGCCAAGTTGTGGTTTATGACAGAAAAGTGAAAATTTCTCCCACACTGGATCTTCCAGTATTGGGCAAATCAGAAGATGATGATGGCGAGTTTTATACCAAGTGAATATACCAACACTATACCAAGTGTGACATGAGTCGTTGAAAGGAATTGAGCTAAGTGTTTGAATAGTGGCGGAGAGAGGGGGATTTGAACCCCCGGTAGAGTTGCCCCTACTCCGGTTTTCGAGACCGGTCCATTCAGCCGCTCTGGCATCTCTCCGTTTTGGCGGTTGCCATGATGCCAGGTAATTTGGCATTTTAACAGACCCCGTTCCGTCAATTTCGTTCAAGTGACGAGTTTGCGAGCAAAACGATGATTAAGTGGCCCTGGAAAGAGCAAGAAACAACCCGGAGTGACGACTGGCCGTGGGACGACGCCCTGGCTATTCCTCTTCTGGTGAATCTCACCGAGCAAGAACAAGCCAGGCTTATCGCCCTGGCCGAGCGCTTTTTACAGCAAAAAAGACTGGTAGCGCTTCAGGGGTTTGAACTTGACCCACTGAAAAGTGCGCGCGTTGCGCTGCTTTTCTGTTTACCTGTTCTGGAATTAGGGATCGAGTGGCTCGACGGGTTTCATGAAGTTCTCATCTACCCTGCCCCGTTTGTCGTGGACGATGAATGGGAGGACGATATTGGGCTGGTGCATAATCAACGCGTTGTACAGTCCGGGCAGAGCTGGCAACAAGGTCCGATAATCCTTAACTGGCTCGACATTCAGGATTCTTTTGATGCCTCCGGCTTTAATCTGATCATCCATGAAGTGGCACATAAGCTTGATATGCGTAATGGCGACCGTGCCAGCGGTGTTCCGGCAATCCCCCTGCGCGATATCGCCAGCTGGGAGCACGACCTGCATGCCGCAATGAATAACATTCAGGATGAAATTGATCTGGTCGGTGACACCGCGTGCAGTATAGATGCCTACGCAGCGACCGATCCTGCCGAATGCTTTGCCGTTCTATCGGAGTATTTCTTCAGTGCCCCTGAATTATTTGCTCCACGCTTTCCGGCCTTATGGCAACGTTTTATTCAGTTTTACCGCCAGAACCCCATGGAGCGGTTACGCGATACCCGCTAAGGTGGCCATTGTCGCTCACCAAATGCGCATTAACGCTGAATTTGAAGATTAATTAACCAATTGAAATGACGTGCTAATTTTACTGTTGACACCTCATGGTGAGGTCAGTAATATGCGCCTCGTTCACACGATTCCTCTGTAGTTCAGTCGGTAGAACGGCGGACTGTTAATCCGTATGTCACTGGTTCGAGTCCAGTCAGAGGAGCCATATTTAAGAAGCATGCTTAGGAAACTAAGCAGGCTTTTTGCTTTTCCGGTCGCTATAAAAAACCCTCTAATAAGTCCCCTGCCTGCTCTGCACCGCTGTTACATGCCGCATCACAACGTTGATTAAAGTTATGTAAATGTAAATCGTTTAAACTTTGCAATTATTGTAAGTGCTAGTGATTATCATTTATTGTACGCGAGCCAAAGGAACGAGCCCCCGCTCGGTTCACTGTACGTTCCAATTACTCTGGGATATAAACGATGAATTCTCTGCCTCGCGCCGGACTGCGCCGTATCACACTTGCCTCTGCCCTGGTCTTCTCTGTTAGCCTACCGGCTTTCGCTCAGGAAACGTTAACGCTCTATACCACCCGTGAACCGGGTCTGATCCAGCCTTTGCTTGATAGCTGGACCAAAACCAGCGGCATCAAAGTCAGTACGGTCTATATCAAGGACGGTATGCTTGAGCGCGTTAAAGCTGAAGGTAAAAATTCACCTGCCGACCTGCTGATGACCGTCGATGCCGGTAACCTCATTGATTTAGTGGAAGCGGGTGTAACTCAGCCAGTAGAGTCAGAAGCACTGAAAACCGCTATTCCGGCTAATCTGCGCGGCGCAGATAATCAGTGGTTTGCGCTGTCGATGCGTGCCCGCGTGCTGTATGCCGAGAAGTCACTGCCAATCGATAACTGGCATTACGAACAACTCGCCAGCCCTGAGTACAAAGGTAAAGTCTGTATTCGTTCCGGACAGCACCCGTATAACACGGCGCTGATCGCCGCAATGATTGCTCATCACGGTGAAGCAAAGACCGAAGAATGGCTGCGCGGTGTGAAAGCTAACCTGGCGCGTAAAGCTACCGGTGGCGACCGCGATGTTGCTCGCGATATTCTCGGCGGAATTTGCGATATTGGTCTCGCCAACTCCTATTACGTCGGCCATATGAAAAACGCCAAAGAAGGCAGTGATGCACGTCAGTGGGGCGATGCGATTAAAGTCGTTAAACCCACCTTTGAAAATGGCGGTACACACGTCAACATCAGTGGCGCAGCTGTAGCCCGCTATGCGCCAAATAAAGCCGATGCCGTTAAGCTGATGGAATATCTGGTTTCCGCACCTGCCCAGCAGCAGTATGCGAAAGCGAACTTCGAATACCCGGTACTGAAAGGCGTGACGCTTGATCCGGTTATCAGCGCAACTATTGGTGAAATCAACGTCGATAAAACGCCGTTAACCGAAATCGTTAAATATCGTAAACAAGCTAGTCTGCTGGTAGATAAAGTTGGATTCGATCAATAAACCTCTGCAGTTTCCGACGTTACGCGGCCTGGTTTCCGGGCCGCAGTCATTATTAACGCCGCTACATCTTGGCGCGCTGTGCGTAGCGCTTGGCGTTCTGACACCGATCATTGCGCTGATTTGGCAGGCTACCCAGGCCGATTTATCTCACTGGGATAATCTCCTGACGTATGTACTGCCTGCCGCACTAAAAAATACCGTGCTGTTATTAGCCGGTGTCGCGGTGATGGTCGGCGTGATTGGCGTAGGCAGCGCATGGGCGGTAACGGCATGGGATTTTCCTGGACGTAAAATTCTTAGCTGGGCGTTACTGTTGCCGCTGGCAATGCCAACCTACATTGTGGCCTTTGCGTGGCTCGATCTGCTGCATCCGATTGGCCCCCTGCAAACCTTTATCCGTTTTTTACTGGGCTTTGACAGCCCAAGACAGTTCCGGCTGCCAGATTTACGCTCACTTTCCGGCGCAATCATCCTGCTCGGATTAGTGCTTTACCCATACGTGTATCTGACAACCCGCGCTATGTTTATCAGCCAGCCCGCCCATTTACTGGAAGCCGCACGCACGCTGGGATGCAGCGCAACCGGAACCTTTTTTCGTGTTGCTTTGCCCATGGCCCGTCCGGCACTGGCCGTTGGGATCAGCCTGGCACTGCTGGAAACGCTCAACGATATTGGCGCATCGGAGTTTCTCGGGGTACAGACGTTAACCGTTACCGTGTACACCACATGGATCTCGCGTTCTGATTTATCTGCTGCGGCGCAAATTGCCTGCATGATGCTGATGTTTATATTCCTGATTCTGACACTGGAATTTTATGGTCGCAGAAAACAAGGATTCAGCAGCCGCAGCCTGCGGGAAATTCAACCTTCGCGCGTGCAGGGCTGGCGCGGTTGGCTGCTCGGTGGCGTTATTTCACTGCCGGTTGTACTGGGTTTTCTGGCACCGGTACTGTTTTTACTGTGGGAAAGCGCCAAACGCATAGGCGATGAGAACCCCCTTTCCTCTTCGTTACTGTCAGCATTGCAAAATACGCTATCGCTGGCAGCGGGAACCACGCTGGTGGTGGTTTGTGTCAGTATGCTGGTGGCCTGGAGCGCGCGCCATAGCGCTGCAGACAACGCCATGCCGGGATTTCGTCGCGGCGTGATGCGTCTGGCCTCTTTAGGCTATGCGGTTCCCGGCACAATTCTGGCGATTGGTTTTTTACCCCCCGCCATGGCTGTCGACCGCTGGCTGGCCGATTTACTGGATGTTCGCGGCCTGCCGCTGATGTCCGCAGGGATCCTGCTGGTAATTTGTTGTGCCATGCGATTCCAGGCGATTGCCATTGGCGCGCTGGATTCTGGTCTGGGCCGCATTCCACCTTCGCTGGAACAGGCGTCTCGTCTGTTGGGCGAGAATGGTGCGGGGACGTTTGCACGAGTCCATTTTCCCCTGCTGCGCCCGGCATTAGTCAGCAGTGCCCTGCTGGTTTTTTCTGATGCCATGAAAGAGCTGCCAACAACGTTGCTTTTGCGCCCGGTCAATTTTGAAACGCTGGCAACGTTACTGTATGCGGAAGCCGCACGTGGAACCTATGAAGAAGGTGCTATCGCCGCGCTAATGATTGTTTTAGCTGGCACGCTACCGGTTATTTTGTTGGTGCGTCACCAAATGACTCGCCGTGGTTAAGAGAGCAACAATGTCAGAAATTGCATTACGACTCCAGGATGTACACGTTGCTTATGGCAACAGCCAGCAATCGGTACTGAGCGGATTTTCAATGTCGGTACGTAAAGGTGAAATTGCCTGTCTGCTGGGTGCTTCAGGCTGCGGAAAAACCACGGTACTACGCGCAGTTGCCGGATTTGAACGCCTGCAAAACGGAGAGATCTATGTGTCACAGCGACGTGTTGCCGGTCCCGGCGTTCATCTGCCACCGGAAAAACGTCATGTCGGCATGGTCTTCCAGGAGTATGCGTTATTCCCCCATCTGACCGCGCAGCAAAATGTGGCCTTTGGATTGCGTCGCATGCCGCGTGAGGAACAACAGGCCAGAGTGACTGAGCTGTTGAAAATGGTGGAGTTACACAGCCATGCCAACCGCTATCCGCATGAGCTTTCCGGCGGGCAACAACAGCGTATCGCACTTGCGCGCGCGTTGGCGCCACATCCGGAAATCCTGTTGCTGGATGAACCCTTCGCCAGCCTGGATAAGCGCACACGTGAGCGTCTTGGCAACGAGGTACGGGATATTTTGCGCGCCGCCGGGCAAACGGCGCTGTTGGTTACCCACAGTGAACACGAAGCCCAACTAATGGCTGACCATATTGGCGTGGTAAAAATGGGGCAGTATCAAATTAAAAAAGCGACCCATCCGACCTGAAGGTCAACAAAGTCGCCCTGAAAATTAATAATGCTTCTGCACCAGGCTGATGTTCACCGGCATACCGGAGCGCCTTTCCAGTGCCTGGCTCCCGCGGCTCACATCCACGTCATTCCCGCTGATAAAGGTGCGCAAAGCGGGAGTGACTGACAAAGGCACCTTTCTGTCAGACTCGTATTCCGAACGGTTTCGTGACAGCGGCTCATGAACTTCCACCCAGCGACTACCGTCCGGCTCTTCGCTGTATTTCACCGGTCGGTCAATTAATTGTACACGCGTCCCTACAGGCACCGTATCAAACAGGTACTTGATGTCATCATTCCGCAAACGGATGCACCCCTGACTTACCCGCAAACCAATACCGAAATTGGCATTTGTCCCGTGAATGGCATAAAGCCTGCCAATATAAATTGCATACAGGCCCATCGGATTTTCTGGCCCGGCAGGAACAAAAGCCGGCAAGCTTTCACCGCGAGCGGCGTATTCACGTCGGGTATTTGGCGTCGGCGTCCAGCTTGGTGCTTCCTGCTTACGTTCGACCGCCGTCACCCAGTTACGCGGCGTTTCTCTACCCGCCTGACCAATGCCAATGGGTAAAACCTCAACCGTATTGCTGCCAGCAGGATAATAGTAAAGCCGCATCTCGGCGACGTTGATGACAATCCCCTCGCGCACGGTATCCGGAAGTATCAGTTGCTGCGGCACAACCAGCGTTGAACCCGATTTAGGCAGAAAAACATCGACGCCCGGATTGGCTTCAAGCATATTGCTCAACCCCTGCCCGTACTGAGCGGCAAATGCCTCCAGCGGCTTGGTGTTTCCTGGTGGAACCGTAATAGTCAAAGGACTACCCACCAGGCGACTCCCCTCTGGCGGCAGCGGATAACTCACCGCCTGTGCGCCCTGACTCGCAAGCAGCATAATGAGTGAACAAAGCAGTTTTACACGACGCATCTTTTTCCTTTCCTTCGTCGCAACAGATATCCGTTAAGTATAGCTTTTATTATCTGTTTTAGTGGGTTACGACATATCTGCGCATAAAAAAACCTCGCCATCAGGCGAGGTTCAGGTTGAGCGGTAACTACGCTTCCTTACCATCTGGAAGCACAATATTGCTGGCGGCTAACTGCCCCATATTTTTGTACATAGCGCAGGCAGCTTCAATAATCGGCATCGCCAGCGCGGCCCCGCTACCTTCACCTAAACGCATCCCCATATTCAGATAAGGATCTAATTCAAGATGCGCCAGCGCGGTGCGGGCACCCTTCTCAGCGGAGAAGTGTGACGGGATTAGGTAGGGTTTAATCTGCGGTGCAATCTGGCTGGCCGCCAGAGCAGCAGAATACGAAAGAAAACCATCCAGCACGACCGGCAGGCCACAGGAGGCCGCACCAAGCATCACCCCCGCCATACCGACAAGATCAAACCCGCCAACCTTAGCCAGCACATCGACACCGTCAAGGCGATCCGGTTGATTGACGGCAATTGCCCGGCGCACAACGTCTACCTTATTCCCCACCCGAGAAAGAGGAAGGTTAGCGCCAATACCCACGACTTCCTCAGCATCACTGCCGGTCAGCACACTGACAATGGCGGCCGCAGGTGTGGTATTTGCCATACCAAGCTCACCGACACCAAACAGCGTTACGCCGTCTTTTGCCAGTTCATGGGTATAGCGGATGACTTCCAGCAACAGCTCTTCTGCCTGCGAACGGCTCATTGCCGGACCTTCGGCTATATTGCCGCAGCCGCGTGCCACACGCATATTCACCACACCGGGAATAGGTTCAGCATCAATCCCAACATCTATCACATGGACCTTCGCCCCCGCCTGAGCGGCCAGGACGCAGACGCCGGTCGTTCCACGCGTCATATTGGCAGCCTGAATAGCCGTGACAACTTTAGGCGAAACGGCAACCCCTTCATCCCACACACCGTGATCGGCGCACATCACCAGCATCGCTTTGCCATTCACATGCGGCACACCCTTCAGGCCAGGCATCCCGGCCAATTGTACGGCGAGAGATTCGAGTCGCCCCAAACTTCCCGGCGGCTTAAGCAAGCCGTCGATATGCTGCTGTGCACGCAGCATCGCGGCACTGTCGGGTGATGGGATCGTGCGGAGTAAAGAGGTTAAAGTCTGCATAAGGGTTCCAGTATGTGGGCTGACTCAGAGCAGAGCCAGCAAGAAAATCAACTCGCCAAGTTCAATGGCAGCGCCCAGCGTATCGCCGGTTTGCCCACCCAACGTGCGTTTTAATAACTGCCCAAGAATAAAAATCGCCACTATTGTGACAACTAGCGCTGCCACGCCGCGCATGCCGGGAAGTAGCACGGCGGCAAGGATCGCCGCTAATCCCAACGTAACGCAGGTTTGACGCCCGGTGACTTTGCCAATAAAAACGTTGCCCAGCCCTTCTTCGCGGGCATATCGATGCCGATACATCAGCAACACCGCCGTTCCTCGCCCGGCGACACATGCAGCTGCCAGCGCGGCCAGCATTGGCATGCCACGCAAAGCCAGTTCACTCACCACCAGCACCTTCGCCAGTAAAACGAAAATTAACGCCAGTCCACCGTGGGTGCCCAGACGACTGTCGCGCATGATTTCCAGCATCCGCTCGCGTCGGCGCGCCGAAAAAATGCCGTCACAGGTATCCGCCAGACCATCCAGATGAAATCCCCCGGTCAGCAACGCCAGCGTCAGCACCGCAAAAAGGGCCGCCAACGGAATACCGCACCAGGGCTGGAGCGCCATAAAGACCAGCCCCGTCAGCCCTCCCAACACGACGCCAATCAGGGGAAACATCACAATACCGCGGGAATAATGCTCGAAATCCAGTCCTTGCGACCAGCGAGCAGGAACGGGCAAGCGACTGATAAAAGAGAGCATTGCCCAGAACAACTTACTCATTTAATTTTGACTCCAATTCCTGATACCACCAGCCAGACCTCATCCGCTGCCGCCGCCAGTCGCTGGTTCACGCGTCCTGCAATATCACGAAAATGCCGCGC
Organism: Citrobacter sp. Cpo089; assembly: GCF_030332695.1. NCBI lineage: Bacteria > Pseudomonadati > Pseudomonadota > Gammaproteobacteria > Enterobacterales > Enterobacteriaceae > Citrobacter > Citrobacter sp. Cpo089. The sequence goes on along the minus strand of NZ_JAOWHJ010000032.1, from coordinate 55,976 downwards.
CAGACGGTTCTCCGGCACAATCCCCATTCCCACTTCGTTTGTGACCAACACGATCTTTGCCGGGCAGCGCTGACAGGCTGCGATCAGCGAACGGATTTCACCTTCGATAGACTGCTCCATCGCCGCGTAATCCCAGCTGTCCGGATCGCTTTCACTGCCCAGCGCAAACAGCAAGTTGGTCACCATCGTGGTGATGCATTCCAGCAGAATAGCTTCCTGAGGATCATTCATGTCCGTGATCAGTTCATCAAGATGTTGCCAACGTTCGGCTGTCCGCCAGTGCGCAGGACGTCCATCGCGATGATGCTGAATTCGCGCAGCCATCTCCTCATCAAAAATCTGCGAAGTCGCAATATACAAAACGTTTGGGGAATCAGCGATCAGCGCTTCCGCATGCCGACTCTTACCGCTTCGCGCGCCGCCAGTAACCAGAATCATCATACTGGCTCCCGGTGTTGCTGCATGATGGTATAAATTTTCTCAATATCGATGTGTTGCCGCATCGCATCCGCCAGCAGATCAAACTGCTGCGATTTATATTGCGCGTAATGGAAGGTGGAATCCAGCGGAGCTAACCCTTTACGTTCTCGCAGGCCATTGATCAACGCTCGGGTGAAATCATCGCTGTCGAAAAGACCGTGAAGATAGGTGCCGAACGCCAGGCCATCCGGAGTGACCGCGCCGTCAGCAACGTTGCCGCCGTCTTTGTGCAACGTCATCACCGACCGGCATTCATCGGTTAATGCTGTTTCGCCCATATGAATTTCATAACCGCGAACGGATAACCCCGCCGTGCCCGCCAACCAGTCAGGCAGCGATGAGGACATTTTTCCCTCAACCAGGGTCGTGGTTTTGTGCTGGGCAAAATGGGTGACTGTATTGAGCAAGCCCAGCCCCGGCAGCGTACCGAGCCCCGACTCTACTTCATCAATGATGGTGTCACCGAGCATTTGATAGCCGCCGCAAATCCCCACCACCGGTACGTTATTACGATGTAATTGCACGACGCCATGTGCCATCCCGCTTTCACGCAGCCACACCAGATCGCCAAGGGTATTTTTACTACCCGGCAAAATCACCAGATCGGCCCCCGCCAACTCTTCAGGCTGACGAACATAGCGCACGCGCACATCCGGCTGCGCAGCAAGCGCATTAAAATCAGTAAAGTTAGATATGTGTGGAATTTGAACAACGGCGATGTCGATGTCGCGTTTGTCAGTGCGCAAATACTTGCCCTTTTGCAGCGCAACGCCATCTTCATCTTCCAGATCAACATCCAGCCATGGCATCACGCCCAGTACCGGAACACCGGTCAGCGCTTCAATTTGCTCGATACCGGAGTGCAGCAGCGTCACATCACCGCGAAACTTATTGATGATCACCCCTTTTACCCGCGCGCGTTCGTGATCATGCAACAGCGCCAGCGTGCCGTAAATGGAAGCAAACACTCCGCCACGATCGATATCCGCCACCAAAACGACAGGGCACTGAGCCATCTCTGCCATACCCATATTGACGATATCGCGATCGCGCAGGTTAATCTCTGCCGGGCTCCCCGCACCTTCCAGCACCAGCACATCAAACTCCTGCGCCAGGCTGTTATAAACTGACAGGATCTGTTCCCGCAGACGTGGCTTGTACTCGTGGTAACTCACCGCGTCCATATCGGTCGCCACTTTGCCCATTAGCACCACCTGCGCTTTTCGATCGCTGGTCGGTTTAAGCAGCACCGGGTTCATACGCACATCTGGCGTAATACCTGCGGCTTCAGCCTGAAAAATTTGCGCGCGGCCCATTTCTTTTCCCTCTGGCGTAATGCCAGAGTTCAGCGCCATGTTCTGCGATTTGAACGGCGCGGTATGCAGTCCATCCTGATAAAAAATACGACACAGCCCGGCGACCAATACGCTTTTACCCACATCAGATGCCGTTCCCTGCAACATTATTGCCTGCGTCATGACGCCTCCTTCAGTGCGTTCTCTCGCATACAGCTAAAAAATTCAGCCTCTGTTTTACACAGCGGGAAGCCCAGCTCTGTATGCAGCTTCACCAGCCAGGGCTGAGTTAATCCCGCTTGTTCAATCAGTTCAGTCTGGGCGAACACGTCGCCTGGCGCGCCGTGCGTGAGTACTTCGCCCCGGCGTAAAACGTACACCGCATCACTAACTTCATAGATAAGATCGATATCATGGCTGGAAATTACGACGCGGTTTCCTTGCGCAACGATGCGTTTGATTATCTCAATCATCTGCGTGCGGCCTGACGGGTCGAGGCCCGCAGTAGGTTCATCCAGCAGCAGATACTGCGCCTGCAACACCAACGCCCCGGCAATCGCTACGCGTTTTTTTTGCCCATGGCTTAAACACTGAATGGGCTGATGGCGAAAATGCTGGGCGTCGACCAGCGTAAGCGCATCTTCCACGCGGCGAGCGATTTCAGCCTCATCCACCCCAAGATTGCGCAGGCTAAAGGCGATATCGCTGTCGATATCGGTATAAAAGATTTGCTGATCGGGGTCCTGAAATACCGTTGCCACCTGTTGACGCAGCGCCAGCAGGCCGCGCTTGCTGTAATCCAGCGGTTTGCCCTGCCACATCACCGCGCCTTGCTGTGGGCGCAATAAGCCACTCAGGTTCATAAACAGCGTGGATTTCCCGCAACCATTAGCGCCTACCAGCCCGGTGACGGCATGCGTCGAAAAATCCAGCGTTAACCCTTTGAGGATCGGGTCATCCTGATAGCGAAACCAAAGCGCTGAGGTGGCAAGCATACTTTTCCTTACAGGTGAAAATCACCCTGATACAGTTTGATATCCAGTGTGGTGGTCATTTGCTGGTAGCGGATCAACACGCGGGTAAACAGCAATCCCACCAGCATTGCCAGAGAGCGGTAGCCCAACGGCAAGCTACGATAACCAAAACGCAGCGTTTGTGCGCGATGAATAGCCAGCGCCTCGTCTAACAGGATAAAAATAAACCGCCAGGTCAGCAGGATCTGCTCAGTTAGCAGGCGAGGAACATGCGCGCGTTTGAGTAAGATAATTAATTGCGGAAACGGCAGATTCAGCACCAGCCAGAAAGTTGCCGCCAGCGCGGCAAGGCTGCGCCAGAAGGTTTCATTGGCGGTTACCAGACCTGGCGCGCTGATCCCCAACCAATAACTTCCCACAGGTATGCTGGCCAACAGCGTCTGTGGATCGCGGCTGATGCTAAACAAAATGGTCACCACGCCAACCGTGAGAAAACCAAACGGTAATGCCATCCAACGGCACCAGCGCCAGAAGGAAATACGCAGCAGCCAGCAGCTCAGCGCGGCAATAAGTAAAAGCTCAATACCCTGCCCCAATGGGGGCAGAGTAAACGCCAGAATCATCATCACCAGCCAGAGCAGAAATTTCCGCACCGGCGAGACATGAACCCAACGGCTTTGATAGCTAAGCCTGTCAAGCCCGGTCATCACGGCGTTGCCTACCCTTGGTGTAACCCAGGATATAGAAAATCACAGCTGCGCCCAGCGATCCCTGGAGTGTAAACAGCAGACTTTCAATTTCACCGCTTGCGGGTTCATACAACGGCTGGAACCAGGGCTCATAATGCGGGGCAATAGCCTGAATCTGGCTTTCCGCCTCACCATCTGAACCGCCGTATTCCCCACCGTGGTTGATAAAGAACGGCAGGATCACCAGCGCCACTACCATGCCCAATATAATCAGCGTCTTTTTCATCGTTAATGCCCTTGTGCGGTTATCAACTGGCGTTTGGTTAGCTGATCGTAAATCAGCACGGTAAGTAACCCTTCCGCAATCGCAATTGGGATCTGCGTCAGGCAGAAAATCCCCATGAATTTAATGATTGAGCCGGTAGCACCAGCAGAGGGATCCGGGAACGCAACGCCCAGCTGTACCGAGGTCACAAAATAGGTGACGAGATCCGCCAGCATCGCACACAGGAAGACGCAGGCATCACGACGCAGCCCTGCGCGGCAGGCCATTTTCCACACCATGTAACCCACTACCGGGCCAATTACCGCCATCGACATGCCGTTCGCGCCGAGCGTCGTTAAACCACCGTGTGCCAGCAGCAGAGCCTGGAACAGCAGGACAATCGCCCCAAGGATGGCAACCACGCCCGGTCCAAACAGGATAACCGCCAGGCCTACACCGGTAGGATGTGAGCAGCTTCCTGTAACGGAAGGAATTTTCAGCGCCGACAGCACAAAAATAAAAGCGCCACACAGGGCCAGCAAAACCTTCTGGTGGTTATCCTCCTGCACAATTTGGCGCAGACGTACCAGCCCGTACCACAGGCAGGGTAAAAACAGCAGCCACCAGGCCAGCGCCCACATCGGCGGCAAGAAACCTTCCATAATGTGCATGGCGAACGCTTGTTCAGGAACAATCATCAGTAATAGCGCCGCAGCCAACCCGCTGAAAGACAGCTGTTTTAGCTGTTGTTCAAGCTTCATTGTGCATACTCCCACTGTTTATTGACCAGAATGGTCGAGAAATAAGGCAGCGGCTGATCGTCGCTCACCTCATCGAGATGACGCCAGCACTGTTCACCTGGCAGCGTGGCTTCAGACATCATTAATGCACAGTCCAACAAACCCTCTTGTTGTAGCAGCGCTTTAATACGCGCAAAACGACCGTACACTTTCATCAACACCAGACTGTCATGCTGTTTTAACGCTTGCTGGATTTCCGCTTCCGGTGCGGTACAGGAGACCACCGCCAGTGACTGCTGCTCCATAGCGAGCGGCGTTTTGGAACGCGCGGCAATCGCGGCGAAAGACGTGACGCCAGGAACGATTTCCAGCCAGTCAGGACAACCAATACGCTGAAGTAAAAAGACCCAGGTGCTGAACAGCATCGCATCGCCGAGAGTGATAAACCCCACCTGCTTACCGGCCTCGACTTCCTGAACCAGCGCGGCAGCAACTTCATCCCAGACGGCCTCTTTTTCAACGCTATCGGCACTCATAGGAAAATGACAGCAGCGGACTTCGGTCTGTTCACCGATATACTCACGTACAATCGACAATGCCAGACTGTCACCGCCTTTACGCCCGGCAGGCGCATAGAGAATATCCAGCGCGCCCAGCGTGCGTGCGGCACGCACGGTAATCAAGTCGGAAGCACCTGGCCCGGTGCTCAGTGCATACAGTTTTCCGCTCATGCTGCTTCCTCCAGCGCCACATTAAGCGCCTGCTGTAAATGTGCCACGAACATGGCGCGAACCGCCGGGTTCTCACCCAGACCACTAAGCCACGGCGTAGCCGGAATCCCTGCTGCATTGAACAACGTTTTCCAGGAATCATCTTCGTCGGAGGCCATATCGTTGATGGCATGGTCGCCAGCGACTAACATCAGCGGCATCAGATGCACCGCCGTCACCCCTTCCTGAGATAAACTTTCAATCAACACATCCACTTCCGGATAGCTTTCCACCGCCCCAACCCGCGCGGGAAAGCGCTGCGCCGTCATCATGTGGTCGAGACAGGCATAGGCGGCAAAAGCATGGTGGCTGGCGCCGTGTCCCATAAACACCACTTTTTCACTTTCGCCAAGCGCCGGCATCTGCTGTTGCAGCGCCAGCATCAACTGGGTGTAATCTTCATGGCTGCTCAGCAGCGGTACACCCAGCGTCAGGCGTGAAAACAGCGGACGCATACTTTGCACTTCGCGGACAATTTTTTCGTATTCGTCGCCATTGATAATGTGCAGTGACTGAATAGCCACATCCTGATACCCCTGCTCCGCCAGTTTTTGCAGCGCCTGCAGCGGCGTGTCGATTTCAATGCCGTCGCGCTGCTTGAGCTTGCGGATTATCATCCCGGAGGTAAACGCCCGGAACAGGTCGCGGTCAGGGCAGCTAGCTGCAAGATCGCGCTCACAGGCCACAATATTTTTCTCGCAGGTGTCGTGATAGCTGGTGCCAAAGCTGACCACCAGAAGCGCCTTTTTCATCTCAAACTCCTTAAGCAGTGGCCAGCCAGCGCGTTAAACGCACCCCAAAGGCGGCCTGACTTTCCAGTAACTCTTCTCCCGTCACCAATGGTGCCGGACGTGTAATCACGATGCAGGGGATTCCGGCATCCAGACAGGGCTGAACCTTTTCCTGATAACCACCTTCAGCGCCAGATGCTTTGGTGATCACCACATCAGCCTGGCACTGGCGATAAAACGCGGCGTTGAACTCGGCGCTGAACGGTCCGCACAGTGCGAAGATTTCACCGACACCAAATCCCAGATCCGCGCATTGCTGAATGACCTCAGGAACAGGCAGAACGCGCGCCAGCAGCGTTTTTTCAGGCAACCCTTCGCGCCAGATGGCCAGATCTTTACTGCCGGTCGTCAGCAGCACACGATCGCCGAAGCGTCGCGCCACCTCACAGGCTTGCGGAATGCTTTGTACGGTATACAGGTGCGGGTGAGTTAACCCACTCAACTGCTCAGGGCGCTGGTAGCGGCTTAGCAGTACGCCCGCCGCTTCGCAGGCGCTCATGATGTTGCGGCTCACCACCTCGGCGTACGGATGCGAGGCATCGATCACCCAGCGCGTCCGATTTTCCTGTAGCCAGGCAATCATTTGTTCGCGCTCCAGACGCCCGCAGCGCACCTGGCCTTTGATGTCTCCCGCCAGTTGTTTCCCTGTTGGGGTTGCAACTGACAGGGTGTAGGCCACGTTTGCCGCATCCAGTTGCTGGCACAGCATGCGCGCATCGCTCGTACCGCCCATGACCAGCACATCACCGTAATTCACAGCACATAACCTCGTGGCGTGATCATCAGGCCGTCCTGAACATAGGTTGTTTTGTTACCCACGATCACAAGGCTGGTCATATCAACCGGTTCGAAATCCATTTCACCGAGCGTGGTTAACCATTTTTCCTGCTTTTTACGTCCGGCAGACTTCACAATACCAACCGGCGTTTGCGCGCTTTTGCTGGCGGAAAGCAGCTCAAATGCGCGCGCCAGATGACCTTCGCGACCCCGACTGCGCGGGTTGTAGAAACAGATAACAAAGTCTGCCTCACCGGCGGCAACGATGCGTTTTTCAATAACCGGCCATGGCGTTAACAGATCGCTTAAGCTGATGTGGCAGAAGTCGTGCATCAGCGGCGCGCCCAGCAAAGAGGCCGCGGCAATACTAGCGGTCATGCCAGGTATTAGCCTGACCTCAACATCCAGCTTTTGCTTGCTGACCAGTTCGAGCACCAGCCCGGCCATACCGTAAATCCCCGCGTCACCGCTACTGATCAGCGCCACGTTATGACCCGCCTGTGCCAGTTCGATCGCCGCCTGGCAGCGTTCAATCTCTTTGCACATTCCGGTTTTGATCACCTGCTTGTCACCCGTGAACGCTTTTACCAGATGGGTGTAGGTTTTATAGCCAACGATGATTTCCGCTGCCTGCAGTGCTTCAACGGCTTCCATGGTCATCATTGCCTGCGAGCCAGGGCCAATTCCAATTACGCTTAACATCAGTGTGAAACTCCCAAAGTGATGGTGACGCCCTGTTCTCGCAGGGTCTCGCCTAACAGTTTTCCGTGGCTCAACAGCCAGGCTGCAGGACCGGAAACGCTTCCTGTACCTACCGTTTTGCGAACAAACGATGAGGCCGGAAAACGGTGCTCATGCTCACGCAGCGCGTCAGCGGTAAAGGTTTCGAAAGGAACGCGACAGCACGAAGCCAGTTGGATAAGTCCCTGTTCATCTTTTTTCAGCGTGATGCTGCCAATCGCTTTTAGCGCCAACGGATCGAGCTGTTGAGCTTCAAGTTGCCGGGCAAGCAGCGCAGCCAGCAGAGGGAACGGCGTATCACGGCGACAGCCAATTCCGGCCACAACCCGCTGTGGCACCAACTTCCAGTGCGGAACAGGCAGGTCAGGTAAATTGGTGCGTAAGGTGATGCACACCAACGCATCCAGTTCGGGGAGCTGGTTAAGATCGGTAACCGTAATAAATCCGCGCCGGTCGCAATGGCTGACATCCTGCGTCAGTTCGTCATCCCACCACAGACCAACCCGTTTATTGCTGACCAGCATCTGATTCACGATCTTCACCGCCGAACGGAAATCACTCATCCGGGCATTCAGTTGAAATGCCAGCGTATCCAGTGCCGCCATATCGTTCACATCCGTCGCGGTAGTGATAACCGGGTCAGCGCCCAACATGCCCGCCAGATAACGCGCCAACGCATTGGCACCGCCCGCGTGGCCGGAGAGCAGGCTGATGACATGCTGGGCACGTTCATCAATGACCACCACTGCCGGATCGCAGAATTTGTCATTGACCAGCGGGGCTAGTACGCGGACCGCAATGCCGGTCGCACCGATAAAAATCAGCGCCGAGTAATTCGTAAACGCTTCGCGGGCGGTATTCGCAAAACCGTTTTCAAAGGGAATAAACCCCTCCTCCAGCAGCTTTTCACTGGTAAAACAGGTAACCGGCAGCATGGCTGCCAGACGTTTCGCCAGCACAACGCCACCAGGAGTCAGGCAAAAAAGCGCAATTGACTCAGGCTTTACGGTATTCATGGCTAAAGTCCGCCGCATAGAGTTTGGAGTAGTGATACTCCGAGCCCAGGAAATTACCGACCAGAATAAGGGCCGTTTTACGGATGCCCGCATCGCGAACCTTGTCGCCAATATCCGCCAGGGTCCCGCGCACAGTCTGGCTTTCCGGCCAGGTCGCTTTATAGATCACCGCCACGGGCGTGGTCGCCGGATAGCCGCCTTCAATCAGACGCTCAGCCACCCGATGAATGCGCTGGACGGAAAGATAAATCGCCATAGATGTCTGGTGACTGGCAAAAGACTCCAACTGTTCACGTTCCGGTACCGGGGTGCGGCCTTCCAGGCGCGTAATGATCAGACTCTGTGAAACTTCAGGTACGGTGTACTCCACACCCAGCTCCGCCGCCGCGCCGAGGAACGCGCTGACGCCAGGCACCACCTGCCAGTCAATCCCGCGTTTGGTCAGCTCCTCACCCTGCTCGCGTACGGAACCGTACAACGAGACATCGCCGGTTTGCAGGCGCACAACGGTCTTGCCCGCTTTCACTCCAGCTTCCATCAGATCAAGGATCTGCTCCAGATGCAGTTCAGCGCTGTCGTGACATTCAGCACCGGCAGGGCAATACTCCAGCAGTTCAGTGTTAATCAGCGATCCGGCGTAGATAACAACCTGCGCCTGCTGTAGCAACCGGTAACCTTTGAGGGTAATCAGCTCGCGATCGCCAGGACCTGCGCCAACAAACCACACGCTACGGGGATCAAAAATCTCAGACATGGTTTCCTTCCTTCTGACAGGCGATAACAAATACGGGGTTATTCGGTTTGAAATAGTGACCACTGCCAAGCGTGGCAAGCGAGGAAACCTGTAACTGCAGGCAATCCACTCCCTGTACGCCAAGATGGTCCAGATGTGCCAGCGCGGTGTTGAGGTTTTCCTGGAGGATAAACGTCATCACCAAACGCCCTGCGGGATGCAATTGGCGCATCGACCAGTCAATCAGTTCGGTCAGATGGCCGCCGCTGCCGCCCATGAAGATGGCATCAGCCTTTTCCGTGATGGTCATTGGTGCGACACCGGGAAAAATATCGATATTTGCGCAGGCAAAATGCTGGCGGTTTTCATCCAGCAACCTGAGCGCCGCCGGGTTACGTTCGATGGCCGTTACACGTAATCCGGGATATTGCAACGCCGCCTCTATCGACACACTGCCGGTTCCGGCGCCAATATCAATCAGGTGACTGGCGCGGTGTAATTCAAGTTTTGAGAGGGCAAGTGCGCGTACCGCTTCTTTAGTCATCGGCACTTTCTCTCCACGCAGAAACAGCTCATCTTTCATCAAGGATCACCACTGCATTCATGTCATAGTCAGCGTTAACTTCACGCACAGGCAGGAAATGGATCTGTTCGTTTTCCATCGCCAGGTTTTCGCCAATCACCATCCAGCGATGCCCCTTGCCTCGGGCAATGAGCTGCTGTGCGATTTCACGCGGGCCACACAGCGCATCAGTCACCATCGCCACCTTGTTATGCCGCGCCAGCTCGTCGAAACAGACGCTGCGGCCATGGCTACTGGTCAGCCACATATCGTTCATATCAATACCGGACTGCGCGCACAGGTACTGCACCGCGCTAATACCGGGAATTATCCGCACATTCTCAATGCCAAAATGCGCCACCATGCGCGTCCCGATGCCGTAAAACAGCGGGTCGCCAGACGCCAGTACCACAACATGCTTCTCCTGGTGCGCACTAATCCAGCTCAGGAGTTCCGGGATATTGGCGCCAAGAGCAAACTGTTCACCGGCAAAATCCGGGAATTGCTGCAAATGCCGCTTTCCACCGACCAGAACATCCGCCGTCGCGACCGCTTCACGCGCCGCAGGCGTCATCAAATGCAAACCGGCTGGCCCCATCCCTACAACGGTTAACATTGCATCTCCTCAGCAATCTCTGCGACCGGGCGATTACTGCCAAGCACCTGATTATCAAAAGAAAACATGATAGCGTCGCAGGTCGGGGGATTTTTGGTAAAGCGCAGCGTTTGCAGGACACGCATACAGATGCGCTTAGCCAGGTGGTTATAAATGTGCTGAAAACCGTATGCGTCGATGTGTTCCATCGCCGCCTCGGTGGTATCGCAGTCGCTGACCAGCGTCAGCAGTTCCAGCGGTGCGCCAAGTAGCGCGAGGTGGGCCACCAGCGTTTCCATGCGGGCATCGGCAATATGGCTATGAGTGTGGAAGATCCCCGCCGCGATTTTGACGAGCTTACCGGGGTGCCCCACCAGCACGATTTGCCGGAACCCCAGACGTACGGCTTCTTCAATCATGTAACCGACAAAGTTGCTCATGGTGACCACAACCTGGGTGTCGATACCCATCTGCTCGCGAACAAAACGCTCGCCGTGGTTTCCAGGCACCAGTACGACACGCTCCAGCCCCGCCGCCCGCTTAATTTCCAGCTCCAGCGACAGTGAACGCTTCCAGCTCTCTTCCGACATCGGCGTGACAATACCCGTGGTGCCAATAATCGAAATGCCGCCCAAAATGCCAAGGCGCGAGTTGTAGGTTTTTTGCGCCCGTTCTTCGCCTTCTGGCGCGAAGATTTCAATCTGCGCCCCACGATTTGGGCCAATCGCTTCGCGGACGGCAGATTCAATGGTCTGGCGAGGTGTACGGTTAATCGCCGAACTGCCCACCGGCAGGCCAATCCCTTTGCGGGTTACCGTACCGACCCCTTCACCGCCCTGTAAGGCAATCACGCCACTATCGTCTAACGTCACGCGGGCAAAAATCAGCATGCCGTGGGTGGCGTCCACATCATCTCCACCGTCTTTGCGGATGGCCGCTATTGCCTGCTGCCCTTCGATATGCGGTGACTCCACGCTCAGGCACAGCGTCACCCCGGAAGGCGTCACGATGGAAACCTGATGGATGAGGTGTTGGCGCAATACCATCAACGCGGCAACTTTTGCCGCCGCCGTGGCGCACGATCCCGTGGTATATCCTTTACGCAGCGCTTTACCGTTGTGCCACACCAGCGTATCGAAGGCCTCGCTCATCGCGCCCCCTGCATGTGATAAAGCATGGCGTTGACGATAGCGGCGGCGACATTGCTTCCCCCTTTGCGGCCTAACGCTGCAATGGCGGGCAAATTGCTTTGGGTCAGGGCATCTTTCGACTCTTCAGCACCAACGAACCCGACCGGTACACCCACCACACCGCTGACGGCAACATCATGCTCAAGCAGGCGGAACAGCGCAGTCGGTGCGTTGCCAAAGACAAACAGCTTTTCCCCCTCTTCCTTCACCGCAATGTCGACAGCAGCCATGGACCGGGTAATACCCTGCTCTTTTGCCGTACGCACGACCCGCGGGTCACTGATGTAGCAGCGGCATTCACCGCCGAATTGTGCCAGCAGCGTTTTATTGATCCCGGAAAGCGCCATCGTGGTGTCGGTATAAATCACGCTCGAACGGCTAAGCGCGGCACAAAACTGCTCCAGCACATCACTGGAAAACCACAGAATGTCCAGCCAGTCGAAATCCGCCGTCGTGTGAATGACCCGCTTGATAATGGCTTCATGTAACGGACTGGCAAACTGATAGTCCGGACGCGTTTCACGGATGATCTCGCCAATAATGTCGAAACTTTTGGCTTCAATCGCCTGGGGTTGCTGGATATATTGCATTATGTTGTCCTCAGGCTACACCGACCCACAGCCACCGCAGCGCAATAAACAGCGCCAGTGCCAGCGTCGATGCCACCCACATCAGTCGAATCGTATGGGAAATGTCGTCTACCGAAATGTCGCGTTGAGCATCACCGATCCACGGTTTCTCAACGCGCTCGCCAAAGTAGTCATTAGGACCACCCAGACGAATGCCTAATGCCCCGGCTACGGATGCCTCTGACCACGCACAGTTTGGGCTGCTGTGGTTGTAGCGATCGCGCCAGCCAATCTGTAAAGCTCGCGAGCCGTCTTTACGGCATAAAAATGCCGCCACGCCCAGCAACAGCCAGCTCAGTCTTGCAGGAATAAAGTTCGCAACATCGTCCAGACGCGCGCTGACCATACCAATAGCGCGGTATTTTTCATGTTTGTAGCCCACCATGGAGTCAAGGGTGTTTACCGCTTTGTAGGCCATCGCCAGGGGCGCACCGCCGAGGAGGAGAAAGAACAACGGCGCGATAATGCCGTCTACGGTGTTTTCAGCCACGGTTTCCACCACCGCGCGATTGATCTGCTGCGGTTGCAGTTGTGAGGTATCACGCCCCACAATCCATGACAATTTTTCCCGACTCTGAGCAAGGTCACCGGCCCGCAGCGGACGTTCGACATCCTGCGCGGCCTTTGCCAGGCAGCGCCCGGCCAGCACGGTAAAGATCATCCATACCTCTACCACCCAACCCAACCAGGGATGAACAGATTCTGCCAGTGCCAGCACGCCCCAGGACACAGCCCAGGTCAGACCAACCACCACAATCCACATCACCGCACCGCCAATGCGCAGCGCACGGTCGCTATGACAGTAACGCCGAACAATTCGCTGCACGGCAGAAATCAGATTGCCAATCCAGCGCACCGGATGCGGCCAGTTCTGCGGATCGCCGATGATAAAATCAAGCAGCCAGGCAACACACCACGCAAGGATCGTCATAGCGCACTCCTCGCGGCTGCCAGCCAATGGTTAAGCATCTGCGGACGTTGAGCAAAATGAACGTGTAGATAGCTGGCGAAGGTGTTTCCGACCTGCCAGCCGCCGGACCAGGCTTGCAGCGTTTTACCATCGCGCACTTTGCGACAGTTCATCACCGCTGGCGTTTCAGGAGTAAAATCAGAGTAGTGAAATTCATGTCCGCGCAGCACTTCACCTTCTGCAGCTAACAATGTTTGCTGCGCGGCCTGCGCTTCGCAGTAGCCAAATCGGGTCAGACGTTTCCCCATTTTGCTGTGGCCGGGAATGATATCCGCCATCAGCCAGGTATCGCCGTTGCTGTCCTCAAGCGAACTGCCGAGATACATCAGCCCCCCGCACTCTGCATAAATCGCGACGCCACGTTGATGTGCCTCTCGCAGTTGATTCAGCATCGAGACATTGCGAGCCAGCGCCGCAGCGTGTAGCTCAGGATATCCGCCACCTAACCAGATCATCTGACAGTCCGGCAAACAGGTGTCGTGCAACGGGCTAAAACGAACAATATTTAGCCCCGTACGTTCCAGCAGCGTAATGTTATCCGGGTAGTAGAAGTTGAAGGCTTCGTCATCGGCAATTGCAACCGTTAGCCCTGCTCCGGCGTCTGCGGCGGGCAGCGTTGGCCATTCGCCAGCAGGAAGATTGGTTGACTGGCTTAATGTCAGCAGCGCGTCAATATCAAGGGTTTGCTCCAGTGTCGCGGCAAAAGCCTGCCACGGTTGCTGATTGATAACCGACTCACGTGCGGTTACTAAACCCAGATGACGTTCGGGAAGGGCAACGCCCTCCATACGGGGTACGTAGCCCAAGACGGGTACATCGCAGTAACGTTCGATTGCGACTTTCAGTAACTGGTAATGCGTTTCGCTGTTAACCCGATTAACAATAACCCCGGCGATGTTCAGGGTGGGATCAAAATGCTGAAACCCCATTACCGTTGCGGCGATTGAAGTGGAAACGGCTTTACCATCAACCAGTAAGATGATCGGACAGCCTAACTGTTTAGCCATCGCGGCGGTGCTGCAGTAGTTTGGGTCGGTACCATAGCCGTCATACAGCCCCATCACACCTTCAATAACGGCGATATCCGCATGTTGCATCTGCTCGTTGAATAGAGCGTTCAGCGTGGGGACGGGAAGCATGAAGCTATCAAGATTGCGGGAAGCGGTACCGCATACCGCTGTATGCCAGCCGGTATCAAGGTAATCAGGACCCACTTTGCATGGCTGGACGCGCAAACCGCGTTTTTTCAACAAGCTCAACAAGCCCAGCGTCACCGTGGTTTTACCACAGCCGCTTCCGGTACCTGCAAGAACAAATGCGTGAAAATTGGCCGCCATACCCTGATCCTGTTCAGGGTGGTAGGGGTGTAGAGATACCCAGTCTCTCGACTGTATGCATCTGAACCACCCACTTCCCACCGAAGTTGTTGGTAGTCACTGACAGGCAGGTCTTCTGGCTTAGCGTCATCCTCACCCGTCCTTCCCAATCTTGCGATCAGTGGTCCATACGGGGTCGTCAGCATCACAGCAGCGGGGGCTGCGGGGGATTCTCACCCCCTTCCCTACCACAAATGTGGCAAACCTGTCAGTTCAAGAGCCTGGTTAATTAAGCTCTCTGTTATGAGGTAATTTCACAACCTCATGACAATAATTCAATTTAATATCTTTCCGAGTTCATTCAGCCAATTTTCTGGCCTTAACCCACTTATTCATACGTTCACTTTTTGAATGAAAGTATCAGCTAAGAATAAAGAAAGTCATTCGCGCAGACACTGTATCTCATCACAAAAATAAAAACTGGTGCAGTTTATCCCTCTAATACCATTATTTTGTTGCGCTATGACAATTTATTGACTGCTGTTGTCACATTTCATTTTATAATGACTGACATAGCACCCGATATCAAAAATCGGCAATAGCAAAATATTGCTATTTAAGCGGATTCACCGCGTGAAATGACATTTATTTGCTGGCGAAATGCCTGCGGCGTAACCTGATAGGTCTGGCGGAAAACTTTGCAAAAATAACTTGTTTGCGAAAAGCCTAAATTACGCGCAATGCTGGCTATGCTCCAGTCACTGTGACAAAGCAGCTCTTTGGCACTGGCCATTCTTTGCTGGTTTACCCATGCGTTAAAACCAATACCCTGATATTTTTTGAACAATTTGCTGAAATAGTACGGGCTAAGGAAAACATGAGAGGCAACATCTTCCAGACGCAGATCGTCTGATAAATGTGCATCAATATAGCGCAGGGCTTTTTTCATTTTACTGTCATGAGGGTTGGTACTACGGTTAGCGCGTACCGGCTCTGACTGCTGCGGGTTATCTTTGATAACAACAAAATTAAGTTGTTTCTTAAGGCAATTTTCGACGATGAGCTTGAGTAAATCCGCTGAAGCAATGACTCGAGAATAGTCCATTTCAGGTACATTACGGAACTCGTTTACCAGTTCGGGATCTGCTTGCCAGCGGTCATCGACGTTCAGAATATCAACGAGGCCTACATCGTTACTTAAGCGTACTTGTCCACAAAGCACGAACCCTACCAGGTGTCCCGCGATGACCAGCGGAATTGAGAAATCGGTAAGCCCGGCATGGCAGCGATAAATGCAGGGTTGATCGGATTTAGAGGCTTCCAACCCTCCACAGCGGTCGCTCATACGACAACGCGTACTATGCTGAGGATGCTGGCGCATCAACTGGCAAAAAGGAGTGAAATTAAAAAGCTCAGAAATTTCATCACCGTGAATATTGACAACCACAACAGCCAGACTGGTGGCCTGTGCAAAATCCTGTGCGATTTTATTAATGAGTTCTGAGTTCAGGGCACTCGCAGAAATCATGATAAAACCTCTCAGTTAATTTATTGTTATAAATAAAACATATTATTCACACATTCATTTTCATCTCGCGATCCGGCGCGCTGATGAAAGTCAGCATTGAACATAACAAAAGTCTCCCATTGTTGGGAGACTTTTTAAGCCGTTCAGGAAACCGGATCACGAAAACAGTTTTTACCTTTCAATAATAAACATCTTTCGTGAAGCTAGCTCTCGTTTTCCTCCAACTTACACGAATTACACGGTAAATTTTTGCCAATAAAATAACGATAAATTGCTGCGCCCGCACAGGCGCCGATGATGGGAGCCACAATCGGCACAATAAAATATGGGATATCACGCCCACCTGTCATCGCAACATCACCCCACCCGGCCATCCAGGCAAACAATTTAGGACCAAAATCACGTGCCGGGTTCATCGCAAAGCCGGTAAGTGGACCGGTTGATGCGCCGATAACAGCAACCAGAATACCAATCAGCAGTGGTGCTAACGGGCCTTTGGGAACACCGTTACCGTCGTCCGTTAGCGCCATAATCATCCCCATCAGAATGGAGGTAATCACCACTTCGACCAGTGCGGCCTGCCAGACACTCAGTGCGGCGGCAGGATACGTACTAAAAATGCTGGCAAGTTGCAGGCTTTCCAGACTGCCGCGTACCATTTGGTGGGCTGATTCATACTCAATAAATAAGCTGCCGTACAACAAATAGGCCAGCATAGCGCCACCAAAGGCACCCGCTATCTGAGCGACAGAATAAGGCAGTACTTTACGCCCCGGAAAACAGGCAAACAACCAAAGTGCGATGGTAATCGCGGGGTTGAGATGGGCCCCAGAAATCCCGGCTGTCAGGTAAACTGCAAGCGAGATCCCCAAGCCCCATATGATGCAGATCTCCCACAATCCCAAACTGGCACCCGCGACCTTCAGGGCGCTCAGGCACCCAATACCAAAAAACAAAAATAGTCCGGTACCCAAAAACTCAGCAATACATTGCGCTCTTAGTGAATCGTTCATTGTGACACCTTCTAAGCAGAGTTCGTGTCTTTACCAGCGGACTCCTTGCTGGCAGGAAGATTACTTCAAGGCTTACTATAAAAATCTGTATCGGCAAATTGTTGGCAATCTGCAAGCGACATGCCCTTAAAAATCGTGTTGTGATAGCAAATTCTTGCCATCACCTTTAATAAAGCAGGCGGTAAAACGAGGATTTACCCTATTAAAAGTACATTTTCAAAATAATAAAATATTGCGAACAGCAGAATTCCATTTTCAAACGATCATCACAATTTCATTTTTCTCGCATAGCAAATGATATTTAAACTGTCACTCGGAAAAGTGTAAATATGGAATTAACATAACCAAATAGTCACATTGTTAAAACCAAAAACAACCAATAAAAACAAATTGTTATAATTGTGCGTAGCAATTTTATCTCACCATAACCCCACTATTTTTTCACTCTTACTTTCAACTCAGCCATTCTTTTTCCTCGCTTCTTTTTATAGTCATGAAAATCGGGACAACCCAGGCGAGGTCTTTATGCAACAAGAAGCGTTAGGAATGGTAGAAACCAAAGGCTTAACTGCAGCCATAGAGGCCGCAGATGCAATGGTGAAGTCAGCCAATGTAATGCTGGTCGGCTACGAAAAAATTGGTTCGGGGCTGGTAACAGTCATTGTTCGTGGCGATGTCGGCGCAGTCAAAGCAGCAACAGATGCAGGTGCCGCCGCAGCCCGTAATGTGGGAGAAGTGAAAGCCGTACACGTCATCCCACGCCCGCATACCGATGTAGAAAAAATCTTACCGAAGGGAATTAGCTAATGAGCAGCAATGAGCTGGTTGAACAGATCATGGCGCAGGTGATTGCTCGCGTGGCAACGCCGGAACAGCAGGCTATCCCTGAAAATAATCCTCCAACACGAGAAACGGCTATGGCAGAGAAAAGCTGCAGTTTAACGGAGTTTGTCGGTACCGCGATTGGCGACACCGTCGGTCTGGTAATCGCCAACGTAGACAGCGCCCTACTGGACGCAATGAAACTTGAAAAACGGTATCGCTCCATTGGCATCCTTGGCGCCCGTACTGGCGCAGGCCCGCACATCATGGCCGCCGATGAAGCGGTAAAAGCCACCAATACTGAAGTCGTCAGTATTGAGTTACCACGTGATACCAAAGGCGGCGCAGGTCATGGCTCGCTGATTATTCTTGGCGGCAACGATGTTTCCGACGTGAAACGCGGCATTGAAGTCGCACTGAAAGAACTGGATCGCACCTTTGGCGATGTTTATGCCAATGAAGCGGGTCACATCGAAATGCAGTACACCGCACGCGCCAGCTACGCACTTGAAAAAGCCTTTGGCGCACCGATTGGCCGTGCCTGTGGCGTTATCGTCGGCGCGCCGGCATCCGTTGGTGTCCTGATGGCCGATACGGCCCTGAAATCAGCCAACGTGGAAGTTGTGGCCTACAGCTCCCCTGCCCATGGCACCAGCTTCAGTAACGAAGCCATTCTGGTTATTTCGGGTGACTCTGGCGCTGTTCGTCAGGCCGTTATCTCCGCCCGTGAAATCGGTAAAACCGTACTCGGGACCCTCGGCTCAGAGCCGAAAAACGATCGTCCGTCCTACATCTGATATCAGTGAGGCTGATTCATGAGATCGAAAAGATTTGAAGCACTGGCGAAGCGCCCTGTGAATCAGGATGGTTTCGTTAAGGAGTGGATCGAAGAAGGCTTCATTGCGATGGAAAGCCCGAACGACCCCAAACCGTCGATTAAAATCGTCAACGGTACAGTCACTGAACTGGACGGTAAATCCGCCAGTGAATTTGACTTAATCGACCATTTCATTGCCCGCTACGGCATTAACCTGGCGCGCGCTGAAGAAGTCATGGCGATGGATTCGGTCAAACTGGCCAATATGCTTTGCGACCCTAACGTGAAGCGCAAAGACATAGTGCCGCTGACCACCGCAATGACGCCGGCAAAAATTGTCGAAGTGGTGTCCCATATGAACGTCGTTGAGATGATGATGGCGATGCAGAAAATGCGTGCTCGTCGTACACCCTCTCAACAAGCGCACGTCACTAACGTCAAAGATAACCCGGTGCAGATTGCCGCTGATGCCGCTGAAGGCGCATGGCGCGGGTTTGACGAACAGGAAACAACCGTTGCCGTTGCACGTTATGCGCCATTTAACGCCATTGCGCTGTTAGTCGGCTCGCAGGTTGGACGCCCTGGCGTATTAA
Organism: Citrobacter sp. Cpo089; assembly: GCF_030332695.1. NCBI lineage: Bacteria > Pseudomonadati > Pseudomonadota > Gammaproteobacteria > Enterobacterales > Enterobacteriaceae > Citrobacter > Citrobacter sp. Cpo089. The sequence continues at coordinate 36,670 of NZ_JAOWHJ010000032.1, read as the reverse complement.
CCCAGTGCTCGCTGGAAGAAGCTACCGAACTTAAACTCGGCATGCTAGGCCACACCTGCTACGCGGAAACCATCTCCGTCTATGGTACTGAACCCGTCTTTACCGACGGCGATGACACGCCATGGTCGAAAGGCTTCCTCGCCTCGTCCTATGCATCCCGTGGTCTGAAAATGCGCTTTACCTCCGGTTCTGGCTCAGAAGTTCAGATGGGTTACGCCGAAGGCAAATCAATGCTTTATTTGGAAGCCCGCTGCATTTACATCACCAAAGCTGCGGGCGTACAGGGCCTGCAAAACGGTTCAGTAAGCTGCATCGGTGTCCCTTCCGCCGTGCCGTCAGGCATTCGTGCAGTTTTGGCTGAAAACCTGATTTGTTCCTCTCTGGATCTGGAATGCGCCTCCAGCAACGACCAAACCTTTACCCACTCGGATATGCGTCGTACTGCGCGTCTGCTGATGCAGTTCCTGCCGGGTACTGACTTCATTTCTTCTGGTTATTCCGCGGTGCCGAACTACGACAACATGTTTGCAGGTTCGAACGAGGATGCTGAAGATTTTGACGACTACAACGTTCTTCAGCGCGACCTGAAAGTAGACGGTGGTCTGCGTCCGGTTCGTGAAGAAGATGTTATCGCCATTCGTAACAAAGCGGCACGTGCGCTGCAGGCCGTCTTTGCCGGGATGGGATTACCACCAATCACTGATGAAGAAGTGGAAGCTGCGACCTACGCCCACGGTTCGAAAGATATGCCGGAACGTAACATCGTTGAAGACATCAAGTTTGCACAAGAGATCATCAATAAGAACCGTAACGGTCTGGAAGTGGTGAAAGCCCTTGCTCAGGGCGGATTTACCGATGTCGCTCAGGACATGCTCAACATCCAGAAAGCCAAGTTAACCGGGGATTACCTGCATACCTCCGCCATTATCGTTGGCGACGGACAGGTGCTATCCGCTGTCAATGATGTTAACGACTATGCCGGTCCGGCAACAGGTTATCGCCTGCAGGGCGAACGCTGGGAAGAGATCAAAAACATCCCTGGCGCACTTGATCCCAACGAGCTTGGCTAAGGGGTGAAAAATGGAAATTAATGAAAAACTGCTGCGCCAGATAATTGAAGATGTGTTGTCTGAAATGCAGACCAGCGACAAACCCGTCTCTTTCCGCGCATCTACAGCGGCAAGCGCACCTCAGGCTGCGGCGACACAGGGAGACAGCTTTCTGACCGAGATTGGTGAAGCCAAACAAGGCCAGCAACAGGACGAAGTGATTATTGCCGTAGGGCCGGCGTTCGGGCTCTCGCAAACCGTCAATATCGTAGGTATCCCGCATAAGAATATCTTGCGCGAAGTGATTGCCGGTATTGAAGAAGAAGGCATTAAAGCGCGCGTTATCCGCTGCTTTAAATCCTCCGATGTGGCGTTTGTCGCCGTTGAGGGGAACCGTCTGAGCGGTTCCGGGATCTCTATCGGCATCCAGTCAAAAGGTACCACGGTTATCCACCAGCAGGGGTTACCGCCGCTTTCAAACCTGGAGCTGTTCCCTCAGGCACCGCTTCTGACGCTGGAAACCTATCGTCAGATCGGTAAAAACGCCGCGCGTTATGCCAAGCGTGAATCTCCGCAACCGGTCCCTACTTTGAATGACCAGATGGCTCGTCCTAAGTACCAGGCGAAATCAGCCATTCTGCACATTAAAGAGACCAAATACGTTGTGACAGGCAAAAACCCGCAGGAACTGCGCGTGGCGCTTTGATAAAGGATACCTCCATGAATACCGACGCAATTGAATCGATGGTTCGGGATGTGTTGAGCCGGATGAACAGCCTGCAAGGCGAGTCCGCGACTCCGCCCGCGGTGAGTTCATCAGCACATACCGCGAAAGTCACGGATTACCCTCTCGCGAATAAACATCCTGAGTGGGTAAAAACTGCGACCAACAAAACGCTGGACGACTTCACGCTTGAAAATGTTCTGAGCAACAAAGTGACCGCGCAGGACATGCGCATCACCCCTGAAACACTGCGCCTGCAGGCGGAAATCGCCAAAGATGCCGGACGTGACAGGCTGGCGATGAACTTCGAACGCGCAGCCGAGCTAACCGCTGTTCCTGACGATCGCATTCTTGAGATCTACAACGCGCTGCGCCCGTATCGCTCAACAAAAGATGAGCTGATGGCTATCGCCGACGATCTCGAAAATCGTTATCAGGCAAAAATCTGTGCAGCTTTCGTTCGTGAAGCGGCAGCGCTGTACGTTGAGCGTAAAAAACTCAAAGGCGACGACTAACTCAGGGAAAGGATCATGCGATATATAGCTGGCATTGACATAGGCAACTCATCAACGGAAGTCGCTCTGGCTACTCTCGATGAGTCTGGCGTGCTGAGCATCACCGGCAGCGCGCTGGCAGAAACCACCGGAATTAAGGGCACATTACGTAATGTGTTTGGCATTCAGGAGGCCCTTACGCTGGCGGCAAAAAACGCCGGTATCAATGTCAGTGATATTTCGCTCATCCGTATTAACGAAGCCACCCCGGTCATTGGCGATGTGGCGATGGAAACAATAACCGAAACCATCATCACTGAATCCACCATGATCGGCCATAACCCTAAAACACCGGGCGGTGTCGGGTTAGGCGTGGGCGTCACTATTACGCCGGAAGACCTTCTCAGTCGCCCGGCGGATACGCCCTATATTCTGGTGGTGTCATCGGCATTTGATTTCGCCGATGTCGCTACGATGATTAATGCCTCCGTCCGTGCTGGATACCAGTTGACTGGTGTTATTTTACAACAGGACGATGGCGTGTTGGTCAGCAATCGTCTGACTCACCCCCTGCCCATCGTCGATGAAGTCCTTCATATCGACCGTATCCCGTTGGGGATGCTGGCTGCCATTGAGGTCGCTGTACCAGGAAAGGTCATTGAAACCCTTTCTAACCCCTACGGCATTGCAACTGTCTTTGGCCTCAATGCCGATGAGACTAAAAACATTGTTCCGATGGCACGGGCGCTGATCGGCAACCGTTCAGCCGTGGTGGTGAAAACGCCGTCAGGTGATGTGAAAGCGCGAGCGATTCCTGCCGGAAATCTGGAGCTACAGTCTCAAGGTCGTACCGTACGGGTCGACGTTGCCGCGGGCGCCGAAGCGATTATGAAAGCGGTTGGTGAATGCCCAAAACTGGATAACGTTACAGGAGAAGCTGGCACTAATATTGGCGGCATGCTGGAGCATGTGCGCCAGACGATGGCTGAATTAACCAACAAACCCAGTCATGAAATTTTTATTCAGGATCTGCTGGCGGTCGATACCTCGGTTCCCGTCAGCGTGACGGGTGGACTTGCAGGTGAGTTCTCACTGGAACAGGCTGTCGGCATAGCCTCCATGGTGAAATCAGACCGCCTGCAAATGGCGATGATTGCACAAGAGATCACGCAAAAGCTCAACATTGACGTCCAGGTTGGCGGGGCCGAAGCCGAAGCTGCCATTCTGGGAGCCTTAACAACTCCAGGCACAACACGACCACTGGCTATTCTGGATCTCGGCGCGGGTTCAACCGACGCTTCTATCATCAATCCTAAGGGCGAAATTATTGCCACGCACCTGGCAGGCGCAGGCGATATGGTCACGATGATCATTGCCCGTGAACTGGGTCTGGATGACCGTTATCTCGCTGAAGAGATTAAAAAGTATCCGTTGGCGAAAGTTGAGAGCTTGTTCCACCTTCGCCACGAAGACGGCAGCGTTCAGTTCTTCCCTACGCCTCTCCCACCAACGGTTTTTGCGCGCGTGTGCGTAGTGAAACCCGATGAACTGGTGCCACTGCCTGGTGAACTGGCGCTGGAGAAAGTACGGGCCATTCGTCGAAGCGCCAAGGAGCGCGTTTTCGTTACTAACGCACTCAGAGCGCTACGTCAGGTCAGTCCGACCGGGAACATTCGGGATATTCCCTTTGTGGTGCTGGTTGGCGGCTCATCTCTGGATTTTGAAGTTCCACAGCTGGTCACCGATGCTCTGGCGCATTATCGACTGGTTGCCGGGCGCGGCAACATTCGTGGTACCGAAGGTCCGCGCAATGCGGTTGCGACAGGACTGATTCTCTCCTGGCATAAGGCATTCGCTCATGGAAAGTAATCTCACCACACCAGCCATCGTTATCTTCACCAGTGCTGACTGTGCTGACGTCTGGAATGACGTACTGCTGGGTATTGAAGAAGAAGGGATCCCCTTTGTGATTCAGGAGAGTGGCTCAGCTGACGTTATCCACAACGCATGGTTGGCCGCCTGCCAGTCTCCATTGCTGGTCGGTATTGGCTGTAGCCGCGAAAAACTGGTCGTGCACTACAAAAACTTACCCACGTCAGCACCACTTTTTACGCTGACGTATCAACAAAATAGCCACGATCGCCGCAGCATTGGTAACAACGCTGCGCGGCTGGTTAAAGGCATTCCGTTCCGGGAATGCCACTCATAACCCATAGGAGAAAAGCAGTATGAATAACGCACTGGGACTGGTTGAAACAAAAGGGCTTGTCGGCGCTATTGAAGCCGCTGATGCCATGGTGAAATCCGCAAACGTGCAGTTGGTTGGATACGAAAAAATCGGCTCTGGCCTTATCACCGTTATGGTTCGCGGTGATGTCGGCGCGGTGAAAGCAGCCGTAGATGCTGGAAGCGCAGCCGCAAGCGCCGTTGGTGAGGTGAAATCCTGCCACGTTATCCCGCGTCCGCACAGCGACGTTGAAGCCATTTTACCTAAATCCGCATAAGTCGTTGCAACCAAGGAGCACAGCGTGAAGCAATCACTGGGATTACTTGAAGTTAGTGGTCTGGCATTAGCCATCAGTTGCGCGGACGTCATGGCGAAAGCCGCCTCCATCACGCTGGTGGGCCTCGAAAAAACCAACGGCTCAGGCTGGACGGTGATCAAGATAATCGGGGATGTGGCCTCCGTCCAGGCGGCCATTTCCACCGGTGTCAGTTTCGCTGACCAGCGAGATGGACTGGTGGCTCACAAAGTCATTTCCAGACCCGGGGACGGGATCCTGTCGCATAGCTTTGCCCTGGAGCCTGAGCCAACGCCAGAACCCATACCAGCCGTACCGCATGAAGAGATATTTGTAGACCATGATGTACCCGAAGCCCCGCAAGATGCAGAGTTGATTAGCTGCAATTTGTGTCTTGATCCTGCCTGCCCTCGCCAAAAAGGCGAGCCGCGCACGCTTTGTCTTCACTCTGGCAAACGAGGTGAAGCGTAATGGATAAACAGCAACTGGAGACCACTGTCGCTAAGGTTCTGGATGAAATGCGCGAGCGCCCGATTCCGCTGGGGATCTCTAATCGTCATATTCATCTGTGCGCTGAAGATTACGGTCGCTTGTTTCCCAATCACCCCATTAGTGAGAAAAAAGGGCTATTGCAGCCAGGACAATATGCAGCAGAGCAGACTGTCACGCTGGTGGGGCCAAAAGGTCAGTTAAAAAATGTGCGTTTACTCGGCCCGCTGCGCAGTACCAGCCAGGTCGAAATTTCTCGTACCGACGCCCGCACGTTGGGAATTGCTGCTCCGCTGCGGATGTCGGGCAATATTCAGGGCACACCCGGTGTTCGTCTCGTCAGCCCATTTGCTGAACTGGACTTAGCATCCGGGGTGATCGTCGCCCAACGGCATATCCATATGTCGCCGCTCGATGCTCTGATTCTGCGGGTTTCCCATGGTGATAGAGTCTCGGTCGCCATTAATGGCGATGAACGTCGACTGATTTTCGATAACGTCGCCGTACGCGTTTCGCCGGATATGCGCCTCGAAATGCATATCGATACAGACGAAGCCAATGCTGCAGGCGCTGATAATCCCCAGGCATTCGCCACACTGGTGACCTCACGATGAACAACGAACTGCTGCAACGCATTATCGAGGAGGTTGTTTCCCGATTAAAAAAACGCGCGGAAAGCACGCTCACTCTTAGCGTCGCGCAGTTACGGGAAATCGATTCACGGACAGTATGCTGCCAGTACTCGTCGCTCCATCTCCAGCAAGTGGATCTGCCATTACTGGAGCGAATTGCCGAAGGCTGCCCAGCCAACATGTCGGTGGGAAAGATTCACGACGCGCTGGCATGCGGAGTCCGCGTGAAAATTTCACTACAACACCGATTGTTACCCGCAATCCCCGTGAAAAAACTCGCACGTCTGCCGCTGGAGTTCAATGACGAACGGGGACGAATCATCTTTTTGCATCCTGAGAAGCTTCTCAGCTATGCCGACGTCGCCCAATTAAGGGATGGCGTACTGGTGTTGCGCCGTCGGTGTGTCGTGACGGCTCTGGCTCAGGAAGCAGTCAGTCTGCGAAATGTCCAACTAATTAAGCAGGAGTGAGCTATGCATCTGGCACGGGTTACAGGCGTTGTGGTTTCCACGCAAAAATCCCCATCACTGGTGGGAAAAAAACTGTTGCTGGTACGTCGGGTAAGTGCTGACGGAGAGCTTCCTGCGTCCCCTGTGAGTGGAGATGAAGTCGCTGTTGATTCTGTCGGCGCGGGAACTGGCGAACTGGTATTACTCAGCAGCGGCTCCAGCGCCAGACACGTTTTTTCTGGCCCTAATGAGGCCATCGATCTGGCTATCGTCGGCATTGTCGACACGCTTTCTCGTTAGGAGGAACTATGGCGATTTATACCCGTACTGGTGATGCCGGAACAACAGCCCTCTTTACCGGACAACGCGTGAGCAAAACGCATCCACGCGTGGAAGCCTACGGTACGCTGGACGAACTGAATGCGGCGCTAAGTCTGTGCATTTGTGCAGCGAAAAACCCGCAGCACCGGCAGTTACTTGAAAATATCCAGCTGCAGCTTTTTTGGTTCAGCGCCGAACTGGCAAGCGAAAGCGAAGAACCAACGCCAGAGCAGCGCTACATCAGCTCGGAAGAAATTGCGGCACTGGAAGCTGCCATCGATACCGCAATGGGAAGAGTACCGCCGCTGCGCAGCTTTATTTTACCTGGCCGCAGCGAAGCCGCCAGCCGACTGCACTTTGCCCGTACGCTGGCACGCCGCGCAGAGAGACGACTGGTCGAGCTCTCCACCGAGATATCCGTCAGACACGTGCTGATGCGTTATATCAATCGCCTGTCCGACTGCTTATATGCGCTTGCACGAGCAGAAGATCATGACGCCCATCAAAACGACATCATTCAGAAAGTGGCTGAGCGCTATCTCGCTGCCGTTCAAGCACCAGCCATAAAGCAGCCGACTATGTCTCTGTCTTTTCAGGAGCTCCACAAACTCACTCGCGCTGCGGTGACGAGAGCAGAAGAACTTCAGGTTCCGATCGTCATTAGCATTGTTGATGCGAACGGGACCCAAATGGTGACCTGGCGCATGCCTGACGCATTACTCGTGAGTAGCGAACTGGCACCCAAAAAAGCCTGGACTGCCGTGGCGATGAAAACCGCCACACATAAGCTGACATCAGCAGTTCAACCCGGTGCTGCGCTTTACGGTCTGGAAAGCCATATGCAGGGAAAAGTCGTCACCTTCGGTGGCGGGTACGCATTATGGCGTGAGGGTTTACTCCTCGGGGGTCTTGGCATCAGCGGAGGAAGCGTTGAACAGGATATGGACATTGCAGAAACGGCCATTGCGGCGATTAACGTGAGAACACATCAATGAATACTTCAGAACTTGAAACCCTTATTCGTAACATTTTGAGTGAGCAACTCGCCCCGGCAAAAGCAGAAGTTAAGGGTAACGGTATTTTTCCGTCCGTTGGCGAAGCGATCGATGCCGCGCATCAGGCTTTTCTGCGTTACCAGCAATGTCCATTGAAAACCCGCAGCGCCATCATAAACGCCCTGCGCGAAGAACTGACGCCTCATCTTGCTTCACTGGCCGCTGAGAGCGCTGCCGAAACGGGTATGGGCAACAAAGAGGATAAGTTCCTTAAAAATAAAGCCGCGCTGGACAACACTCCGGGTATCGAAGATCTCACCACCACGGCGCTAACCGGCGATGGCGGCATGGTGTTATTCGAGTATTCACCGTTTGGCGTGATTGGCTCTGTCGCCCCCAGTACTAACCCGACAGAGACCATTATTAACAACAGCATCAGCATGCTGGCGGCAGGGAATAGCGTTTATTTCAGTCCGCATCCGGGTGCTAAAAAGGTTTCACTCAAGCTGATTGCCATGATTGAAGATATTGCTTTCCGTTGCTGCGGAATTCGTAATCTTGTCGTCACGGTCACAGAACCCACTTTTGAGGCTACCCAGCAGATGATGGCGCACCCTAAAATCGCAGTTCTGGCGATTACCGGTGGCCCAGGCATTGTTGCTATGGGCATGAAAAGCGGGAAAAAAGTCATCGGCGCAGGCGCAGGAAATCCACCCTGCATTGTTGATGAAACAGCCGACCTGGTTAAGGCGGCGGAAGATATCATCAATGGCGCATCCTTTGATTACAACCTCCCCTGCATTGCTGAGAAGAGCCTGATTGTTGTTGATGCCGTTGCCGAACGACTGGTTCAACAGATGCAGTCTTTTGGTGCGATGCTTCTCAATAGCGAAGAGGTAGACAAACTGCGTGCTGTCTGTCTACCAGAAGGCATAGCCAATAAAAAACTGGTGGGTAAAAGCCCGGCAACCTTACTGGAAGCAGCAGGAATACCGGTTCCGGCAAAAGCACCTCGATTACTGACAGGCATCGTCAAGGCTGACGACCCGTGGGTTACCAGCGAGCAATTAATGCCAATGCTCCCCGTCGTAACGGTGAGCGATTTTGACAGTGCATTAACGTTGGCCCTGAAAGTTGAAGAGGGATTGCATCACACCGCCATTATGCATTCGCAAAATGTGTCACGTTTGAACCTTGCCGCGCGCACGCTTCAGACCTCCATCTTTGTGAAAAATGGCCCCTCTTACGCCGGGATTGGCGTTGGTGGTGAAGGCTTTACCACCTTCACTATTGCGACGCCAACCGGTGAAGGAACAACATCTGCGCGCACTTTCGCACGCTCTCGTCGTTGCGTGCTGACAAACGGTTTTTCTATTCGTTAATGGGGCCGTTATGAATAGCTTTTCACTGCAAACTCGATTGTACAGCGGCCAGGGAAGTCTGGATGTGCTCAAGCGTTTCACGAATAAGCATATCTGGATTATTTGCGATGCTTTTCTCGCGCGTTCTCCCCTGATTGAAAAGCTGCGCAACGCTCTGCCAGCGGATAACCGCATCAGCATTTTCAGCGATATCACCCCCGATCCCACCATCGGTACGGTAGTTCAAGGGATTGCACAAATGCAGTCCCTGCGACCGGACGTCGTGATGGGTTTTGGTGGCGGCTCAGCACTGGACGCCGCAAAAGCCATCGTCTGGTTCAGCCGACAGTTCGGTATTGATATTGAAACCTGTGTCGCAATTCCCACCACCAGCGGCACAGGCTCTGAAGTAACCAGCGCCTGCGTGATTAGCGATCCGGATAAAGGCATTAAATACCCATTGTTCAATAACGCACTTTACCCGGACATGGCCATTCTTGATCCAACGTTGGTCGTCAGCGTACCACCTGCCATCACCGCGAATACCGGCATGGACGTGTTAACGCATGCACTGGAGGCTTACGTATCCACGAAGGCCAGTGACTTCACCGATGCACTGGCTGAAAAAGCGGCTCAAATCGTCTTCCAGTACCTGCCTGTCGCCGTCAGCAAAGGCGACTGTCTGGCAACCAGGGGGAAAATGCACAATGCGTCAACGCTCGCGGGAATGGCATTTAGTCAGGCTGGACTGGGGATCAATCATGCGATTGCCCATCAGTTGGGTGGTCAGTTTCATCTGCCGCATGGACTTGCCAATGCGCTGCTGCTGACCCATGTCATTCATTTTAATGCCCGCGATCCGCGGGCTGCGAAGCGCTATGCCCGTTTTGCTAAAGCCTGCCATTTATGCCCGGATAACGCGAACGATACAGCGGCATTGAATGCGCTCATCCATCGCATCGAGCTACTCAAAAAACAGTGTGCGTTGCCTTCTTTTGTTGACGCGCTTAAAGACGGAAAGCAAGTCTGGTCACAACGTATCCCGTCGATGGTTCAGGCCGCGCTGGCTGACGTCACGCTGCAAACCAATCCTCGTGTTGCCGACGCCAGTGCCATGCAGGAACTGCTTGAGGAATTATTATGAAGACAGCCATGACGGCAGAGTCCACGCTCTATGATGCGCAGACCATTCGTGAACGCGTTCGCGCAGCGGGTGTTGTCGGAGCCGGAGGCGCAGGCTTTCCTGCTCACGTAAAATTACAGGCGCAGGTCGATACCTTTCTGGTCAATGCGGCTGAATGTGAGCCAATGCTGAAAGTTGACCAGCAGTTGATGGCCGTCCAGGCTGAGCGACTTATCCGCGGCGTTCAATATGCCATGACGGCTACCGGAGCCAGTGCCGGAATTATTGCACTCAAAGAGAAATACCAGAAGGCTATCAATGCATTAACGCCCCTTCTGCCTACCGGGATCCGCTTACATATTTTGCCTGATGTCTACCCGGCTGGTGACGAGGTTCTGACCATCTGGATGTCAACAGGTCGGAGAGTTCCGCCTGCCGCGCTGCCGGTCAGCGTCGGCGTGGTGGTCAATAACGTCCAGACCGTGCTCAACATCGCCAGAGCAGTTGAGCAGCAGTACCCCGTTACGCGTCGTACCCTGACCGTTAACGGCGCAGTCGCCAGTCCTATCACATTCACAGTCCCTATCGGAATGTCTTTACGTGACGTTCTGGCGCTGGCCGGGGGTGCAACCGTTGACGATCCCGGCTTTATTAACGGTGGTCCGATGATGGGCGGCCTGATTACTTCACTGGATACCCCTGTCAGCAAGACCACCGGGGGCCTGCTGGTTTTGCCTAAGTCTCATGCGTTGATTCAGCGGCGGATGCAGGATGAACGCACCGTGCTTTCTGTAGCAAAGACCGTTTGCGAGCAGTGCCGTTTGTGTACGGATTTGTGCCCGAGGCATTTGATCGGTCATGAATTATCCCCGCATCTGCTGGTTCGTGCGGTTAATTATCAGCAGGCGGCCACACCGCAACTGCTGCTCACGGCCCTGACCTGCTCAGAATGCAATGTGTGTGAAAGCGTAGCCTGTCCGGTTGGGATTTCACCGATGCGCATCAACCGTATGCTTAAACGTGAATTGCGGGCGCTCAACCATCGTTATGAAGGGCCGCTAAATCCTGAGGATGAAATGGCGAAGTACCGGCTGATCCCAGTTAAACGCCTTATTACCAAACTGGGTCTTAGCGACTGGTATCACGATGCGCCACTGGCTGAAACTGATTATTCCACAGATAAAACGACGCTGTTGTTACGCCAGCATATAGGTGCCAGCGCCATCCCATGTGTAGAACAAGGCGAACGCGTTGTTCGCGGTCAATGTGTTGCCGATGTGCCCTCCGGTGCATTAGGCGCGCCTGTTCACGCCAGTATTGACGGTATTGTCAGCGAAATCACTGAGCAATCCATCACGGTAATTAGAGGTTAATCATGTCTCAGGCTATAGGGATTTTAGAACTCACCAGCATTGCCAAAGGAATGGAAGCTGGCGATGCCATGTTAAAAAGCGCGAATGTGAATTTACTGGTCAGCAAGACCATCTGCCCGGGAAAATTTCTACTCATGCTCGGTGGTGACGTAGGTGCCGTACAACAGGCGATTGCCACTGGAACATCTCTTGCAGGCGATATGCTCGTTGACAGTCTGGTACTCCCCAACATTCATGCCAGCGTACTCCCCGCAATCAGCGGACTAAACAGCGTGGATAAGCGTCAGGCTGTTGGTATTGTCGAAACATGGAGCGTTGCTGCCTGCATCTGCGCCGCCGACCGGGCGGTTAAAGCCTCCAACGTCACGCTGGTACGCGTCCATATGGCATTTGGTATTGGCGGCAAGTGCTACATGGTCGTTGCTGGCGATGTATCCGATGTGAATAACGCAGTGACGGTTGCCAGTGAAAGTGCGGGTGAAAAAGGCCTGCTGGTTTACCGCTCGGTCATACCCCGCCCGCATGAAAGCATGTGGCGACAAATGGTGGAGGGATAATGGAAAGACAACCCACCACGGATCGAATGATTCAGGAATATGTACCTGGCAAACAGGTCACGCTGGCGCATCTCATCGCTAATCCAGGTAAGGATTTATTCAAGAAACTGGGATTACCCGATTCGCTTTCCGCAATCGGTATTCTGACCATTACCCCCAGCGAAGCCTCAATCATCGCCTGTGATATCGCCACGAAATCAGGGGCGGTAGAGATTGGTTTTCTCGATCGGTTTACCGGCGCGGTGGTACTGACGGGTGATGTTTCTGCCGTTGAGTACGCACTGAAACAGGTAACCCGAACGCTGGGCGAAATGATGCGTTTTACCGCGTGTCCCATCACCCGGACGTAATCTCATGAAACGTATCATGCTAATTGGTCCCAGCCAGTGCGGTAAAACGTCGCTCACGCAGTGCATGCGGGGAGAAGCGCTTCACTATCAGAAGACCCAGGCCATAGTCTGGTCTCCTACGACAATAGACACGCCGGGTGAATATCTTGAGAACCGCTGCCTGTACAGTGCGCTGCTGGTCAGCGCCTGTGAAGCAGACATTATTGCGCTGGTACTCAATGCTGACGCGCCGTGGTCACCATTTTCTCCCGGTTTTACCGGACCAATGAACCGACCCGTTATTGGCCTCGTTACCAAAGCCGATTTAGCCAACCCGCAGCGTATTTCTCTTGTGGAGAGTTGGTTAGTTCAGGCTGGTGCGCAAAAAGTATTTGTCACCAGCGCGCTGGAGAATACCGGGGTCGATGAGATGTTCATTTTTCTGAATGCAAAGGAACCTTCATGTCTCACAAAATAATGGCCATTAATGCAGGTAGTTCCTCGCTTAAATTTCAACTACTGGCGATGCCGCAGGGTGAAATGATCTGTCAGGGGTTGATTGAACGTATCGGTTTGTCTGATGCGCAAGTCACCCTAAAAACGCCAGCGCAGAAATGGCAGGAGACTTTGCCCGTAGCCGATCACCGTGAAGCCGTAACGTTGCTCCTGGAAAAACTGCTCAACCACCACATTATCAGCAGTCTGGATGAGATCGACGGCGTGGGCCATCGCGTCGCGCACGGCGGGGAATCCTTTAAAGACTCAGCGCTGGTAACTGATGAAACGCTGGCAGAAATCGAGCGCCTCGCGGAACTGGCTCCTCTGCATAACCCGGTCAATGCGCTGGGGATCGCGGTATTCCGCCAGCTATTGCCCAAAACGCCAGCCGTTGCGGTGTTCGACACCGCCTTTCATCAAACGCTTGATGAGCCTTCTTTCATCTATCCCCTGCCCTGGCGTTACTATGCAGAGTTGGGTATTCGTCGCTATGGTTTTCATGGTACCAGCCACAAATACGTTAGCTCACAGCTTGCTGAAAAACTGGGTGTACCACTCAGCGCCCTGCGCGTTGTTTGTTGTCATCTGGGCAACGGCAGCAGCATCTGCGCCATCAAAGGCGGACAATCGGTGAATACGTCAATGGGCTTTACGCCGCAGTCTGGCGTGATGATGGGCACGCGAAGTGGCGATATCGATCCGTCCATTTTACCGTGGATTGCCCTGCGAGAAGGCAAAACACCGCAGCAGCTCAACCAATTGCTCAACAATGAGTCCGGATTGCTCGGTGTTTCTGGTATCTCACCTGACTACCGCGACGTTGAACATGCCGCAGATACGGGCAATCACCAGGCTGCGCTGGCGTTGACGCTTTTTGCTGAGCGCATTCGTGCCACCATTGGTAGCTATATTATGCAGATGGGCGGTCTGGATGCCCTGGTATTTACCGGTGGCATTGGCGAAAACTCCGCACGGGCGCGCGCTGCGATCTGTCGTAATCTGAATTTCCTGGGTCTGGCCGTTGATGAGGAAAAAAATCAGCGTAATGCCACCTTCATTCAGACGGAAAATGCGATGGTCAAAGTAGCAGTGATTAATACCAATGAAGAGCTAATGATTGCGCAAGACGTTATGCGTTTAGCGATATCTGAAACTGTGACATTGGGCATTCCTGCATAATACTGCCGCACCGCAAATTGCGGCAAATCATGGTAATAGCGCGATCGCCATGACACTATGCGCCGAGGATTGCTGATCACATAGGTGAAGACGTGGCTGTTGCGCAATGTCCCGCATCGTGCGGAGAACTTATCCAGGGCTGGATACTGGGCAGTGAGAAATTGGTCTCCTGCCCGGTTGAATGGTATAGCACCGTTGAGGTCACTTCAGGTTCACCGCTGACAGATGAACGTCCACTTTCGCGGGCGATGGTTGAGAGGTTATTGCTGCACTGGCAATACCCAGCACAAATGAGTCAGGATATTCGAATTGATGTCCAGTCAACCATTCCTGTCGCTAAAGGGATGGCCAGCAGCACAGCGGATATCGCCGCCACGGCAATCGCCACGGCGCAGTATCTGGGGCATCAGCTAGACGAATCCACTCTGGCGCAGCTTTGCGTTTCGCTGGAACCTACCGACAGCACCGTTTTCCGCCAGCTTACGCTGTTCGATCATAACGACGCCTCCACGCAAATTGCCTGTGAAGCCCAGCCTCAACTCGATCTGCTGGTTCTCGAAAGTCCGGAAACCTTGCTTACTGCTGATTATCACCGTACGCCACGCCAGTCAGGATTACTGGCAGGCGCTCCAGCGCTGAAACGAGCATGGGAAAAGGTACAGGAAGCCTGTATCAGTCAAAATCCCTATCGGATGGGTGAAGCCGCCACGCTGAGCGCGATCGCCAGCCAGTTGCTGTTACCTAAACCAAATTTTGATTCACTTTTAGCGCTGGTAGAAGAATGTGATTTATACGGTGTCAACGTTGCGCACAGTGGCAGCGTAGTCGGTCTGATGCTCGACAGAAAGCGTCATGATGTGGACTACATTAAATGGATGCTGACGCAGAAAAAATTGACGGAGCACTGGCCGGAACAGCATTTGTTGCGGATGGTAACTGGCGGGGTCGAACTGCAATAAGGGCCGCCGCTAAGCAGCGACCCGAACAAGCATAAAATCGTTACTCGGCTTTCGCTTCGCCGTTTTTCACTTCGCCCATCGCTTTCAGCTTTTTAGAGATGTCGCGGCGCTCTTTAGAGATCTCAGCGTTTTTGATGATGTAATCATCAACACGATCTTCATAATCGCTTTTCATGCTGGCGATAATGCCCTGAATCGCTTCCACGCTCATTCCAGGCTTGATGTAGTCACTCAGGTTGTCCAGCAGCAGAACACGTTTCTGGTTGTCACGGATCTTTTTCTCAACGTCCTGGATTTCACGTTGCAGTTTGTTTTTACGACGGAACAGACGAACAAATTCCAGCACGTCCTGGAAAGAAGGCTTGGTAGTTTCCATTTTTACACCCCTGATAATGTGAGATTCGGATTCGTTAAAACAACGGCTAAAGTGGGTCAACATTACTTTCATGCCCGCCATACTTCAAGTTGCATCTGCATCGACCATGCATGGTTTAAACCTGAATTATCGAGGGTAAAGCCATTGCAGTTACCAATGGTTTTAGCCTTTTTCAGTATCATACCTCTAATCGTTGCTGAATCGAAGCAGCAGTAGAACCAATCCCCTCATCTGCTCTTTATTTGCGCAGCGCGCGACAGATCAAATGAGAGAGCAACTCCAGCTGTCGCGCCATTTCCATATTTAGCCAAACGTAGCCGTGAATGGGCGTTTCAGCGACATTATCGCCCTTATGCTCAGCAATAAGCTGACGTAACTCCACCACGGTGTCATTGAGTTTTTCCGTATTGGCAAGCACCGGTTGTGGATTACCTTCATACAATGCGTGGGTTATCGTCAGTAGCGCCTGTTGTGTCCTGAGCTGGGTTTCACGCAAAGTGTGCGCATTCAACATGACAAAGTGGCTGGTACGGCTGGCCCAAAGCGCATTGATTTGCAGCTCAAGCATGCAGACCAGGTTACGATTAACCGTTTGAATAGCTTCAAAGATTGATTTTTGAATGTGGGTTTCCTTGCTGGCGGGGACGATGAGCCCACGCATTTTGACAACATCGCTTAAAAGCTGTTGTAAATGCTTCTCCAGTCGCGGTTGCTCCAACAGGTTGGGAGATAGCGCAGCCTGATACACCCGATTGTACCCCGTTACACAATGCGCCAGTTGAATTCGCCAGTGTATAAATGCCCGCTGCGGCCAGATACCGGTAAACAGCATTGCCAGTAATGAACCCAAAATAACATCGCCACCGCGCCATAACGCTGTGTTCATATCTCCAGCGGGGGCACCCACAACGACCGCAAGCGTTATACCAATCAGCAACGCCTGATACGGCCTTTTACCCAACGCCAGCCAGCCGCAGAGAAACATCGCCACCGCGCACCATATCAGCATTAGCGGAAGTGAAAAGAGCTCCAGACGAAGGGCCACCAGCCCAAGTACCGATCCCAGAATTGTCCCGCCAATACGCTCAAACGCTCTGGGGACAACGTTCCCCCAAAAGGAAATAGGCCCCATGATTACCACCAGCGTAATCAGAGGCCATGTACCTTCAGGAATGTTCAACAGGCGAACCAACAGAAAAGTAAAAAGAAACGCCAGCGCAATGCGAACACCATGCACCACACGATAATGACGATACAAACGAATTTCAAAAGGACTCAGTGACTTATCTGCACGCACTCATGCACTCCGTCAGGGAATTGCAAAGAACAGAATTGTACCTGTTTTTTGAGTGAAAACATCACCCTGATGACCAGGACATTCATCCTGATTTACACCAAAAACAGTTACTTCGACTGTACCGGCACGTACATTTCAATGTCCCAGTAGCCGTCCTCCATGCCATTGTTCATATAAACTTCAAAGCAGGGTTTAGCGGCTATCGCATACGTCGAATCCTGCAGCAGGCGCTCAAAGAACTGATACCACGGCGTCGCGAAGTCATGATTTTCAACGCGCGCAACGGCGATAGCATAGTCGCCCCCCGCCAGTTCGGTCTGGATCACCCCTTCGCTGTTTTCTGGGATCTCAAAACCTTCAGGCACAGACACCACGGTATCACAACGCAGTTTTTCCGCCGGAACAACGTCAGGGTTGTCGTAATAAACGGCTATCCATTCCAGCGGTACGATCTGCTTACCGTCGACCCACATCATTAACTGCTCGAAACCCTGCTTTACCGTTTGTTCCCACGGTCCAACCATATGGAAACCGGCAATTATGCGTTTCTCGACCTGCTTTATCTCGTACTCCATATAACCTCCGCCATTACACTGTGTTTATATACAGTGTAATTTTTAGGTATGACGGCCACAAGGAATCAGTGATTATTATGTGAGCAGATTCGCACTCTTGCCAGTCAGGTACATCAGGAAAAACTACGCCTTGTGGTGGAAGTAATCGCTCAAACGCGAGAAGACGCCGCCTTCGTTGACAGACTCCAGCGTAACCAGAGGCCAGTGCGCCACCAGTTTATCCCGATCGTAGAGTTCAATTTCCCCCACACGTTGATGGGCAGCAATGGGGGCAACCAGTTCTTTCTTATCAAGAACATATTTTGCCTTGATATTAGCGACTTCGGCTTTAGGCAGGGCCATCCAGAAATCCTGCTCTGTGCCAAGGCTAATTTTTTCTTTATCGCCATACCAGATCCGTTCAATACCAACTTGCTTACCGCTACGTAAAACCTGCACGGTATCGAAGTTCTGTTGTCCCCATTGCAGCAGTTTTCGCGCCTGGTCTTCACGCCCTTTCGCACTCTCCGCCCCCATCACAACCGCAATCAGGCGGCGCTGCCCATCAACGGCAGAAGCAATCAGGTTGAATCCAGCGCCGGAGGTATGTCCTGTCTTCAGACCATCGACGTTCATGGTTTTATCCCACAACAAACCGTTACGGTTTTGCTGCGTAATTCCGTTCCAGGTAAGGCTTTTTTCACTGTACATATGGTAGAAATCCGGCTCTCCATGGATGATAGCTCTCGACAGCACAGCCAGATCGTAAGCTGAGCTATGCTGACCTGGCGCATCCAGACCATGTACCGTTTCAAAATGCGTGTCCCGCAGGTTCAGCTTTTGCACATAGTTGTTCATCATCGCGACAAACTGCGGCTGCCCTCCGGCGATGTAATCCGCCAGCGCCACACAGGCATCATTACCGAAATCAACAATTAACCCGCGACTCAGATCGCGCACAGAAACGCGATCCCCTTCTTTCAGGAACATTAAGGATGAACCGACGAATACCGGATTATCTTTCGCCCAGGCATCTCGTCCTACAGTGACAATATCTGTCGGACTAATACGCTTGCTGTCGATTGCGCGATCGACAACATAGCCGGTCATCAGCTTGGTCAGGCTGGCAGGGTTGCGCTGCTGGTGTTCATTTCCGGCTGTCAGGATTTGGCCCGTGGTGTAATCCATTAATACCCACGCCCCGGCATTAATTGCTGGAGGCTGTGGAGCGAAACTGGCGACGTCGGTCGCATACGCGGGCGAAAAAATCATCGCAAATAGTGAAGCGGCAATAAACAAACGGCGTTTCAACAGCATGTCCTCAGGAAATGGAGAAATAGCCGTTCTTTTTACGGAAGTTCTGGCGAACAAACATGGATAAATTGCAAGAAAATGTGACATAAGGCACATTTTCTTGCTGTAAGGATAGGATTTCAGATATCAACCACGTCTGGCGTTACCCTTTGCGCGGTGCTGTCTCTGCGTGATGGCTGCGATGACGATGATAGCCATCTATCATGCTGCGGAAAATCTGCCCCGGAGTGTCACCCAGCGTGCACAGGTAAATATGTGCACAGATGAACAGTAAGCCGACAATCGCCAACACCATATGCAGCACCAGCATCACAGGCCCAGCCCCTACCACCTGCGGGTAGAGGCATAACAACCCGGTGATGATTAGCAGCGGAACCAGCGCATACATGATGGCCAGATAAGCCAGCTGTTGTAGCGGGTTAAATTTACTCTCTGCCGTTGCGGCAAATGGGTGCGGCTCACCTTTCATGATGCCATACAGATAAAAGCGCGTTTGCAACAAGCAGCGTGATATCAACCCGTTAAACTTCACCCGGTAATGACAACCGTTGCCGCTGGTTGCGTTGATTAGCACAAAACCAACCCAGAAGGCCAACAAGGCGAAACCGCACCAGGTATGTATCTGCACCATCAATGCCACCGGTCCGACAGAGAAGTGTCCAAACAGGCCGCTCAGCAGAAGCAGGATAAAAAGCAGCGCATTACCCCAGTGCCAGCGACGAACTGCCAGCGAATAGAGGTAGTCCCGATGTTCTTCTCCGATTGCTGTTTTAGGTGCCAGCATCCGACGTAACAGCGCGTGCATAACCAGGCCCGCAATCATCAGCACAATAACAACGCCTGCATAAATGAGCCACAGCGGCCAGTAGTCCGGCGCATAGTTAAGCTCTGCTCCCCAGATAGAATTCATGCTTTACCCTCCTGATGGATCTCTTTACGCCGATAAACACTCACCGGGCCGCTACGCGTATCCTGCTGGCGATAAACCTCTTTTTGATTTATCCAGTGCTGAATTTCCGGGTCGTCGCGACGACCAAATTTCAGCGCATCCGTCGGACAAACGGAAACACAGGCGGGCGATTGACCGCTCTCGAGTCGGGTATCTGCACAGAAGTTACATTTGTCGGCAATTCCCGTTTGCGGATTGAGATAACGGACATGGAACGGACAAGCGGCAACGCAGTAGTCGCAGCTAATACAGCGAGACTTATCCACTTGTACAATGCCATTTTCGTCGCGAAATGACGCACCGGTCGGACAAACGCTGACACACGGCGCATCTTCACAATGCTGACAGGAAACGCGAACAAACTGGAAGTGGGACAGCACCTCGGGTTCATGTTCGGGTGAACGGATCTGCACCTGTAAGCGGCTAAATCCCTCTGGCACATCATTCAAAACTTTGCAGGCAACCGTACATGCCTGACAGCCGATACAGCGTTTCTCGTCATGCAGCATGACATAAGGGTTTGTAGATTGATTCATGATGTTCTCCTTTCTCATGCCCGACGAAGCGTAACGCCAGCGGTGTGGACTACCGTACCGGAAACCGGACTGGTAACATGCGGAAGCAAATTACCGCAGTGAATACCGTGCGTTGTCGCTGCGGTTTTGGCTCCCGCCTTGGCGCCAAATCCCATATAAACAAACAGCGTATCGGGCCGAATTCCGGCGGTGACCAGCGCTTTACCTTTTTCCTTGCCGGTCGCATTTTCCAGCCAGATGTCATCACCGCTTTTGATGCCTTTTCCACGGGCCGTTTGCGGGTGGATCCACACCGCGTTATCCCACATCAACTCGCTAAGCAGTGGCACATATTGCGTCGCACCGTTGGTATGAACCGCCACTTTTCCCTGGATAAAATAGAGTTCACTGTCGCCTTTGAGCGCAAAATTGCGCGCGCGCGGAATACCGTAGCCAGGCAGGAGCGTTTCCAGCTCTTCGGAATAGAGTTCAATTTTTCCTGACGGAGATTTAAAGCGCAGTTGCTCGCCATAGGTACCGTCGCTGTCAACCGCCACCGCGCCCGGATAGCGTTCCACAAACTGACGCACCGCTTCAGGTTCACGCAGCAGCAACGGAATCCCCCACTCCCGGTACCCTTTCTGACGCAATTCAGCAGATAGCGCATGATCGCCATTAAGCTGGTACAACTGACGCGTTTGCATATCCTGCCATGGGTAGAATTGGCCAAGGCCTAACTGCACGGCCAGCTCTTTCCAGATTTGCCAGCTCGGACGCGCATCACCAATAGGCTCCACTACCTGTTGGCGCAGGGCATAGGCTGGATTCAGGCCCGACATGTCTGAAACTTCTTCATCGCGCTCAAGGTAAGTACATTCAGGCAAAAGGTAGTCGGCATACGCCGCGCTTTCGCTTAAATAGACATCACAACTGACCACAAGGTCGAGCTGTTCAACGGTTTTGACCAGATCCGGTCGACAGGTAACGGTTTGGAAAGGGTTGTGTCGGGACATAATCCATCCCTTCACCGGATAAGGCGTCTGGTTTAACACAGCATCAATGATGCTTTGCACCACACCACCGCCCGCCGCGATGTACTTAAACTGCGGGGCTACCAGATCGATACGCTGCGCCGTTGGCTTGGGTAATTTGACATCGGGTTTTGCCAGCACCGGAGCGACCTTCTCTCCAGCCAGTTTATTGTAAGTTGCCGCCGCTTTTTTCTGGTACAAACCGCCTTCACGCTCAATATTGCCAAGCAGCACATTGAGGGTAAAGATCATGCGCCGCATATCAATTTCTTCTTGCGAAAACGTCGCGCGATGGCCCGGACTGACGATGGCATGCGGCGCGCAGGCGGCCATTTCGCGGGTGACCCGGACAATAACATCAGCGGGCACATCCGCAAGCTGCTGCGCCCATTCTGGCGTGGTCTCTTGTACCGCTTCTGCCAGTTGCCCAAACCCCGTGGTGTAGCGCGCCACAAAGTCAGCGTCATAAAGATTTTCATTGATCATGACGTGACACATGGCCATCAGCACCGGTAAGTCGCCACCCGGTTTGAGCGCATGCCATTCATCCGCCTTGCTGGAGAATACGGACAAACGGGGATCGAAGCTGACCATCTTCGCCCCCTTCTCCTGCGCGGTCATCAGTTCATGCGTATCAGCAACCTCGATCCCTTCATAGAGGTTATGGCCAAAAGAGACCATATAACGGGTATTGGCGATATCCATGGCTAAATCACCACCCATCATAACTTTAGCGGCAATGGCTTTACCGGCAGGACACGTTGATGCGTGAGTAAAGGTATTCGGTGACCCGAAAGCCGTCGCGAGGTGGAATAAATGGCCAGACAGCGAGCCGGATTTAGACGAGAAGACGACTCCCTGGGGACCATATTGCGTTTTTATTGCCGTCATTTTTTCGGCGATTTCTTTATACGCCTGTTCCCAGCTAATAACCTGCCAGTCACCGCTCCCGCGAGGTCCTGTGCGTTTCATGGGTTTAACAATGCGATGAGGGTCGTTGACCAGGCTAACGCCGCTGCCGCCGCGAGCGCAGACACGCGTCCCCTGCTGTGGCGCATTAGGGTTTCCCTGAATAAAAACCGTTTTATTATTAATCACCTGAGCCTGAATTGGGCAGCGAAAAGAACACATCTCGCACAAACTTGGCGTCAGGGATGTTTTCCCTTTGATACTCTCCGGAGAATTTCGTGCCAGTGCCCCGGGCGGGAAACTGCCTATCGCACAGGCTGAACAGCCTATACCCACTCCTCGCAAAAAATTACGCCGACTAATGCTCATATAACCTCCTGTTATTAGATATATCCAATAATTATATGGCGTTTAGATTATTTATTTTTTACATCAATCACATTTCATTACAATGCATGACAGCGAATTGACATAAATAAAAACCCATTGTTTATAAAAGATTTTTAAAGTTTCCAGAACACAACAAAGAAGAGGAAAATAACAATAATGGTTATCAGTTAGATTATTTACAAACCCGCAACTTCAAGATATTTTATTTCCGTAATTTATTTTAACAGTGCGAAATTTATTAATTAATTCCATTAATGCCCTGTTTATCTCAATTTTATTGCGTGCATAATCCAGCTTCGATAATGCCATGGCTGATTATCTCGCTATTTTTTGGTATTCTTGAACCAGCGCTAAATTGATCCCGGACATAACTGAACAATGAATGACGGCAAGCAGCAACCTGGTTTTCTCTTCCACGACTACGAGACCTTTGGTACCCATCCGGCGCTGGACAGACCCGCGCAATTTGCGGCTATCCGCACAGATAATGATTTCAACATCATCGGTGAACCAGAAGTCTTTTATTGCAAACCCGCGGACGATTATCTGCCGCAGCCTGAGGCGGTGTTGATTACGGGTATCACACCGCAGGAAGCACGTGAAAAGGGAGAAAATGAAGCCGCTTTTGCTGCACGCATCCACGCCCTGTTCACCGTACCGAAAACCTGTATCCTGGGCTATAACAACGTGCGCTTCGATGATGAGGTGACGCGTAACATCCTGTATCGCAATTTCTACGATCCCTATGCATGGAGCTGGCAGAACGATAATTCGCGCTGGGATCTGCTGGATGTGATGCGCGCCTGCTATGCCCTGCGCCCTGAAGGCATTAACTGGCCGGAAAACGACGACGGCTTACCCAGCTTCCGCCTGGAGCATTTAACCAAAGCCAACGGTATTGAGCATACCAATGCTCACGATGCGATGGCGGACGTATACGCCACAATTGCAATGGCGCAATTAGTGAAGTCGCGCCAGCCGCGTCTGTTTGATTATCTCTACAGCCATCGTAATAAGCACAAGCTGGCCGCGTTGATTGATGTCCCGCAAATGAAGCCGCTGGTCCATGTCTCTGGTATGTTCGGCGCATGGCGCGGCAACACCAGCTGGGTAGCGCCATTGGCGTGGCATCCGGAGAATCGCAACGCGGTTATTATGGTCGACTTAGCCGGTGATATTTCGCCGCTGCTCGAACTCGACAGTGACGCCCTGCGCGAGAGGCTTTACACGTCTAAAGCGGATCTGGGTGATAACCCGGCCGTACCGGTTAAACTGGTGCACATCAACAAATGCCCGGTACTGGCACAGGCGAATACCCTGCGTCCGGAAGATGCCGACCGTCTTGGCATTAACCGCCAGCACTGTCTGGATAATCTCAAAGTTCTGCGCGAAAATCCGCACATACGCGACAAAGTGGTTGCGATCTTTGCAGATGCAGAACCCTTTACACCATCAGATAACGTAGATGCCCAACTTTATAACGGCTTTTTCAGCGATGCTGACCGTGCGGCGATGAAAATCGTTCTGGAAACCGAACCACGCAATTTACCGGCGCTGGATATCTCCTTTGTCGATAAGCGCATTGAAAAACTGTTGTTTAATTACCGTGCACGTAACTTCCCGGGAACGCTGGACGAAGCAGAACAGCAACGCTGGCTGGACCATCGCCGCCAGGTATTCACACCGGAGTTTTTGCAAAATTACGCCAATGAACTGCAGTTATTGAGCCAGCAGTATGCGGATAACAAAGAAAAGTTGATGCTGCTGAAATCACTCTGGCAGTATGCCGAAGAGATTGTATAAATCCCACACATAAAAAAACGGAGAACATGTCTCCGTTTTTTTTAGTTAAATGCTGTTATTACGCGACATCTTCGTCGTACTGCGGCACCGGGTTGCGGAAGCTTTTGGTCACACAAGCCAGGTAAATCAGACCGATACCGGCCCAGATCAGACCCAGAACCATTGAGCTCTCTTCCAGATTCACCCACAGCGCACCAACGGTCAGCGCACCGCACATCGGCAGGAACAGATACTGGAAGTGGTCTTTCAGCGTCTTGTTACGCTTCTCACGGATCCAGAACTGGGAGATCACCGACAGGTTAACGAAGGTAAACGCCACCAGCGCACCAAAGTTAATCAGCGCCGTCGCCATCACCAGGTCGAAGTTGATTGCCAGCAGAGCAATCGCACCAACCAGAATGATGTTCATAGACGGAGTACGCCATTTCGGGTGTACATAACCGAAGAAACTTTTCGGGAACACGCCGTCACGCCCCATCACGTACATCAGACGCGCTACGCCTGCATGCGCCGCCATACCGGACGCCAGTACGGTAATGGTAGAGAAAATCAGCGCGCCAACCTGGAAGAACTTACCGGCGACGTACAGCATGATTTCAGGCTGTGAAGCGTCTGGATCCTTGAAGCGCGAGATATCCGGGAAGTACAGCTGCAACAGATAGGTGGAGACGATAAAGATCAGGCCACCAATCAGCGCAGTCAGGAAAATCGCACGCGGGATCACGCGCTCAGCGTCTTTGGTTTCTTCTGACAGGTTGCTGATACCGTCAAAACCGGTGAACGAGAAGCACAGGATGGTAGCGCCCGTGATCATCGGGATCACGTGTGCATCACCTGACCAGAACGGACGGCTGCTCGCCAGCGTACCGGCACCTTCCCCTTCGAACACGCCATAAACGACCATGCCGAGGATCACTGCAATCAGCACCACCTGCAACAACACGATTACGGTGTTGAAATTCGCAACGGATTTAAGGCTGCGCAGGTTAAAGGCGGTCATAAAGGCCACCAGCGCCACCACGAATATCCATGACGGTATCGACGGCACCAGGGCTTCAAAATAAATTTTTGCCAACAGAATGTTGATCATCGGTGCGAACAGGTAGTCCAGCAGTGATGACCAACCCACCATAAAGCCAACGGTCGGGCTAATGGATTTCTGGGCGTAAGTGTAGGCAGAGCCTGCAGACGGATAGCGACGCACCAGTTTACCGTAGCTCAGTGCGGTAAAGAGGATGGCGATCAGTGCAAAGGCGTAAGCTGTCGGGACGTGACCATCGGTCATTCCTGATACGATACCGAATGTATCGAACAGCGTCATCGGCTGCATATAGGCAAGGCCCATCATGACAACCGGAACCAGCGTAAGCGTTTTACGTAATTCCACGCGAGAGGTGTTTGGAGTAGCGTTATGCGACATGGTTATCCCCCATTACGGCGAAAACCGTCGCGTAAGCAAAAAATTGCCCCATTTTTTGTTAATCCTCAGCGACAACAACTGTCGATTTTTAAGTAAGTATCTATCCGGTACGAAGCCCGGCCTCTTTTATGAATGATTGGTTTGATGCAAAAAAATAACCGACGCGTATTAAAACGTCGGTTAATGTCATTTTTTGCAAGCGGCGTATTTTGCACTAAATTGGGGAGAAATAACAAGAGATTGAAGTAGCCACAAAAGAATATTTTTTCTTAACTGATTGATTTATCAGCAGCCATTTTCACATACACCCCTGCAATAGCACTATTTGCTAAAATTTCATCCCGCCACCAGGCACTGGCCAACCCGGCGGTCTGTTCATTCCAGCCTATCCACACGGGTTCAAAGACAATTTGTGCGACCACTTTTTTCTCAATCAGTGCGCCGCTCTCCAGAAATCGCTGCGCCAGGTAGCGCGGAATATAACCACATCCCAGACCGCTGATTTGCAATTCCAGCTTGGTTTTGAAGTCAAAAACGGTAATAGCTTCCTGATCGTCAAGCACCTGGGAACCTGAGACGTTGGCATGCTGCGCATTGTCGCCCACCACAATGGCGCGAAAACGGCGAATGGTACGACGATTTAACGGTTCCTGTTCCTGCGCCAGCGGGTGATGCGGCGCAACCACAAACACCTGTTCCAAAACTCCCAACCGTGCAAAACCAAATTCGCTCGCTGCAGGGGGTTCATGCATGGCGCCAACGATAATATCCGCCCGGCCCTGAATGAGGGCATCCCAGGAGCCGCCCAGCACGCCATTGATAAATTTCAGGCGCGTCACGCTGTGGTGTTGATAGAAAGATTCGATGAGTGGGGCCAGCAGTGAAAAGGGAAACGTATCATCTACGCCAATAACCAGTTCATTCTCCCAGCCTTCGTGAAGTTTAATCGCCTGTTTTTCGAGTTCACGGACGGTGTGCAGCACCTCCCGCCCCTTTTCCAGCAGCATCTGTCCGGTGCGGGTGAACTTAGCCCGGTGTCCGCTGCGATCGAGTAGCTGAATATTAAGATCGCTTTCCAGCTTATGGACCGTGTAGCTAAGTGCAGACGGCGTCTTAAACAATTTTGCCGACGCCGCCGCGAAACTGCCCTCTTTTTCTAATGCATCGAGGATGATAAGAACGTCCAGCAGTGGTTTCATACTCGCCCCCTGGCGGTATACAGCGGCACTCTGCTGGATTGTCACTCCATTGGCATCACCAGCGGGTCGGGATACTGGTACTCAAACCCAAGCTCATTACAAATACGGTTGCCATCAATGACTTTACCTTTACCGTTATCCGTACCGCCGCGAAATTCCGGCGGCTCCATCCCCAACTGGCGGGCCATCTGCGGATAGAACACGTTACGCGCCGGATGCATAGGCGCACATATATTATAGATGTGTCCCCCTTTAGGCGCTTGCAGCAGTAACGTGATGGCAGAAACTACATCGTCCAGATGCACCAGATTGACGCCATGATGTCCGTCTGGTGCCGTCTTGCCAGCGAAGAAGCGACCAGGATGTCTTCCCGGACCGACCAACCCGGCCAGACGCAAAATATCCACCGACGTACCTGGCAAATTGTGCAACCAGTCTTCAAGTTCTTTCAGGACACGACCGCTCGCCGTGACCGGATTACGCGCCGTTCCCTCTTTCACTGTTCCTTGAACGTCACCATAGACTGACGTCGAACTGGTAAAAATAATTCGAGGGATGCGGTACGCCAGCGCACTGTCCACCAGTTCCTGCATTGCCTGCAGGTAAAATGCCTCCCCGGGACCGCTACGGCGTGCAGGCAGCGTAATGACCAGCGCATCGGCGTCCATCAGTGCATCGAGATCGTCAGCCTCACAGACCAGTTCAGGTTCCAGGCGCAGCGAGTAACTCTCGATACCGCTCATGCGGGCCGCTTCCACCCCATCCAATGTGGTTTTGCTGCCGGTAACCTGCCAGCCTCTCGCCGCCAGCGACATGGCTAACGGCATGCCTAACCAACCTAACCCGACAATTGCGACCTTTTTCATGCCTTCTCTCCTGACTTTTGGCCTATAACGCAAGGCTACGCCAGCCCACGGTGGCTGACAATTCATAGTATCAATATGAAATGAATTAATGATCAAAAAAAGCCCTTGCTTTCCGTAGCTAAAGTGGTTTAGGTTAAAAGACATCAAATGAATAAACATTCATCGAGAAAATTTATGACACGCGCTCAATTCAAACACCATCATCACCATCATCCTGACTAGTCTTTCAGGCGATGTGTGCTGGGAGACATTTAAATCTTCCAGCGGTGCATGAGCGTATGAGAAAGCCCCCGGAAGATTTCTTCCGGGGGCTTTTTTTGTGCGTGACCCAAACTGATTCAGACAGGATAACGAGGAATAAAGAATGTTAGACAACACCCGTTTACGCATAGCTATGCAGAAATCAGGCCGCTTAAGCGATGATTCACGCGAATTACTGGCCCGTTGCGGCATTAAAATTAATCTTCACACCCAGCGCCTGATTGCGATGGCGGAGAACATGCCGATCGATATTCTGCGCGTGCGTGATGACGATATCCCAGGTCTGGTGATGGACGGTGTCGTTGACCTCGGCATCATCGGGGAAAATGTTCTGGAAGAGGAACTGCTCAACCGCCGGGCCCAGGGTGAAGACCCTCGCTATTTTACCCTGCGCCGTCTGGACTTCGGCGGCTGCCGTCTTTCGCTGGCAACCCCGGTTGATGAAGCCTGGGATGGCCCGGCAGCGCTGAACGGTAAACGTATCGCGACCTCTTACCCACACCTGCTCAAACGTTATCTCGATCAGAAAGGAGTTTCGTTTAAATCTTGTCTGTTAAACGGCTCAGTAGAAGTCGCTCCCCGTGCGGGTCTGGCTGATGCGATTTGCGATCTGGTGTCCACCGGCGCAACGCTTGAAGCCAACGGTCTGCGCGAAGTAGAAGTGATCTACCGCTCTAAAGCCTGTCTGATTCAGCGCGACGGCGAAATGGCCGAAGCCAAGCAACAACTGATCGACAAACTGCTGACCCGTATCCAGGGGGTTATTCAGGCCCGTGAATCCAAATACATCATGATGCACGCGCCGAGCGAGCGTCTGGACGAGGTCATCGCCCTGCTGCCCGGCGCAGAGCGCCCTACCATTCTGCCGCTGGCAGGCGACCAGCAGCGCGTTGCCATGCACATGGTCAGCAGCGAAACCCTGTTCTGGGAAACAATGGAAAAACTGAAAGCGCTCGGTGCCAGCTCAATTCTGGTGTTGCCGATTGAGAAGATGATGGAGTGATCTGTTGCCTGATAGCGCTTCGCTTATCAGGCCTACAAGAATTGTCACAATTATTGATATTACGGGTCTTGTAGGCCGGATAAGGCAGCGCCGCCATCCGGCAACACCCGATGATGGAGTAACGACCATGAGCTTCAATACCCCGATTGACTGGAATAGCTGTAGCCCTGAGCAGCAGCGCGAACTGCTGATGCGCCCGGCAATTTCCGCCTCTGAAAGCATCAGCCGTACGGTGGCCGAGATCCTTGAGAACGTCAAAAATAACGGTGACCGGGCGCTGCGTGAATACAGCGCAAAGTTCGATAAAACCGAGGTTGGCGCGCTGCGCGTGACCGAGGAAGAAATCCAGCAAGCCAGCAGTCGCCTGAGCAACGAGCTAAAACAAGCGATGCAGGCGGCGGTGAGAAATATTGATACTTTCCACACCGCGCAGATCCTGCCGCCGGTGGATATCGAAACCCAGCCGGGCGTGCGTTGCCAGCAGGTTACCCGCCCTATCGCTTCCGTGGGCCTGTATATTCCTGGAGGTTCGGCGCCGCTGTTTTCTACTGTATTAATGCTGGCGACCCCGGCGCGCATCGCTGGCTGCAAAAAAGTGGTGCTGTGCTCACCGCCGCCGATTGCCGATGAAATCCTCTACGCCGCGCAACTGTGTGGCGTAAAAGAGGTGTTTAATGTGGGCGGCGCGCAGGCCATTGCCGCGCTGGCGCTGGGCACCGAATCTATTCCTAAGGTCGATAAAATCTTCGGGCCAGGCAATGCATATGTGACCGAAGCCAAACGCCAGGTCAGCCAGCGTCTTGACGGCGCGGCCATCGACATGCCTGCTGGCCCGTCCGAAGTGCTGGTTATCGCCGATAGCGGCGCGACGCCGGACTTTGTTGCCTCTGACCTGCTTTCTCAGGCAGAACACGGCCCCGACTCGCAGGTTATTCTACTGACGCCAGACGCTACGCTTGCCGAAGGCGTTGCCAAAGCCGTTGAACGCCAGCTCGCTGAGCTTTCCCGCGCTGAGACCGCACGTCAGGCACTCTCCGCCAGCCGCTTAATCGTGGCGAAAGATCTGGCGCAGTGCGTTGAAATATCTAACGCCTACGGTCCGGAACACCTGATTATTCAGACCCGCAACGCGCGTGAACTGGTTGATGAGATCACCAGCGCCGGTTCGGTGTTCCTCGGCGACTGGTCGCCAGAATCCGCAGGCGACTATGCTTCTGGCACCAACCACGTTCTTCCGACCTACGGCTATACCGCGACCTGCTCAAGCCTTGGGCTGGCTGATTTCCAGAAACGGATGACCGTACAGGAATTAACCCCACAAGGTTTCTCTGCCCTGGCCTCAACCATTGAAACACTGGCCGCTGCTGAACGACTGACTGCCCACAAAAATGCCGTCACCCTGCGCGTTAACGCCCTGAAGGAGCAAGCATGAGCACTGACAACTTTCTCAGCGTCACTGATTTAGCCCGTAAGAATGTTCGCGAATTAACGCCCTATCAGTCTGCCCGTCGTCTCGGTGGTAACGGCGATGTCTGGCTCAACGCGAATGAATACCCCACTGCCGTGGAGTTCCAGCTCAGTCAGCAGACGCTGAACCGCTACCCGGAGTGTCAGCCGAAAGCGGTGATTGAGAATTACGCGCAGTATGCTGGCGTCAAACCGGAGCAGGTGCTGGTCAGCCGCGGCGCAGATGAAGGGATCGAACTGCTGGTGCGCGCGTTTTGTGAACCCGGTAAAGATGCCATTCTCTACTGCCCGCCGACTTACGGCATGTACAGCGTCAGTGCCGAAACGATTGGCGTTGAGTGCCGCACCGTTCCGACCCTTGAGAACTGGCAACTGAATTTGCAAGGCATCGCGGACAAGCTTGATGGCGTGAAGGTAGTCTACGTTTGCAGCCCGAACAACCCAACCGGTCAGCTGATAAACCCGCAGGATCTGCGTTCACTGCTCGAAATGACGCAGGGTAAAGCTATTGTGGTCGCTGATGAGGCCTATATTGAGTTTTGCCCGCAGGCCACGCTGGCAGGCTGGCTGTCTGAGTATCCGCATCTGGTGATATTACGCACGTTGTCCAAAGCGTTTGCGCTCGCCGGTTTACGCTGCGGGTTTACGCTGGCGAACGAAGAGGTTATCAATCTGCTGTTAAAAGTGATTGCCCCTTACCCGCTCTCTACGCCGGTGGCAGATATCGCCGCCCAGGCGCTGACGCCGCAAGGGATTTCCGCCATGCGTAAACGCGTAGAGCAGATCCTGGAAGAGCGTCAGTATCTGGTAGATAACCTGAAAACAATTCGCTGTGTAGAGCAGGTATTCGATTCTGAAACCAACTATGTTTTGGCGCGCTTCACCGCATCAAGTAGCGTATTTAAATCTTTGTGGGATCAGGGCATTATCTTACGAGATCAGAATAAACAACCTTCGTTAAGCGGCTGCCTGCGAATTACTGTCGGAACCCGTGAAGAGAGCCAGCGCGTCATTGACGCCTTACGTGCGGAGCAAGTATGAGCCAGAAGTATCTTTTTATTGACCGTGATGGAACCCTGATTTCCGAACCGCCAAGTGACTTTCAGGTCGATCGCTTTGACAAACTCGCCTTCGAGCCGGAAGTTGTTCCCGTTTTACTGAAACTGCAAAAAGCAGGTTTTAAGCTGGTTATGATTACCAACCAGGATGGACTCGGAACCCAGAGTTTCCCACAGGCTGATTTTGACGGTCCGCATAACCTGATGATGCAAATTTTCACCTCTCAGGGCGTGAAGTTTGATGAAGTATTGATCTGCCCGCACCTGCCAGCGGACGAGTGTGATTGCCGTAAGCCAAAAGTGAAGCTGGTTGAACAGTATCTGGTTGAACAGGCCATGGATATGGCGAACAGCTACGTCATTGGCGATCGGGTGACCGATATTCAGCTCGCTGAAAACATGGGCATTAGCGGATTGCGTTACCATCGCGACACCCTAAACTGGGCGATGATCGGCGAGCAGTTGACCAAACGTGACCGCTACGCACACGTTGAGCGTAATACAAAAGAAACGCAGATTGACGTCAAAGTCTGGCTGGACCGCGAAGGCCGCAGCAAAATCAATACTGGCGTTGGCTTCTTTGACCACATGCTGGATCAAATCGCCACCCACGGCGGTTTTCGCATGGAGATTGCCGTCAAGGGCGATCTGTATATAGACGATCACCACACCGTTGAAGATACCGGTCTGGCGCTGGGCGAAGCCTTAAAGCTGGCGTTAGGCGATAAACGCGGCATCAACCGTTTTGGTTTTGTACTGCCAATGGATGAGTGCCTGGCACGTTGCGCGCTGGATATCTCCGGCCGCCCACACCTGGAGTACCGCGCGGAGTTTACCTACCAGCGCGTTGGCGATCTGAGCACGGAGATGATCGAACACTTCTTCCGTTCACTCTCCTACACCATGGGCGTCACCCTACACCTGAAAACCAAAGGCAAAAATGACCATCACCGTGTGGAGAGCCTGTTTAAAGCCTTTGGCCGTACGCTGCGTCAGGCGATTCGTGTAGAAGGCGACACGCTGCCCTCTTCAAAAGGAGTGCTGTAATGAACGTGGTGATTCTGGACACCGGCTGCGCCAATCTGCACTCGGTAAAATCCGCCGTCGCACGCCACGGATATGATCCCGTTGTCAGCCGTGACCCGGACGTGGTGCTGCGCGCCGATAAACTGTTTCTGCCGGGCGTCGGCACCGCGCAGGCGGCTATGGACCAGTTGCACGAGCGCGAACTGATTGAACTGATTAAAGCCTGTACGCAACCGGTACTGGGGATCTGTTTAGGTATGCAACTGCTGGGCCGTCGCAGCGAAGAGAGTAACGGTGTCTCACTACTGGGCATTATTGAACAGGACGTCCCGAAGATGACCGATTTCGGTCTGCCGCTGCCGCATATGGGCTGGAATCGCGTCTATCCGCAGGCGGGGAACCGTCTGTTCCAGGGCATTGAAGATGGTGCGTATTTCTACTTTGTACACAGCTACGCTATGCCGGTAAACCCGTGGACCATCGCCCAGTGCAATTACGGCGAACCGTTTACCGCGGCAGTACAAAAGGACAATTTCTTTGGCGTACAGTTTCACCCGGAACGTTCGGGCGCGGCTGGGGCACAGTTGCTGAAAAACTTTCTGGAGATGTAATGATTATTCCGGCATTAGATTTAATCGACGGCACGGTGGTGCGTCTTCATCAGGGCGATTACGCTAAGCAACGTGATTACGGCAACGATCCTCTCCCCCGTTTGCAGGATTATGCAGCCCAGGGTGCTGAAGTGCTGCACCTGGTTGATTTAACCGGCGCGAAAGACCCGGCACAGCGCCAGATCCCGCTGATCAAAACGCTGGTCGCTGGCGTCAACGTTCCGGTTCAGGTTGGCGGCGGCGTGCGTACAGAAGCAGACGTGGCGGCGCTTCTTGACGCAGGTGTGGCGCGCGTGGTGGTGGGTTCGACGGCGGTAAAATCCCCCGAGATAGTCAAGAGCTGGTTTGCCCGTTTTGGTGCCGACGCGCTGGTACTGGCGCTGGACGTTCGTATTGACGAGCACGGTAATAAACAGGTTGCAGTCAGTGGCTGGCAGGAAGATTCCGGGGTTTCACTGGAAGAACTGGTTGAGACCTATTTATCCGTCGGCCTGAAGCACGTGCTGTGCACCGATATCTCCCGCGACGGCACGCTGGCCGGCTCAAACGTCGCGCTGTATGAAGAAGTGTGCGCTAAATACCCGCAGGTGGCATTTCAGTCATCTGGCGGCATTGGCGGAATCGAGGACGTAGCGGCCCTGCGCGGGACCGGAGTTCGCGGCGTGATCGTCGGACGCGCCCTGCTGGAAGGAAAGTTCACCGTTGAGGAGGCCATTCAATGCTGGCAAAACGCATAATTCCTTGTCTGGACGTCCGTGACGGGCAGGTGGTAAAAGGCGTCCAGTTCCGCAATCACGAGATTATTGGTGACATCGTCCCGCTGGCAAAACGCTATGCCGATGAAGGCGCAGATGAACTGGTGTTCTATGATATCACCGCTTCCAGCGATGGCCGCGTAGTGGATAAAAGCTGGGTATCACGCGTGGCGGAAGTGATCGATATCCCGTTCTGCGTAGCTGGCGGCATTAAATCCATCGACGATGCGGCGCGCATTCTCTCCTTCGGGGCGGACAAAATCTCCATCAACTCCCCGGCGCTGGCCGAACCGGAGCTTATCACCCGTCTGGCGGACCGCTTCGGCGTGCAGTGCATCGTGGTGGGCATTGATACCTGGTATGACGCCGATACTGGTAAATATCATGTAAATCAGTATACCGGAGATGAAAGCCGTACCCGCGTCACGCAGTGGGAAACACTGGACTGGGTGCAGGAGGTCCAAAAACGCGGCGCGGGCGAAATCGTCCTGAACATGATGAACCAGGACGGCGTACGTAACGGTTATGACCTGGAACAACTGAAAAAAGTACGTGACGTTTGCCACGTCCCGCTGATTGCCTCCGGTGGCGCGGGCACCATGGAACACTTTCTCGAAGCC
This sequence comes from Citrobacter sp. Cpo089, assembly GCF_030332695.1. Classification (NCBI taxonomy): domain Bacteria; kingdom Pseudomonadati; phylum Pseudomonadota; class Gammaproteobacteria; order Enterobacterales; family Enterobacteriaceae; genus Citrobacter; species Citrobacter sp. Cpo089. Next base: position 2,192 of record NZ_JAOWHJ010000032.1, on the reverse strand, counting down.
TTCCGGGATGCCGACGTTGACGGCGCGCTTGCCGCCTCCGTCTTCCACAAACAAATTATCAATATTGGCGAATTAAAAGCGTACCTGGCAACACAGGGCGTGGAGATCAGGATATGTTAACGAAGCAACAATGCCGCGAGCTGGACTGGGAAAAAACCGACGGACTGATGCCAGTCATCGTGCAGCATGCGGTTTCCGGTGAAGTATTGATGCTGGGTTATATGAACCCGGAGGCGCTGGATAAAACGCTCGAAAGCGGCAAAGTAACCTTTTTCTCGCGGACCAAGCAGCGCCTGTGGACCAAAGGAGAGACCTCCGGTCACTTCCTGAATGTGGTGAGCATTGCGCCTGACTGCGACAACGACACCCTGCTGGTGCTGGTTAACCCGATTGGCCCGACCTGCCATAAAGGCACTTCAAGCTGCTTTGGTGACGCCAGCCACCAGTGGCTGTTCCTGTATCAGCTGGAGCAACTGCTGGCCGAACGTAAAACCGCTGACCCAGCCAGCTCCTACACCGCGAAACTGTATGCCAGCGGCACCAAACGCATCGCACAGAAAGTGGGTGAAGAAGGCGTAGAAACCGCGCTGGCCGCGACGGTGAACGACCGTTTTGAGCTGACAAATGAAGCTTCTGATCTCATGTATCACCTGCTGGTGCTGCTGCAAGACCAGGATCTCGACCTGACGACAGTGATTGAGAATTTACGTAAGCGTCATCAGTAAGTTGCGGATATGAAAAAACCGGGCACTGTGAACTGACCCCATAATGTTGGACAGTTTATTTTAAGCGGTTATCTGGGCCTGGGTTCGGTACTCTACCGGACTCAGGCCTTTCAGTTTCTGTTTTATTCTTTCATGGTTGTAATAGTGGATGTAGTCATCGATAGCCATGCGCAACTCGCTGATATTCTTGTGTTCCGTGAGGTAAAAACACTCAGATTTCAGTGTGCCGAAGAAGCTCTCCATCACTGCATTGTCATGACAGTTTCCCTTTCTTGACATGCTCTGTTTTAGACCCGCCTCCTTTAGCCGGTTCTGATAATGCGCCATCTGATATTGCCAGCCCTGATCTGAGTGGAGCAGCGGGTATTCGTTTTTGCCCAGTACAGATATAGCCTTCGACAGCATGTTATCCACCATCGACAGAAGAGGACGGGACTCCATCTGATACGCTACTATTTCTCCGTTATACAGATCCAGAACCGGGGACAGATACAGCTTTTCTCCGCTTATTTTAAATTCCGTGACATCTGTTACCCACTTCTGGTTGGGTTTATCCACACTGAACTGCCGGTTCAGTACATTACCCGCAACTTTCCCATGCCGGCCTTTGTAAGAGTTATATTTCTTCCTTCTGATACAACAGGTTAAATCTAACACCTTCATTAACCTCTGAACCGTTTTATGGTTCAGTAAGCTTCCTTCCCGGCGGCCAGCCAGCGTGATTCGCCTGTATCCATACCGTCCTTTATGTTTATGGAACAGCGTTAAAATATGCTGCTTATCATCGGCATATTTGTCTGGTTTTTTACCGTTGGCCAGTTGCCAGTAGAACGTGCTTCTTGCCAGTCCTGCAGCTTTTAACAAGCGTGCAAGAGGGAACTTCAGCCTTAACTCATTCACGACCTGCGCTTTATCCCGCGTCCTGACGTGCTTCTTTCCCTGAGTAAGGCCTGCAGCTTTTTTAGATATGCCACTTCAGCACGCAGTTGTTCAAGTTCCTCACGTTCATCCGGAGCAAGGGGGGTCTGCAAAGGAGGGACGGGGTGATTCTCAGGGCGTTCTGGCATCGTTTTTTTCCTGCGTCGACTGTCTGTAAGGGCTTCTAATCCCCCTTCATCATACAGTCGTTCCCACTGACTAACAGTGGAAAAGGCAGGGATAGTGAATTTTGCACAGACTTCGCGAACAGACAGCTGGTGTTCACGCATATGCAGGATAACGGACTCTTTAAAAGCAGGAGAATAGGTGAAATGCCGGGTTGTAAGCCCGGCTTCGCCATGGAGCTTCCAGGCGGCAGACCATTTACGAACGGCACTGTGATCGATACCAAAACGTTTTGCAGTCGCCTCCTGTCCTTCCAGCCCGGAAAGATAGTGCTGCACAACCTCAAGCTTGAAGCTGAGAGAATACTTGCTCATAAAAAACTGCACCTTACTTCGTTGGGTGTCCAACTTTTTGGGTGCAGTT
>NZ_JAOWHJ010000031.1:0-48818 GCF_030332695.1 Citrobacter sp. Cpo089 | reverse complement strand
TGAACTGACCCCATAATGTTGGACAGTTTATTTTAAGCGGTTATCTGGGCCTGGGTTCGGTACTCTACCGGACTCAGGCCTTTCAGTTTCTGTTTTATTCTTTCATGGTTGTAATAGTGGATGTAGTCATCGATAGCCATGCGCAACTCGCTGATATTCTTGTGTTCCGTGAGGTAAAAACACTCAGATTTCAGTGTGCCGAAGAAGCTCTCCATCACTGCATTGTCATGACAGTTTCCCTTTCTTGACATGCTCTGTTTTAGACCCGCCTCCTTTAGCCGGTTCTGATAATGCGCCATCTGATATTGCCAGCCCTGATCTGAGTGGAGCAGCGGGTATTCGTTTTTGCCCAGTACAGATATAGCCTTCGACAGCATGTTATCCACCATCGACAGAAGAGGACGGGACTCCATCTGATACGCTACTATTTCTCCGTTATACAGATCCAGAACCGGGGACAGATACAGCTTTTCTCCGCTTATTTTAAATTCCGTGACATCTGTTACCCACTTCTGGTTGGGTTTATCCACACTGAACTGCCGGTTCAGTACATTACCCGCAACTTTCCCATGCCGGCCTTTGTAAGAGTTATATTTCTTCCTTCTGATACAACAGGTTAAATCTAACACCTTCATTAACCTCTGAACCGTTTTATGGTTCAGTAAGCTTCCTTCCCGGCGGCCAGCCAGCGTGATTCGCCTGTATCCATACCGTCCTTTATGTTTATGGAACAGCGTTAAAATATGCTGCTTATCATCGGCATATTTGTCTGGTTTTTTACCGTTGGCCAGTTGCCAGTAGAACGTGCTTCTTGCCAGTCCTGCAGCTTTTAACAAGCGTGCAAGAGGGAACTTCAGCCTTAACTCATTCACGACCTGCGCTTTATCCCGCGTCCTGACGTGCTTCTTTCCCTGAGTAAGGCCTGCAGCTTTTTTAGATATGCCACTTCAGCACGCAGTTGTTCAAGTTCCTCACGTTCATCCGGAGCAAGGGGGGTCTGCAAAGGAGGGACGGGGTGATTCTCAGGGCGTTCTGGCATCGTTTTTTTCCTGCGTCGACTGTCTGTAAGGGCTTCTAATCCCCCTTCATCATACAGTCGTTCCCACTGACTAACAGTGGAAAAGGCAGGGATAGTGAATTTTGCACAGACTTCGCGAACAGACAGCTGGTGTTCACGCATATGCAGGATAACGGACTCTTTAAAAGCAGGAGAATAGGTGAAATGCCGGGTTGTAAGCCCGGCTTCGCCATGGAGCTTCCAGGCGGCAGACCATTTACGAACGGCACTGTGATCGATACCAAAACGTTTTGCAGTCGCCTCCTGTCCTTCCAGCCCGGAAAGATAGTGCTGCACAACCTCAAGCTTGAAGCTGAGAGAATACTTGCTCATAAAAAACTGCACCTTACTTCGTTGGGTGTCCAACTTTTTGGGTGCAGTTCAAACATGCTCCGGTTTTTTTATGGTCAGTAGGCCGCCAGACGTGACGTTAATTGGTGGCTGGGTATTCCTGGATCGTTACCTGCAGCGTCAACTGTTTGTCATCACGCATCACGACAACGGAGATAACTGAACCTGGTCGAATCTCTGCCACCTGGTCCATCGTTTCCAGTGCAGACACTGCCGGTTTGTTATTGACCGAGATAATCAGATCGTTAACCTGAATGCCTGCCTGCGCAGCCGGACCGTCCGGGGCTACTTCGTTAACCACAATCCCCTGAATTTGATCCATCCCGCCGCCCTGAGCGTGCAGTGGTGCAATTTCGCGACCGCTGATGCCGATGTAGCCACGAATCACGCGCCCGTCACGAATCAGCTTATCCATGATTTTAGTCGCCAACTGAAACGGAATGGCAAAGCCGATCCCTTCCGGGGTTTCGCCATCGTTGCTCTTATCAAATGACAGCGTGTTAATCCCCATCAATTCACCCAGTGAGTTGACCAGCGCACCGCCGGAGTTTCCGTGGTTGATGGAAGCATCTGTTTGCAGGAAGTTTTGCCGTCCTGTTGGGTTCAGGCCAATTCGACCGGTGGCGCTGATGATCCCCTGAGTGATGGTTTGCCCAAGGTTGTACGGGTTACCGATGGCGAGTACCACGTCACCAATGTGCGGCACGCGTTTGTTATTAATTGGGATTGTTGGCAGCCCGCCAGTGGCGTTGATTTTCAGCACCGCAAGGTCGGTTAACGTATCAGACCCCACAAGCAGCGCTTCAAATACGCGACCGTCCTGCAATGCGACGATGATTTGGTCGGCATCGTTAATGACGTGCTTATTGGTAATGATATAGCCGCGCTGATCCATGATAACGCCTGAGCCGAGCGTGCGGATCTCAAGCTGGTTGTGCGCGGTACTGTTCATACTGCGGTTATAAACGTTCACGACGGCAGGCGCTGCGCGGCGAACCGCCGGGTTATAGCTAGCGGGCGTTTCATCTGCACTGTCGAACTGCGGTGCGGTAAGCGTATTAATTTTTCGCAGAGAGGGCATCGCGGCCAGCAGGATGGCGCCGACGATTAAACCAATCGCGACCGAACGTAAAAGCTTCACAAACATGATGGCGGCGTCATTAATAAAGGGAACGGCAGCAGCATATCACGAGTTTACCGGACATCACACGAGGGGCTGATGTCCGGTTGCATGCGTTAACGCAGGAGCAGGTAAATACTCTCGTTACCGCGCACCACCTGCAGAGCAATGATCGACGGTTTCGCTTCCAGCACTTTGCGCATTTCGGCGATTGAGTTTACGCGATCGCGGTTAACACCAATGATAACGTCATCTTTATGCAGACCGGCCTGTGCGGCAGGGCTGCTTTTTTCTACGTTATCAATTCTGATGCCTTTGGTGCCGTCTTTTAACTGACCGTCGCTGAGCGTGGCACCTTGCAACGCAGGCGCAATCATCTCTGCGCTGGCGGACGAAGATGTGCTGGTATCGAGGGTGACTTCAACCTCCAGCGGTTTACCGTTACGCAGCAGGCCCAGTTTGACCTTGGTCCCAGGTTCGGTTGTCGCAATGCGTGAACGCAGTTCGGCGAAGCTGTTGAGCGGTTTACCGTTGAGGCTGGTAATGACGTCACCAGATTTCACTCCCGCTTTTGCGGAGCCGGAGTTAGGCAGAACCTCACTGACAAACGCGCCACGCTGTACGTCCAGTTTGAACGCTTTGGCGATATCCGAGGTCATTTCGGTGCCTTTGATACCCAACAGACCGCGTTTGATTTCACCAAACTGCATCAGCTGCTGTGCCAGCGTGCGCGCCATGTTGCTCGGGATTGCAAAACCAATCCCGATGCTGCCGCCGCCGGGGGCCAGAATCGCGGTGTTAATACCGATCAGCTCACCGTTCAGGTTGAGCAATGCGCCGCCTGAGTTACCGCGGTTGATAGAGGCGTCAGTCTGAATAAAGTTTTCCAGACCTTCCAGGTTCAACCCACTGCGACCTAAAGCCGATACAATGCCGGAGGTGGCCGTTTGACCCAAACCGAACGGGTTACCCACAGCCACCGCGAAATCACCTACGCGGAGTTTGTCTGAGTCGGCAATAGCAATTTGTGTCAGGTTGCTGGGGTGCTGAATTTGTAGCAGTGCGATATCGCTCTGATCGTCGCTGCCGATAAGCTTAGCGTCGAACTCACGGCCATCATTAAGCTGAACGCTGATTTTTTGCGCCTGGTTAATGACGTGGTTATTGGTCAGGACGTAGCCTTTGGCGGCATCAATAATGACCCCTGAACCCAGCCCTTCAAAAGGTTGTGAAGGTTGATCGGGAAGTTCATCACCAAAAAACTTTTTGAACTCTTCCGGGACTTTCTGCCCCTGAGTGGCGGTGCCTTCGACCCTTACGCTCACCACTGCTGGTAACACTTTCTCCAGCATCGGAGCGAGGCTGGGAAGCGCTGCCTGACCGGGAACCTGGCCGGGAATCGACGCAATGGCCGGGAATGGCGCCGAGAGAGTTAACCCGACACTTAACGCTAATGCACTCAACAGCTGGGTTTGTTTTTTCATGGATCCTGCTCTCGTACCTTGAGTAAACGGAAGATGATTCAAAACAGGTTGATGTTATTGAATTTTCGGTTAGGTCACAATGCGGCTAACGACTAAATAATAGCTGGGACAGGAAGAGAAGCGGAGGGCGCAATTGCTGCGCCCAATAAATTTCTTAACGATGTGCGGTTAGTCGCGCTTTGCGCCGCTACGCAGCAGGCCGGATGCCCCTTCAGAATAGTCACGTGGCATCTGAACCGGCGCCTGATCGTTGCCTGCTTCAGACTCTGCCAGACGGTTACGGAACGGGTTGTTTTCCGGCGACATACCCGGCAGCAGGTTGCTGGAGCTTTTCGCCATGTGTTGGTAAATCTGACGATAATCGTCCGCCATGTTATCCAGCAATTCAGCGCTGCGGGCAAAGTGGCTCACCAGCTCTTCGCGGTACTCTTCCAGCTCAGCTTTATTTTTTTCCAGTTCGTACTGCAATGCCTGCTGTTGGCGTAATTTACGATTACCAAAACGCATGGCTACAGCACCAATAATGATACCGACGACTAACCCAATTAGCGCATATTCCCAGGTCATGAACATCTCCCGTTGTCTTGTGTTTCCGTAGGGTGTTGGCTTTAGGCTCCATGCCTGCGCCTGATTATGCCACTATAACCGCTAATCCCGTAGAAGTGGAATCCCGTGTTTATATCACGTAATGTAGAACGGCCTTTTTTTCGTCAACCGTGAGCGACGGCACATCGATTCTCAAGGAATAACAATAACATCATGCAAAGCCTTTCCCCGACATCGCGTTACCAGCAAGCCCTCAGCGACGGCAGTCATCAGCCCGACAACGTACAACTCGAAGCCGTGAATCGACTGGAAACAATTTTCCAGGCGCTTACGACACCAGCACGTCCTGCACCGCAGGAGAGCGGACTGATGGCGCGTTTTGGTAAATTGCTGGGCAAGCGTGAGTCGCCGATCAACGCATCGGTGCGTGGCTTGTATATGTGGGGCGGAGTTGGGCGTGGAAAAACCTGGCTGATGGATCTGTTTTACCATAGCCTGCCGGGCGAACGTAAACAGCGTTTGCACTTTCACCGTTTTATGCTGCGCGTGCATGAAGAGCTTACTGCCTTACAAGGGCAGAGCGATCCGCTGGAAATCATCGCCGACCGCTTTAAGGCCGAAACGGACGTGCTGTGCTTCGACGAATTTTTTGTTTCTGATATCACCGACGCCATGCTGCTTGGCGGCCTGATGAAGGCGCTGTTTGCCCGTGGCATTACGCTGGTGGCGACCTCCAATATTCCGCCAGATGAGCTATATCGCAACGGTTTGCAACGCACGCGTTTTCTTCCTGCCATTGATGCCATCAAACAGCATTGTGACATCATGAATGTCGATGCCGGCGTCGATTATCGTCTGCGTACCTTAACGCAGGCGCATTTGTGGTTGTCGCCATTGAATGAGGAAACCCGCCAGCAGATGGATAAGCTCTGGCTGGCATTAGCGGGAACCAAAGGTGAACATGCGCCAACGCTGGAGATTAACCATCGTCCTATGCAAACCCTGGCTGTAGAAAATCAGACGCTGGCGGTGTCGTTTACCACGCTCTGTGTCGATGCCCGGAGTCAGCATGACTACATTGCGTTGTCGCGTCTGTTTCACACGGTGCTGTTGTCTGATGTGCCGGTCATGACCCCGCTGATGGAGAGTGAAGCGCGACGCTTTATCGCATTGGTGGATGAGTTCTATGAACGCCACGTCAAGCTGGTGGTCAGTGCGGCATCACCCCTCTATGAAATTTATCAGGGCGAGCGTCTGAAGTTTGAATTTCAGCGTTGTTTGTCGCGTTTGCAGGAGATGCAAAGCGAAGAGTATCTGAAGCGGGAACATTTAGCCGGTTAAACCTGCCGCAAATCACATAAAGGGGTCGATCTTTGACCCTGACTTCTCTATAATCTTGCGACCCCACGTTACGAGAGAGTTTTTTTCCCAAAACTTTCTATGCGCCGGCATAGGCTATTCGAAGGGGTAGGTTTGCTGGACAATGTCGTGTGAACCTCAACTGATAAAACGTTTGGGTGTTCACCAACGTGTAACTTATTTATTTGGGTAAGCTTTTAATGAAAACTTTTACAGCTAAACCAGAAACCGTAAAACGCGACTGGTATGTTGTTGACGCGACCGGTAAAACTCTGGGCCGTCTGGCTTCCGAACTGGCTCTGCGCCTGCGCGGTAAGCACAAAGCGGAATATACTCCGCACGTAGATACCGGTGATTACATCATCGTTCTGAACGCTGACAAAGTTGCTGTAACCGGCAACAAGCGTACTGACAAAGTGTACTATCACCACACCGGCCACATCGGTGGTATCAAACAAGCGACCTTTGAAGAGATGATTGCTCGCCGTCCTGAGCGTGTGCTTGAAATCGCGGTTAAAGGCATGCTGCCAAAAGGCCCGCTGGGTCGTGCTATGTTCCGTAAACTGAAAGTTTACGCTGGCAACGAGCACAACCACGCGGCACAGCAACCGCAAGTTCTTGACATCTAATCGGGATTATAGGCAATGGCTGAAAATCAATACTACGGCACTGGTCGCCGCAAAAGTTCCGCAGCTCGCGTTTTCATCAAACCGGGCAGTGGTAAAATCGTAATCAACCAACGTTCTCTGGAACAGTACTTCGGTCGTGAAACTGCCCGCATGGTAGTTCGTCAGCCGCTGGAACTTGTCGACATGGTTGAGAAACTGGATCTGTACATCACTGTTAAAGGTGGTGGTATCTCTGGTCAGGCTGGTGCGATCCGTCACGGTATCACCCGCGCTCTGATGGAGTACGACGAATCCCTGCGTGGCGAACTGCGTAAAGCTGGCTTCGTTACCCGTGATGCTCGTCAGGTTGAACGTAAGAAAGTCGGTCTGCGTAAAGCACGTCGTCGTCCTCAGTTCTCCAAACGTTAATTGTACTCTGCTTTGGCAGACGACAATTTGCGAAAAAACCCGCTTCGGCGGGTTTTTTTATCGTTATTTCTCGCCTCAGATCCACGCTAATCCGCTGATTGCCACCTCTTTTTCCCCATTTCAAGAATCGACTCACCACAAAGGTCACAAAATCTGGTAAACTATCATCCAATTTTCTGCCCAAATGTCCGGTATCGTTCATTTTTTGTTTGTATTTTGAACAGCAATGACTTTCCCGAGCCTGGGTGACATCACTTCTGGCTGGCCACTGAGTGGCTGGTAGCAGTAAAAATTCTGAATATACCTGGAGGTTTTCATGGCTGTCGCTGCCAACAAACGTTCGGTAATGACGCTGTTTTCTGGTCCTACTGACATCTATAGCCATCAGGTCCGCATTGTGCTGGCTGAGAAAGGTGTTAGTTTCGAGATTGAGCATGTGGAGAAGGACAATCCACCTCAGGATCTGATCGACCTCAACCCGAATCAGAGCGTACCGACACTGGTGGATCGTGAGCTGACCCTGTGGGAATCTCGCATCATTATGGAATACCTGGATGAGCGCTTCCCGCATCCGCCGCTGATGCCGGTTTACCCGGTTGCGCGTGGTGAAAGCCGCCTGTACATGCAGCGTATTGAAAAAGACTGGTACACGCTGATGAATGTCATCGTGAACGGTTCTGCATCTGAAGCCGAAGTCGCGCGTAAGCGTCTGCGCGAAGAACTGCTGGCAATCGCGCCAGTATTTGGCCAGAAACCTTACTTCCTGAGCGATGAGTTCAGCCTGGTAGACTGCTACCTGGCGCCGCTGCTGTGGCGTTTACCGCAGCTGGGTATTGAATTCAACGGTGCAGGTTCGAAAGAACTGAAAGGGTACATGACTCGCGTCTTCGAACGTGACTCTTTCCTGGCTTCTCTGACTGAGCCTGAACGTGAAATGCGTCTGGGCCGGGGTTAATCTGTATGGATTTGCCACAGCTAACACCACGCCGTCCGTATCTGCTGCGCGCGTTCTATGAGTGGTTGCTGGACAACCAGCTCACGCCGCATCTGGTGGTGGATGTGACGCTCCAGGACGTGCAGGTTCCAATGGAATATGCGCGTGACGGGCAAATTGTTCTGAATATTGCACCGCGTGCGGTGGGCAACCTGGAACTGGCTAACGATGAAGTGCGCTTTAACGCGCGCTTCGGTGGTGTGCCGCGTCAGGTGTCTGTGCCGTTGGCTGCCGTTCTGGCAATTTATGCACGTGAAAATGGCGCCGGTACGATGTTCGAACCGGAAGCCGCCTACGACGAAGATGTTGCCAGCTTAAATGATGACGACAACGACGCGTCTGGTTTTGAGAGTGAAACGGTCATGTCGGTCATTGATGGCGATAAGCCTGATAATGGCGACGACAACGATCCGGATGATACTCCGCCACCGCCTCGCGGTGGGCGTCCAGCGCTGCGCGTAGTGAAATAAATAGTGAAATAAAAAACAGGCCCTTTGGGGCCTGTTCTGTTTTCTGGCTTTGGCATCAATAAAACAGAGCGATGGTGGCTACCATATTCACCACAAATCCTACTGCCATCGGGATTGCTGTACGTTTTACCACTTCAAAGGGCGATACGCCGGCAATACCCGATGTCACGACAATGACCGCGGTAATGGGTGACACCGCCCGGGCCAGCGTAGTGGCAAAATGCATCGGCATAATCATTACTACGGCAGGAATATGCAGCCCGGCGGCAATATCCGGAATGAGGCTGGCAAAAGACATAAACGGCGCGTTGCCTGACCCCATGACGATCGCACAGGCGGCAATGACTACAGCCATGATGATCATCACGCCGATGCCGCCAAGACCGGAATGCTCTGCGCCTTTTATGACGGCGTCGACAGTCCCGATAGTCGTCAACCCTTTCGCAAAGATTTCACCGGCGACCACCAGCGTGACAACGTTGGCAAACTGCGTCCCCATGCCGTCAAAAAAAGCCTGCACATCATCCATCGTTTCGCGCAGATTATGTTTATGCAGGAATTCAACAAACATAGTCAGCGTCATGCTCATCAACATCACCACCACCAGATTCAACTCTGCTTTCATTAGTCCCATTTGTGCAAGGGCAAGCGAGCCCAGCATCAGGATCAGCGGCATGACAGGTAGAATGGCGTAATAGAGCGGAGGTACGTTTTCCAGCGTCTTTTGTTCCGCAAATCCGTTACTTTCCGGTGCGGCTTTTTTATCAAATTGACGCTGAACGAAAAAATGCGCAATGGCGACGGCGACAATGACACACGACGCGACGGGCAACTGGTATTGAAAGAAATAGGTGGCGATTTTCATGCCCGCGACCTGCGCGGCAAAAATAGAGTTGGTTTCCAGAATGCCCCATTCAATCGACATCGAAGTGGCAATGACCGCAACAGCGGATAAACGGCTCACGCCAAGACTAACCAGTGTTGGGAACAGCGTCACCATCAGCAACATACCTAACCCGGATGCGCTGGTAATGAATTGCGCCATGATCTGACCAATCACATAGGTGGCGGCAAGAACTACATAGGGGGAACGGATTAGCTTGAGCGGGCGACTTAACAGGCTAACCATCGCTCTGCTGGCCCCCATTCTGTCCATATAACGGGCATAACCGCCCACCGCCATGATTGATAACCCCAGTCCGGCCGCACGGTTGGAGAGCATACGCAAAATTTCGTTGTAAATATCGAACAGTAGATAGCCACTGCTTTTGTCGTCAGCGACCAACGCGCCGTAGCCCAGCCAAACGCCGCAGATCATCAGAAAGATCCCGGCGGCGGCCAGCACGACCTGCGGTTTGTAGTTTTTGAGGATCAGGTAACCCATCGTTAATAAAACGATGACAGAGATAATGATGCCGAACATTGTTTCACTCCATGCCAGAGAAGAAGATAAATCCGGTAATAATGCTGTTGTCAAAACGGATGTTATATTTTTCTGGGCATTTTTTATGGAGTGAATATCTTATTTTTAATTCAATGATGTAATTATTTATCGTTATAAAATAGAATGTTATGATAAATTATCACGTTCATGTTCATAATTTTCATGAAGCTATTTAACTCCATTCAATTAAAATGAGGCAGAAGATACTCGCTTAAAATAATATTGCTGTTACGTATATTATCAATAAGCCAGCCGGATCAGATCGTCCATCATTTCACCCTGCTTTCGATCCTGTGTTAGGATAAACCCGCTGTTGTTTATCACCACGACTTAGCTGAATGGACCCTATGAACGCATTTGATTCGCAAGCTGAAGACTCTCCATCCACCATTGGCCGTAGCTTACGCAATCGCCCGTTGGCGCGTAAAAAACTGTCTGAAATGGTTGAAGAAGAACTGGAGCAGATGATTCGTCGTCGGGAATTTGGCGAGGGCGAACAGTTGCCGTCTGAGCGGGAGCTGATGGCCTTCTTTAACGTGGGCCGTCCTTCTGTACGAGAAGCGCTGGCCGCGTTAAAACGCAAAGGTCTGGTACAAATCAACAACGGCGAGCGCGCCCGCGTTTCGCGTCCTTCAGCTGATACCATCATTAGCGAGCTGTCTGGTATGGCGAAAGATTTCCTCGCACATCCCGGCGGCATTGCCCACTTCGAGCAGTTGCGACTGTTCTTTGAATCCAGCCTGGTACGATACGCCGCCGAACATGCGACAGATGAGCAAATCGACAGACTGGCTAAAGCACTGGAGATCAACAGCCAGTCGCTCGATGACAATACGTTGTTCATCCGCTCGGACGTTGATTTTCACCGTGTACTGGCTGAGATCCCGGGTAATCCTATCTTTATGGCTATCCATGTTGCGCTGTTAGACTGGCTGATTGCCGCCCGTCCGACCGTTGCCGATCAAGAGTTGTATGAGCACAACAACGTGAGTTATCAGCAGCATATCGCGATTGTAGAAGCTATTCGTCAGCGCGATCCTGAGGAAGCTGACCGCGCACTGCAAGAACACCTCAACAGCGTTTCCGCGACCTGGCACGCCTTCAGCAAAAGTAAAAAATTGCGTAAGTGATCGCGATCCTGACGATCGTTTAAACACAAAATCATTCAAGTTGCATCAAGGCGGCAGGAGAGCGAGTTCCCTGGAGCATAGATAACTATGTGACAGGGGTGAGCGAACGCAGCTAACGCAGAGGCGGCTCGAAGGATGACGTGTTTAGTGAAGTAGATCGCACTATAAGCGTTCTCTATTGTATTGCTGCTTATTTGATCTGGTATAACAGGTATAAAGGTATGCAGTCAGATAACACTAATCATCGTCAGAGGTCGTTATGGCAAGAGATTTAAAAGGCGTAATGCCAGCGTTGTTAACCCCATTCGATAACCAACAGAGACTGGACATCGAGAGTTTGCGCCGCCTGGTGCGTTTCAACATTGGTCAGGGTGTAGACGGGCTCTATGTCGGTGGCTCAACGGGTGAGGCCTTTGTCCAAAACCGCGTTGAAAGAGAGCAGGTACTGGAAATTGTTGCCGAAGAGGCGAAAGGTAAGGTGACGCTGATCGCCCACGTTGGCACGGTGAGTACTGAAGAGAGCCAACAGCTGGCGAGCGCGGCACATCGTTACGGCTTTGATGCCGTTTCGGCCGTTACACCGTTTTACTATCCGTTCAGCTTTGAAGAACATTGCGATCACTACCGCGCAATTATTGATTCCGCTGATGGTTTACCGATGGTGGTCTATAACATTCCGGCGCTGAGCGGCGTAAAACTGACGCTGGATCAGATCAACACGCTGGTGACGCTGCCGGGCGTTGGTGCTCTGAAGCAAACTTCAGGCGATCTCTATCAGATGGAACAGATCCGCCGCGCTCATCCCGATCTGGTGCTTTATAACGGCTATGACGAAATCTTCGCTTCCGGACTGCTCGCGGGCGCAGATGGCGGTATCGGTAGCACTTACAACATCATGGGGTGGCGCTATCAGGGAATTGTGAAAGCGCTCAAAGAAGGTGACATTCGCACGGCGCAAAAGCTGCAAACCGAGTGCAATAAGGTTATCGATCTGCTTATTAAGGTTGGCGTGTTCCGCGGCCTGAAAACAGTACTGCACTATATGGATGTGGTTTCTGTCCCACTGTGCCGTAAACCCTTTGCCCCGGTAGATGAACACTATCTGCCGGAACTGAAAGCGCTGGCAAACCAACTGCTGGCGGAAAAGGCGTAATCGCGGGTCGCCGGGGGCGCTTCGCTTGCCCGGCCTGGATTTTCGACCGTAGGCCGGGTAAGGCAAAGTCACCACCCGGCACAACAACAAAAATCGTCGGGAGAGTAAAATGAGTACTTCTACCCAGAACATCCCGTGGTATCGCCATCTCAATCGGGCTCAATGGCGGGCATTTTCCGCCGCCTGGCTGGGATATTTGCTTGATGGTTTCGATTTTGTGTTAATCGCCCTGGTGCTGACAGAAGTGCAGGGCGAATTCGGACTGACGACGGTGCAGGCCGCCAGCCTGATCTCGGCCGCCTTTATCTCCCGTTGGTTTGGCGGGTTAATGCTGGGGGCAATGGGCGACCGCTACGGACGCCGCCTGGCAATGGTCACCAGCATCATTCTGTTCTCTGTGGGAACGCTGGCCTGCGGTTTCGCGCCGGGCTACACCACCATGTTTATCGCCCGCCTGGTTATCGGTATGGGAATGGCCGGTGAGTATGGCTCCAGCGCAACCTATGTTATTGAAAGTTGGCCTAAACACCTGCGAAACAAAGCCAGTGGTTTCCTGATTTCCGGCTTTTCCGTTGGTGCCGTGATCGCCGCCCAGGTTTACAGCCTGGTGGTCCCGGTCTGGGGATGGCGTGCGCTGTTTTTCATCGGCATCCTGCCAATTATCTTCGCCCTCTGGCTGCGTAAAAATATTCCGGAAGCGGAAGACTGGAAAGAGAAACACGAAGGCAAAGCGCCGGTACGCACGATGGTGGACATTCTCTACCGGGGCGAGCATCGGGTAATTAATATTCTGATGACGCTCGCCGCTGCAACCGCGCTGTGGTTCTGCTTTGCTGGCAACCTGCAAAATGCGGCTATTGTGGCGGTCCTGGGACTGATATGCGCCTTTATCTTCATTAGCTTTATGGTGCAAAGCAGCGGGAAACGCTGGCCAACGGGCGTGATGCTGATGGTGGTCGTGCTATTTGCCTTCCTGTACTCGTGGCCGATTCAGGCGCTGTTGCCAACCTATCTGAAAACGGAACTGCTGTACGATCCTTCCACGGTGGCCAGAGTGCTCTTCTTTAGCGGCTTTGGTGCGGCGGTTGGTTGTTGCGTCGGCGGTTTTCTTGGTGACTGGCTGGGCACGCGTAAAGCCTATGTCTGCAGTCTGCTGGCCTCGCAGTTGCTGATTATTCCGGTATTTGCGATAGGCGGTTCAAACGTTTGGGTACTGGGTTTGCTGCTGTTTTTCCAACAAATGCTCGGCCAGGGGATCTCCGGGATCTTACCAAAACTGATTGGCGGCTATTTCGATACCGATCAGCGTGCGGCGGGATTGGGCTTCACCTATAACGTGGGCGCACTGGGCGGGGCTTTGGCACCGATCATCGGCGCGCTGATTGCCCAACGTCTTGATCTGGGTACCGCGCTGGGATCGCTCTCTTTCGGCCTGACATTTGTAGTGATCCTGCTGATTGGTCTTGATATGCCGTCCCGTGTACAGCGCTGGCTGCGTCCTGAAGCGTTGCGTACGCATGATGCCATTGATGGTCGACCGTTTAGCGGTGCCGTGCCGTTCGGCGGTGACAAAAGCACCATGGTGAAATCCAAAAGTTAATCCAATTGCCCGGTGCTGAACCGGGCAATAGCCGTAAGGGAAGAAATATGTCGTTCTTCGAGCTACAGAGCGCCACCACGATGCATGAGGCTGCGCCATGACCACACTGGCGATTGATATTGGCGGCACCAAATTGGCTGCCGCGCTGGTAGAGAACAATCTGCAAGTCCGCGAGCGGCATGAACTGCCGACGCCTGCCAGTAAAACGCCGCAAGCGCTGCGCACTGCGTTACAAACACTGGTTGCACCGCTACAGGGGCGTGCTAATCGGGTGGCGATCGCCTCGACGGGGATTATCCGTGAGGGGGCTTTACTGTCGCTGAATTCGCATAACCTCGGCGGGTTGATGCATTTTCCGCTGACACAAACGCTGGAACAAATCACCGACCTGCCGACGCTGGCCGTCAATGACGCACAGGCAGCGGCGTGGGCTGAGTACCATGCGCTTGGTGGTGAGTACCGCGATCTGGTGTTTATTACCGTCTCCACAGGCGTGGGCGGGGGAGTCGTCAGCGGTGGGAAACTGCTGACTGGAATCGGCGGTCTTGCTGGGCATCTGGGACATACGCTGGCCGATCCGCATGGGCCTGTTTGCGGCTGCGGGCGTGTGGGCTGCGTTGAGGCGATCGCATCCGGTCGTGGAATAGCGGCGGCAGCCGAAGGCGCGCTTGCCGGATGCGACGCCAAAACTATTTTTAGCTGTGCCGGGCAGGGGGATGAGCAGGCAAGTCGGTTGATCCATCGCTCAGCGCGAACATTGGCAAGGCTTGTTGCCGATGTGAAGGCCACGACCGATTGCCAGATTGTGGTGATTGGCGGCAGCGTTGGGCTGGCTGAAGGGTATCTGGCGCTGGTGGAACATTATCTGGCACAAGAGCCTTTGGCCTATCACGTGGAATTGCTGGCGGCGCATTACCGTCATGACGCTGGATTACTGGGGGCCGCGCTGTTGGCCCAGGGAGAATGATGATGATATCAGATGCGTTGAATTCACTGCCTTCTGCCGGATTACATCCGGTCTTGCAGCAGGCGTTAACGCTTGCCATTGCGGCGAATCCGCAGGAGAAGACGCCTGGGCGCTACACGTTGCAGGGCGAGAATATTTTTATGAATGTCATGCAATTTACAACGCAGAGCCCAGAGCAAAAGAAAGCGGAGCTGCATCAGCAGTACATTGATATTCAGATGCTGTTGTCCGGCGAAGAACGTATTCTGTTTGGGATGACCGATTCTGCTCGTCACTGCGAAGAGATGCACGTTGAGGATGATTATCAGCTGTGCAGTCAGATTGCCGATGAGCAGGCTATGGTACTGAAGCCGGGAAAATTTGTGATTTTTATGCCGGGCGAGCCGCATAAACCGGGTTGTGTGGTGCAGGCCCCGATGGACATCAAAAAGGTGGTGATCAAAGTCCGCGCCAGTTTATTACAAGCTTGAGAATGAGAGACTGTGTCGGATGGCAAGGCTTACGCCATCCGACATGGAATGTAACGACCTAGCGCTTAAACGTCACCGTTTCTGGCTGCGTCAGATGCAGTGTGGTTTGGCTTGGGACCGTCTCGGCAATGACTCGACCATGACGAATGGAATAACGGGCAGGCGTCTGGCGACGAACCGCATCAAACCCATTTTCTGCAGGCAAAATCACCAGATTCGCAGAATTCCCCACGTTCAGACCGTAGTCCTGCAGGTGCAGGGTTTTCGCGCTGTGGGTGGTGACCAGGTTCAACCCATCGTTAATTTGTCCGTATCCCATCAACTGGCACACGTGTAATCCCATATGCAGCACCTGCAGCATATTCGCAGTGCCCAGCGGGTACCACGGATCGAAGACGTCATCATGACCGAAGCAGACGTTGATCTCCGCCTCCAGCATCTCTTTGACGCGCGTAACACCACGACGCTTAGGGTACGTGTCGAAGCGCCCTTGCAGGTGAATATTCACCAGTGGATTTGCGACAAAGTTAATACCGGACATTTTCAACAGACGGAAAAGACGGGAAGCATACGCGCCGTTATAGGAATGCATTGCCGTGGTATGGCTGGCGGTCACGCGTTCGCCCATATTGTAGCGATGCGCCAGGGCCGCAACGGTTTCAACAAAGCGGGATTGCTCATCATCGATTTCGTCACAGTGCACGTCGATAAGTCTGTCGTATTTTTGCGCCAGAGCGAAAATCTTATGCAGCGACTCTACGCCATATTCACGCGTGAATTCAAAGTGCGGGATCGCGCCAATGACGTCGGCGCCCAGACGCACGGCATCCTCCAGGAGCGCTTCACCGTTGGGATAAGAAAGAATGCCTTCTTGCGGGAACGCGACAATCTGTAGCTCTACCCATGGAGCGACTTCTTGCTTCACCTCCAGCATGGCTTTTAGCGCCGTCAACGTAGGGTCGGAAACGTCAACGTGAGTACGGACATACTGGATGCCGTTGGCCATCTGCCACTTCAGGGTCTGCATGGCGCGCGCTTTGACGTCTTCGTGAGTGAGCATTGCCTTACGTTCAGCCCAGCGCTCAATGCCCTCAAACAGCGTACCAGACTGATTCCAGCTCGGCTCGCCCGCGGTTTGCGTAGTGTCCAGATGGATATGTGGCTCAACGAACGGTGGGATTGCCAGACCGCCTTCAGCATCAAGCACTTCACCCTGTGGTATCGTCGCTGCGTCTTGAGGCTCAATACGGCTAAAGCGCCCGTTTTCAATCGTGATTTGCCATAACCCTTCACGTCCCTGTAAACGCGCCTGATGAATGGTGATGTTATTATTCTGCATGGCTGACCTCCGGGGATTTAGCAAGGCTGCGATTGAAAAGTGGATTCAGCAGGATATAGCTGAATACGCCGCCGAGTACGGCATTGACGGGCACGATGCCTGGAATATAGTGACCTGCGGCAATGCCCAGTGCAACGGACAGGAGCGCTATCCAGTTTACGGAAATAAATTGCGCTTTGCTGAAGTCGGCATATCGGCGATGGTTCAGCAGATAGTCGGCGATGATCACCCCGCCAATCGGGGGAATCGCTGCCGACAGAAATGTCAGCCAGCCGACAAAGTTATTGTAAAGCCATAGCGCGCACAGTGTGCCGATAATACCGTTAGCCACTGACAGCGTACGGCTGGAAAGGCCGGTAATATTGGCAAATCCCAGGCCCGATGCATACAACGCATTATCGTTGGTGGTCCAGATATTCAGGCCGAGAACGATGATTGCGGGCAGCAGCAGTCCCTGGGCAATCATCACGTCAGAGATATCCGCCTGTCCAACCGCAGCCGCGCCCGCAGCGCCGAAGATGAACATCAAGGAGTTGCCAAGGAAAAACGCCACCATGGCGATCAGCACCGCGCCTTTGGCGTTGCGGCCAAAACGGACGAAGTCAGCGGTTAACGTTCCTGCGCTGACAAACGAACCGACCACCAGCGCCAGTGCGGTGGAGAAATCCAGCGGCGTTTGCGGCACTATCGCTTTTAAATGCTCCAAACCGCCGACATCGCTCACTGCCAGCCAGACGGAGTAGCTGCCAAGTACGACGATGGCAGGCACGGCGATGATAGATAAAACGGTCAGCGCTGAGATGCCAAAAAAGATGGTCAGGGTCATCAGCAGACCGGAAACCGCAATCAGGATATTGACGTCAATTCCCGTCGCTTTGCCAACCGGGATAGCAAACAGGGCCACACCAACGCCAAACCAGCCTACCTGTGTGCCGCCTAACAGCAGAGAGGGAAGCCATGAACCTTTCACACCAAATGAGTAACGCGCCAGAAGGTGGGTTGAGAGCCCTGTTTTTGCGCCGATAAAACCGAGAAATGCAGTGTAAATACCGAGGAGAAGATTACCGAAGAGAACTGCCAGGAAGAAATCATTATAGGAAAGACCGGTACCGAGTGTGCCACCGGTCCACATACTGGCGGAAAAAAATGTGAGCCCCAACATCACAAATGTTAGTGGAACTACGCCTTTTCGCGCCGCCAGAGGGACGGGGCCCTGGCTATAATTGTTGTCTTGCGACACAACGCCTCCATGAATTTTGCCCAAAAAATCCGCCGCATAATATACAGTTCTCAACGTAAAGCAAACGTTTTCGTCTGATTTTTACATGGTTATTATTCATGATGTTGATGTGTTTGGGGTGTTAAGGTTATTTGCCCTGTTTACTAAAGGTGTTGTCAGACTGGCTTAATCGGCAGGTTTGGCGGTATTGCGGCAGGAATTTGGCATCTCACCCACCAGGGCAGATGAGATGCCTTAAGAGGCTGTATTACACTTCCAGGTAGTTCAGGATGCCGTCCGCCGCTTTACGACCTTCGGCAATCGCGGTGACTACCAGATCCGAACCGCGCACGATGTCACCACCGGCGAAGATTTTCGGGTTGCTAGTCTGGAAGGCGTTGTCGCTGCGCTCTGGAGCAATAATGCGGCCCTGAGAATCCAGTTCGACGCTGTGTTTTGCCAGCCACTCCATACTGTGCGGACGGAAGCCAAACGCCAGTACCACCGCATCTGCCGGAACAACGTGTTCGGAACCGGCGACGATCTCCGCACGGCGACGGCCCTTCGCATCCGGTTCACCCATTTCAGTACGCGCCATTTTCACACCGCATACCTTACCGTTGGCGTTCACTTCCACGCCTAAAGGCTGGACGTTGAACTGGAATTCGACGCCTTCTTCACGCGCATTTTTCACTTCGCGTTTGGAACCCGGCATGTTCTCTTCGTCACGACGATAAGCGCAGATGACATGTGCTGCGTTCTGGCGAACCGAGGTCCGCACGCAGTCCATCGCGGTATCGCCGCCGCCGAGAACGACGACGCGTTTGCCTTCCATGCTGATGTACGGCTCGTCGCTGTTTTCGCCAAAGCCCATCAACTGTTTGGTATTGGCGATCAGGAACGGCAGGGCATCAAATACGCCGGAAGCGTCTTCGTTTTCCAGCCCACCGCGCATAGACTGATAGGTACCTACGCCAAGGAACACGGCGTCATAATCTTTCAGCAGATCGTCAAGCTGTACATCGCGGCCCACTTCCACGTTCAATTTGAACTCAATGCCCATACCGGTGAAGATTTCACGACGGCGGGTCATCACCTCTTTTTCCAGTTTGAAGGCTGGAATACCGAAGGTCAGCAGACCGCCGATTTCTGGGTGGCGGTCAAATACCACCGCCTTCACGCCGTTGCGGGTCAGCACATCAGCACAGGCCAGGCCTGCCGGACCGGCACCGATGATCGCCACGCGCTTGTCGGTTTGGCGCACGCCGGTCATATCCGGGCGCCAGCCCATTTCGAATGCTTTATCGTTGATATAGCGCTCGATGTTGCCGATAGTCACCGCGCCGAACTCATCGTTCAGCGTACAGGATCCTTCACACAGACGATCCTGCGGGCACACGCGGCCACAGACTTCCGGCAGAGTGTTGGTCTGGTGCGACAGTTCTGCTGCTTCAAAAATACGCCCCTCGTTCGCCAGTTTCAGCCAGTTCGGGATGTAGTTATGCACCGGGCACTTCCACTCGCAGTACGGGTTACCGCAGGACAGGCAACGGTCTGCCTGTGCTTTGGCCTGGCCTTCGGAAAACGGCTCGTAGATCTCGATAAACTCGATCTTACGGATCTTCAGCGGCTTCTTAGGCGGATCAACGCGCTGCAAGTCGATAAATTGGTATACGTTCTGACTCATTGCTGCTACCCCTTACTGCGCCTGCACACGCAGCTCTGCTGCGCTACGACTACGGTGACCCAACAGTGCTTTCACATCACTGGATTTTGGTTTTACCAGCGCGAATTTCGCCGAGAATGCTGGCCAGTTAGCCAGGATCTCTTCGCCGTGTGAAGAGCCGGTATGCTGTACGTGCTCGGTAATCAAACCGCGCAGGTGTTCCTCGTGGATAGCCAGCGAGTCCACGCTCAGCACTTCTACCAGTTCCGGGTTCACGCGTTTGCGGAACTCACCGTCTTCGTCGAGCACGTAGGCGAATCCACCCGTCATACCCGCTCCGAAATTGACGCCCGTTTTTCCGAGAATACAGACGATGCCGCCGGTCATATATTCGCAGCCGTTGTCGCCAATACCTTCAACCACGGTGATTGCGCCGGAGTTACGTACTGCAAAGCGCT
The DNA here is from genome assembly GCF_030332695.1 of Citrobacter sp. Cpo089. Classification (NCBI taxonomy): domain Bacteria; kingdom Pseudomonadati; phylum Pseudomonadota; class Gammaproteobacteria; order Enterobacterales; family Enterobacteriaceae; genus Citrobacter; species Citrobacter sp. Cpo089. The sequence continues at coordinate 28,954 of NZ_JAOWHJ010000031.1, read as the reverse complement.
CACCTGCACGACCCGCGGCAAACAGGCGGCCACCGGTGGCGCCATACAGACAGGTGTTACCAATGATGCTCGCCTCATGGCTACGGAAAGCAGAGCCAACTGGAGGACGCACTGCCAGCAGACCGCCCGCCATACCTTTACCGACATAGTCGTTGGCATCACCGGTCAGATACAACTCCACGCCGCCCGCGTTCCACACGCCGAAGCTCTGGCCTGCGGTACCGCTGAAGTGCGCTTTGATTGGGTCAGACGCCAGCCCCTGATCGCCATGCGTTTGCGCGATATAGCCCGACAGCGACGCGCCAACGGAACGGTCGGTGTTGCGGATATCGAACCAGAAGGTTTTACTCTGGCGCTCGTCGACAAACGGTTTCGCTTGCTGTAACAACTGAGCGTTCAGCACGCCGTTATCAAACGGCGGGTTGTTCTCGGTGCAATGCAGCGCTTTACCCGGATGCGGTTCGGCGGTTTCCAGCAGACGAGACAGCTCCAGTTTCTGTTGCTTGGCGGTAAACCCTTCCAGCTCTTTGAGCAGGTCGGTACGACCAATCAGATCCACCAGACGCTTCACACCCAGTTGCGCCATCAGCTCACGGACTTCGCGGGCGATAAATTCAAAGTAGTTAGTCACTTTGAACGGCAGGCCGTGATAGTGGTTCTTACGCAGTTTGTCATCCTGAGTCGCCACGCCGGTTGCGCAGTTGTTCAGGTGGCAAATACGCAGGTATTTACAGCCCAGCGCCACCATTGGACCGGTACCGAAGCCGAAGCTTTCCGCACCCAGAATCGCCGCTTTAATGATATCGACACCGGTTTTCAGACCGCCATCAACCTGCAGACGAATCTTGTGACGCAGACCGTTAGCGACCAGCGCCTGCTGGGTTTCCACCAGACCGAGTTCCCACGGGCAGCCCGCATATTTCACCGAGGAGAGCGGGCTTGCGCCGGTACCGCCATCGTAGCCAGCAATGGTGATCAGATCCGCATAGGCTTTTGCCACGCCTGTGGCGATAGTGCCGACACCCGGTTCGGAAACCAGCTTCACGGAGATCATCGCTTTCGGGTTGACCTGTTTGAGGTCGAAAATCAGCTGTGCTAAGTCTTCGATAGAGTAAATATCGTGGTGCGGCGGCGGGGAGATCAACGTCACGCCCGGTACCGAATAGCGCAGTTTAGCGATGTACGGGGTGACTTTATCACCCGGTAACTGACCGCCTTCGCCAGGCTTCGCGCCCTGAGCGACTTTAATCTGAATGACATCGGCATTGACCAGATACGCCGGGGTTACGCCAAAGCGACCGGAGGCAACCTGCTTAATGCGCGACACCTTGTTAGTGCCGTAGCGCGCCGGGTCTTCGCCGCCTTCACCGGAGTTCGAGTTGCCACCGATGCTGTTCATGGCTTCGGCCAGCGCTTCGTGTGCTTCGGGGCTTAATGCACCGATGGACATCGCCGCGGTATCAAAGCGTTTAAACAGTTCGGTTGCGGGTTCTACTTCGCTAATGCTTACGGCTTCATCGCCAGGCGTAATCGCCAGCAGATCGCGCAGCGTGGCCGCCGGACGCTCATTGACCAGCTTGGCATATTCCTGATAGTCGCTGTACTCGCCGCTTTGTACCGCCTGTTGCAGCGTGCGCACCACGTCCGGGTTGTAGGCATGGTATTCGCCGCCGTGGACGTATTTGAGCAAACCGCCCTGGCTGATAGGCTTACGTGCCAGCCAGGCATGTTTGGAGAGGTTCAGCAGATCCTGCTGGAAGTCGGTAAACCCTGCGCCGCTGATGCGGCTGACTACGCCCTGGAAGCACAGCGCCACGACATCATCATGCAGACCAACCGCTTCAAACAGCTTCGAGCAGCGGTAAGAGGCGATGGTCGAGATGCCCATTTTGGACATGATTTTGTACAGACCTTTGTTGATGCCGTTACGGTAGTTCAGCATCACGGTCCGGTAATCTTTGGCAATCGCCTGAGTGTCGATCAATCGTCCCAGCGTTTCATACGCAAGATACGGATAAATGGCCGTCGCGCCAAAGCCGAGCAGGACAGCAAAATGGTGCGGGTCACGGGCGCTGGCGGTTTCAACGATGATGTTGGCGTCGCAACGCAGACTTTGTTCTACCAGACGCGTTTGCACTGCGCCCACGGCCATCGGTGCCGGAACCGGCAAACGGTTTTTCGCGATGTTACGGTCAGAGAGCACCAGCAGCACCGTACCGTTACGCACCATCTGTTCGGCTTTATCGCACAATGCTTTGACGGTCTCTTCGAGCGTGGTTTCGGTCACGTCGAAGGTGATATCCAGGCGATCGGCGCGGTAATGTTCCTCTTTCATGGTGGTGAGCTGGGTGAAATCGGAGTACAGCAGGATCGGCGATTTAAAGCTCAGGCGGTGTGCCTGACCTTCGGCTTCGCAGAAGACGTTCATCTCACGACCGATGCTGGTGGCCAGCGACATAACGTGCGCTTCACGCAGCGGGTCGATCGGTGGGTTAGTCACCTGCGCGAACTGCTGGCGGAAGTAGTCATAAATGATGCGTGGCTGGCTTGAGAGCACCGCAAACGGGGTATCATCACCCATTGAGCCGACCGCTTCCTGACCGTTTTCACCGAGCACGCGGATCACGGAATCCAGCTCTTCGGCGCTGTAGTTAAACTGTTTCTGATAGCTGGCGAGCGTGTCATCGTCCAGTTCGCGGCTGCCGACCTGATCGTCTGCGAGGTCTTCGAACGGCACCAGACGGCGGACGTTCTTCTCCATCCACTCTTTGTACGGATGGCGGCTTTTCAGATCGTCATCGGTTTCGGCGGAGTGCAGAATGCGCCCGCTGCGGGTATCGATAACCATCAGCTCGCCTGGGCCGACGCGACCTTTCTCGACGACTTCATCCGGCTGATAATCCCAGATCCCGACTTCAGAGGCGCAGGTAATCAGCTTGTCTTTGGTGATGACGTAGCGCGCCGGACGCAGGCCGTTACGGTCAAGGTTACAGGCGGCAAAGCGGCCGTCGGACATAACAATGCCCGCCGGGCCATCCCACGGCTCCATGTGCATGGAGTTAAAGTCAAAGAACGCGCGCAGCTCCGGGTCCATATCCGGGTTGTTCTGCCAGGCCGGCGGCACCAGTAAACGCATGGCGCGGATAATGTCCATCCCGCCAGCCAGCAGCAGTTCCAGCATGTTATCCATTGAGCTGGAGTCGGAGCCGGTTTCGTTAACGAACGGTGCGGCGTCGTGCAGGTCAGGGATCAGCGGTGTCTGGAATTTATAGGTACGTGCGCGTGCCCACTGGCGGTTGCCGGTGATGGTGTTAATTTCACCGTTATGCGCCAGGTAGCGGAACGGTTGCGCCAGCGGCCACCGCGGTACGGTATTAGTGGAGAAGCGCTGGTGGAACAGGCAGATGGCCGATTCCAGACGCAGATCCGCCAGGTCCAGGTAAAAGCGCGGCAGATCCGCCGGCATACACAGACCTTTATAGATATTGACCAGGTTCGACAAGCTACAGACGTAGAAGTCTTTATCGTCCTGGAGGCGTTTTTCGATACGACGGCGCGCGATGAACAGGCGACGCTCCATATCACGCGGACGCCAGCCCGCAGGGGCGTTGACAAAAATTTGCTCGATTCGAGGCAGGGAGGAGAGGGCGATTTCACCGAGAACACCTTCGTTGGTCGGCACGTCGCGCCAGCCGACAATCGACAGGGTCTCCTGCTGTAATTCTTCTTCGACAATGCGACGAGAAGCCGCAGCCAGTTCAGCGTCTTTATTTAAAAAGATCATGCCGACGGCGTAGTTTTTAGCTAAACGCCAGCCGCGCTCTTGCGCCACGATGCGGAAAAAGCGGTCAGGTTTTTGTAACAGCAAACCGCAACCATCGCCGGTTTTACCATCGGCAAGAATTGCGCCACGGTGCTGCATGCGGGCCAGTGCGTGTATGGCGGTACGCACTACCTTGTGGCTAGGTTCGCCTTCTATGTGGGCGATCAGGCCGAAACCACAGTTATCCCTCTCAAGGGATTTATCGTACAACATATCAGTGAACCTCCCCAGGCTCTGCGGGATTCCCATCTGGACCGTTGCGCACGGGCACACCAAGAGCATGGCGACGGGGTTTGCGTGTCATACGCTTACCTCGCATTCGCCCTCTTTATCCTTTTCGCATAGGTCAAACAAGTTTGAGGACTTGCTTCAGAGGGAATCTCAATTACTGCATAAATATGATGAGCAGACTGCTCATCCAGAAAGCTTCCAGCGGATTTCCACGTTATCGGGAATCCACACACAGGTCAAATGGCAATCTTATTTATGCAAAAATGTGCTATAGGGCGATTAACTTTATGAATATGTTGAAATTTAAGGCTTTTTTACATTGATTTAACGCAAGGGGAATGGAGTGCGAAGTGTGATCTGTCTCACTGTCAGAAAGGCTGTATATCCCCCGTCCTCCCTTTGTTTATCGCTATGCTTGGCATTTTATGCTGGTTTTTAGAGTTTTGGCGTCTTAAAGATACTGTTTTTATGCTGAGAGTATAAGAAGATAAAAAAAACAGTCGGATATAAGGAAAAGTAATTTCATTTTGAATGAATGAAATTTCGATTATTTTGATTTGTTATGCAATAAATAAAGGCACGCCAGGGCGATTGATCCAGGTCATCGCCGACTGGGGCAAAAAATGGCAGGCTTTGGCCTCTTTTCAAGGCGCGGTCTACCAGATTATGCAGTTACAGAAATTAGTCAATATGTTTGGTGGGGATCTTTCTCGCCGTTACGGGCAAAAGGTTCATAAACTCACGCTTCACGGCGGCTTTAGCTGTCCAAATCGTGATGGCACCATCGGACGTGGTGGATGTACTTTCTGCAATGTCGCCTCGTTTGCCGATGAAGCACAGCAGCACCATTCTATTGCCGAGCAGCTTGAGCATCAGGCGCATCTGGTCAATCGCGCGAAACGCTATCTGGCCTATTTCCAGGCCTATACCAGCACCTTTGCTGAAGTGCAGGTGCTGCGTTCGATGTATCAGCAGGCAGTCAGCCAGGCCAGTATCGTCGGGTTATGCGTTGGGACGCGCCCCGACTGCGTGCCGGATGCGGTACTCGATCTGCTTTGCGAGTATAAAGACCTCGGCTATGAGGTATGGCTGGAACTCGGTTTGCAAACTGCGCATGACAAAACCTTGCACCGTATTAACCGCGGCCATGATTTTGCCTGTTACCAACGCACTACGCGACTGGCACGCGAGCGCGGGCTGAAAGTGTGCTCACACCTGATTGTCGGTCTGCCGGGAGAAGGGCAGGCAGAATGCCTGCAAACCATGGAACGTGTGGTGGAGACGGGTGTTGACGGTATTAAGCTGCACCCGCTGCATATTGTGAAAGGCAGTACGATGGCGAAAGCCTGGGAAGCCGGGCGGCTGAACGGAATTGAACTGGACGACTATACGGTTACCGCCGGGGAGATGATCCGTCATACGCCGCCAGAGGTGATTTATCATCGAATTTCCGCCAGCGCGCGCCGCCCAACGCTGTTGGCACCTCTATGGTGTGAAAACCGCTGGACCGGCATGGTCGAACTGGATAAGTACCTTAACAAGTACGGTGTGCAAGGCTCGGCGCTCGGTACGCCATGGGTGCTGCCTGAGAACTAACTCTCCGTAGGCCGGATAAGGCAAAGCCGACATCCGGCAATCTGCGCCTACTTACCTGATGGCGCTTTGCTTATCAGGCCTACGATGGCCTCTCCGCGGTCATTTCACCGATAACCTCCGCATTTCTTGCACAATCTTCAACGTCACGCTGAGAATTGAGTATTATTGTGCCAAGTTGTCGTGAAGGAACCCTCTATGAAGCAAATCCGTATGCTGGCGCAATATTACGTCGACCTGATGATGAAGTTAGGTCTGGTGCGCTTTTCGCTGCTGTTGGCGCTGGCTCTGGTCGTGTTGGCAATTGTGGTGCAGATGGCTGTCACCATGGTGCTGCATGGCCAGGTAGAAAGCATTGATGTCATCCGCTCTATCTTTTTTGGTCTGTTAATTACCCCCTGGGCCGTCTATTTCTTGTCCGTGGTGGTGGAGCAACTTGAGGAGTCCCGGCAGCGCCTGTCACGACTGGTACAAAAGCTGGAAGAGATGCGCGAGCGCGATCTCAAGCTCAATGTGCAGCTGAAAGATAATATTGCCCAGCTCAATCAGGAAATTGTTGAGCGTGAAAAAGCCGAAGCAGAGCGCCAGGAAACATTCGAGCAACTGAAGGTTGAAATCAAAGAGCGCGAAGAGGCGCAGATCCAGCTTGAGCAACAGTCTTCCTTTTTACGCTCTTTCCTTGATGCCTCGCCGGATCTGGTTTTTTATCGCAATGAAGATAAGGAGTTTTCCGGCTGTAACCGTGCCATGGAGCTGCTGACTGGCAAAAGCGAAAAGCAGCTGGTGAACTTAAAACCGGCTGACGTTTACTCTCCTGAAGCGGCTGAAAAGGTGATTGAGACCGACGAGAAGGTGTTCCGTCATAATGTTTCGCTCACCTACGAACAGTGGCTGGACTACCCGGATGGGCGCAAAGCCTGCTTTGAAATTCGCAAAGTGCCTTACTATGACCGCGTAGGTAAGCGACATGGTCTGATGGGCTTTGGACGCGATATTACCGAGCGTAAGCGTTATCAGGATGCGCTTGAGCGCGCCAGCCGCGATAAGACCACCTTTATTTCTACCATCAGCCACGAGCTGCGCACCCCGCTTAACGGCATTGTCGGCTTAAGCCGGATCCTGCTGGATACGGATCTAACAGCGGAGCAGGAAAAATACCTGAAAACAATCCACGTCTCTGCTGTGACGCTGGGGAATATATTCAACGATATTATCGACATGGATAAGATGGAGCGACGTAAAGTCCAGCTCGATAACCAGCCGATCGATTTCACCAGTTTTATGGCGGATCTGGAAAACCTCTCTGGCCTACAGGCGCAGCAAAAGGGTCTGCGTTTTGTGCTTGAGCCGACGTTACCCCTGCCGCATAAGGTCATTACCGACGGAACGCGTCTGCGTCAGATCCTGTGGAATCTGATCAGCAACGCCGTGAAGTTTACCCAGCAGGGGCAGGTGACCGTGCGGGCGCGCTATGACCAGGGGAATATGCTGCATTTCGAAGTTGAAGATTCCGGCATCGGCATTCCGCAGGATGAGCAGGATAAAATCTTCGCTATGTATTATCAGGTGAAGGACAGTAACGGCGGTAAACCGGCAACGGGGACAGGGATTGGTTTGGCCGTGTCGAAGCGTCTGGCGAAAAACATGGGCGGTGATATTACGGTTTCCAGCCAGGCAGGAAAAGGGTCTATCTTTACGCTGACCGTGCATGCCCCTGCGGTAGCGGAAGAGATTGAAGATGCTTTTGAAGACGATGAACTGCCGCTGCCAGCCCTGAATGTGCTGCTGGTGGAAGACATTGAGCTGAACGTTATTGTTGCGCGCTCCGTGCTGGAAAAATTAGGCAACAGCGTGGATGTCGCGATGACCGGGAAAGCCGCGCTGGAAATGTTTACGCCGGGTGAATATGACCTGGTGTTGTTGGATATTCAGCTACCGGATATGACCGGTCTGGATATCTCGCGGGAGCTCACGCAAAAATACGCCCGTGAAGATCTGCCACCGCTGGTCGCACTCACCGCCAACGTACTGAAAGATAAAAAAGAGTATCTGGACGCAGGCATGGACGACGTGCTGAGTAAGCCGCTGTCGGTTCCGGCGCTAACCGCCATGATCAAAAAATACTGGGATACCCGAAACGAAGAGGAGAGCACTGTGACATCTGAAGAAAGCAGTAAATCGCAAGCGCTGTTAGATATTCCTATGTTGGAACAATACCTCGAGCTGGTGGGACCGAAGTTAATTACCGACGGGCTGGCGGTGTTTGAGAAGATGATGCCGGGATATTTGAGCGTGCTGGAGTCCAACCTGACGGCACGGGATAAAAAAGGTGTTGTTGAGGAAGGCCATAAAATTAAAGGCGCAGCAGGTTCAGTGGGGCTGCGTCACCTGCAACAGCTAGGTCAGCAAATCCAGTCGCCGGATCTTCCTGCCTGGGAAGATAACGTTGCTGAATGGATTGAAGAGATGAAGCAGGAGTGGCAGCACGACGTGGCAGTATTAAAAGCCTGGGTGGCGTGCGTGGAAAAAAAATGACCCCGGCTTGACCGGGGTGCGCGAATACTGCGCCAACACCAGGGAAATCGTGGCTGCGCCGTAAATTATTATCATTGTTTACAAGGGCGCAGCCCTAATTTTCAGGCCGCACGCAGTTAAGATAGCAAATCTTAAATAATTTGTTACATGAATCAGTTAAATGTGTGAAGCGTAGCATTTAAATCATAATAACTAATATGTTTCAGCCAGTTGAGAAAGGAGTATCACGATGAAAAAAGTGGGTGTAGTGCTCAGCGGATGCGGCGTGTATGACGGTGCAGAGATCCATGAAACTGTTCTCACGCTTCTGGCCATTGCCCGCAACGGCGCTCAGGCTGTCTGTTTCGCACCAGATAAACAACAAGCGGATGTGATTAATCATCTGACCGGCGAGGCGATGCTGGAAACTCGCAATGTGCTGATTGAAGCCGCGCGCATCACACGTGGCGATATTCGCCCACTTGCGCAGGCAGTCTCATCGGAACTGGATGCGTTGATCGTGCCGGGTGGGTTTGGTGCGGCCAAAAATCTCAGCAATTTTGCCAGTCAGGGCAGCGAATGCCGGGTTGACAGCGATTTAGCCGCGCTGGCGGTGGCCATGCATCAGGTGGGTAAGCCGTTGGGATTTATGTGCATTGCGCCTGCCATGTTACCTAAAATTTTTGACTTCCCGCTGCGTCTGACCATCGGCACTGATATCGACACGGCAGAGGTGCTGGAAGAGATGGGCGCTGAGCATGTGCCTTGTCCGGTTGATGACATTGTCGTCGATGAAGACAACAAAATCGTCACCACGCCTGCCTATATGCTGGCGCAGGACATCGCTCAGGCTGCGAGTGGCATCGATAAACTGGTATCGCGTGTGTTGGTGCTGACTGAATGAGAAAAGGAGTAACCGCCTTTCTGCGACGTATTTTTCTGCGGGTGGTGGTTGTCCTCGCCGTATTCTGGGGCGGGGGTATCGCACTTTTCAGCGTGATGCCTGTGCCTTTCTCGGCGGTGATGGTCGAGCGACAGCTGGGCGCATGGCTGTCCGGTGATTTCGGCTATGTGGCGCACTCGGACTGGGTGAGTATGGATGAGATCTCACCGTGGATGGGACTGGCGGTGATTGCTGCGGAGGATCAGAAGTTTCCCGACCACTGGGGGTTTGACGTCACCGCCATAGAGAAAGCGCTGGCGCACAATGAACGCAATGAAAACCGCATTCGCGGGGCGTCGACGTTATCGCAACAGACGGCGAAAAACCTGTTTTTATGGGATGGACGCAGCTGGGTGCGTAAAGGTCTCGAAGCCGGGCTAACGCTGGGTATGGAAACCGTCTGGAGTAAGAAACGTATTCTGACCGTCTATTTGAATATCGCCGAGTTTGGCGATGGGATATTTGGCGTGGAGGCGGCGGCGCAACGGTATTTTCATAAACCGGCCAGTCGGTTGAGCCTGTCTGAAGCGGCCTTGCTGGCGGCAGTATTGCCCAATCCTTTGCGTTTTAAGGCGAATGCGCCTTCTGGTTATGTGCGTAACCGCCAGGCTTGGATTATGCGCCAAATGCGTCAGTTAGGTGGTGAGTCGTTTATGCGGGAAAATAAGCTGTATTAGCGTAGTTATTGCCGGATGCGGCGTAAACGCCTTATCCGGCCTACTGGCTACGTTCTGTGTACTCGATTAATCTTCATCAAACCCTGAATTAAACAGGGCAATCACTGCGGCCAGGGCTTCTACTTCCTGTGGTCCCGTGGCTTCGACTTCTATCTGACGCCCTTTGGCTGAATCCAGCATCAGCAGGGCGATAACGCTGTTGGCCTCGGCCTCCGTTCCTTCATCATTACGCAGCAAAACTTCTGCTTCGAAACCCTGCATCAATTCAAACAGTTTCATCGCTGGGCGGGCATGCATGCCCAGCTTATTGGTGATTTCAACGGTTTGCTTCACGGTCATGATTTACGTTTTTCCAGCGTACGATGGCGTGACTGCACGTTTTTACCGCGTGAGCGGAAGTAGTCTGCCAGCTGCTCTGCAATATACACCGAACGGTGTTTCCCGCCGGTACAGCCGATGGCTACGGTAAGGTAGCTACGGTTGTTGGTCTCCAGCATGGGTAACCATAGCTCAAGATAGCTGCGAGTCTGGTAGATAAAATTGTGTACTTCTGTGTGCCTGTCGAGGAATGCGGCGACGGGGCGGTCAAGACCGGTCATTGGGCGCAGCTTCGGATCCCAGTGTGGGTTAGGCAGGAAGCGCACGTCAAAGACGTAATCCGCATCAATCGGGATACCGTGTTTGAAACCAAAGGATTCGAATACCATCGTCAATTCACGTTCACGTTTACCCAGCAGTCGGGTACGTAACATTTCCGCCAGTTCGTGTACGGACATTTCGGAGGTATCAACGATCAAGTCAGCGCGAGAGCGCAGAGGCTCCAGCAAATCGCTTTCCTTATCGATAGCGCTTTCCAGAGACAAGTTCTTGCTGGAGAGCGGGTGTAAACGGCGCGTGTCGCTGTAGCGACGAATCAGCGTGTTACGGTCTGCATCAAGGAACAGCAGCTGTGGTGAGAAACCCTCGGGCAGATTATTCATTGCCTGCTCGAAAATTTCCGGGGACTCAGGCATGTTGCGCACATCAATGCTGACGGCCGCAGAAATCTGGCGATCGGCCAGTGTACGAGCCAGATCGGGCAACAGCACTACGGGAAGGTTATCCACGCAGTAAAAACCCATATCTTCCAGCGCACGCAGGGCGACAGATTTACCTGACCCTGAACGGCCGCTGACGATCATCAGTACCATGTACTGTTTCTCCTCACAACGACAAAAAAGGATGCCATTGGGTTGTTATGCTTCATCCTGTCCACCTTCGGTGTCCGTGATGATTTGATACAACTCCTGGTCACTCTGCGCGGCGCGCAGACGACGACAGATGGTTTTATCTGCCAGACGTTTTGCGACCAGTGACAACGTATGCAAATGCGTCTTGGTTTGGTCTGCCGGGACCAGCAGGGCGAAAAGCAGATCGACAGGTTGATTATCAATGGCGTCGAAGGCGATGGGTGTTTCGAGTTGAACAAACACACCAACCGCGCGCATCGTGTCTTCTTCCAGCTTTCCGTGCGGGATAGCAATACCATTACCGATGCCGGTACTGCCCATTTTTTCACGCGTCAGAATGGCTTCAAATACCACCTGAGAAGGCAAGCTAAGCTGTTTTGCCGCAAGTTCGCTGATGATTTCCAGTGCGCGTTTCTTGCTTTGGCAGTGAACGCCTGCGCGTGTACATTCCTGGTTAAGAACAGTGCTCAGTTGTAGAGTCGTATCGTTATTTGTCATAATTTCACCTAAGCGCTAACTGTACAAATGGCCCGTTGTGCTACACAACAGGCCGTCCTGCACCCGCTAACTGCCCGGACAAGTTAGTGCTGTTTCAGTTTATCTTTATGTTTTGTTAACTGCCGAGCCAGTTTATCAATTAAACCGTCAATGGCGGCGTACATATCCTGACCTTCCGCGCTGGCATGAATTTCGCCACCGTTCACATGCAGTGTTGCATCCGAGATATGTGTAACCTTCTCCACTTTCAACACAATATAGACCTGATTAATCCGGTCGAAATATTGTTCGAGCTTGGCAAATTTTGTATTCACAAAATCGCGCAGGGCTTCGGTGATTTCGACGTTGTTTCCAGTGATGTTGAGCTGCATAGTGTCTTCCTTATCGGTTGGGTCACACCAGCTGTTTGCGCTGGTTAGACGGCGGAATGGATAAAGACTCTCGGTACTTCGCAACGGTGCGGCGTGCCACCATGATACCCTGTGCTGACAGCATAGAGGTTAACTTGCTGTCACTCAGCGGTTTCGCGGGGTTTTCCGCAGCAATTAATTTCTTCACCAGCGCACGGATAGCTGTGGATGAGGCTTCACCTCCGCCTTCAGTGTTAACGTGACTGGAAAAGAAATACTTCAATTCAAAAATGCCGCGCGGACTGTGCAGATACTTTTGCGTGGTCACACGGGAAATGGTCGATTCGTGCATCTCGACGGCCTGGGCGATATCCGCCAGTACCATCGGTTTCATATACTCTTCGCCTTGTTCAAAGAAAGCTTGCTGCTGCTCAACGATGCAGCGGCTGACGCGCAGCAACGTATCATTGCGGCTTTCCAGGCTTTTAATCAGCCACTTCGCATCTTGCAGATTGCTACGAATAAACTGGCTGTCGGCATCGTTGCGCGCGCTATTGCACATCGCGGCGTAGTGCTGGTTAATCTGTAAGCGCGGAATGCTGTCGCCGTTGAGTTCGACCACCCAGCGATCGTTATGCTTACGCACCAGCACATCCGGAATGACGTACTCCGGCTCGCCAGTCTGGATCGACTGCCCTGGGCGGGGATCAAGCGACTGGATGAGGTTGACGGCTTCTTTCAGCACGTCTTCTTTCAGTCGGGTCACGCGCATCAGCGTGCGGAAGTCATGGTTGGCTAACAGATCGAGATGATCGCTGATGATCAGGCGCGCTTCATCCAGCCACGGTGTGGCTTTATCAAACTGCGAAAGTTGGATCAGTAAGCAGTCACGGAGATCTTTGGCGGCCACGCCAACGGGATCAAAGCGCTGAACGCGTTTAAGCACGGCTTCGATTTCGTCCATACCGACGTCGTCATCGCCCATGCTTTCGAGAATATCGTCCAGGGTCACGGTGAGATAACCGGTTTCGTCTACCGCATCCACAATGGATGTCGCAATGGCGCGATCGGTATCCGAGAACGGGGTCAGTTCCACTTGCCACATCAGGTAATCCTGTAGTGATTGCGTGGTCTCACCCTGATAGACAGGCAGTTCGTCGTCGATGTAATCTCCGCTGGTGCCCGAAGGCGTCCCGGCGGTGTAAATTTCATCCCAACTGGCGTCAAGCGGCAACTCCTCAGGCATCTCTTTTTGTTCGAGTGCATCTGCGGTGTCGAGGGTTTCGCTGTCCTGTTTTTCCTGGGTATCAATTTCGTCGTGAAGATCGGTTTGCTCGAGCAGTGGGTTACTTTCCAGCGCTTGCTGAAGTTCTTGCTGAAGTTCCAGCGTGGACAACTGCAACAGACGGATAGCCTGTTGTAGCTGAGGCGTCATCGCCAGTTGTTGGCTAAGCCTGAGTTGCAAACCTTGCTTCATGTTCAGAGTTGTTTTCTCCTGCAGTGACGTGAAGTCTTCTACCCTATCAGAGTCTGAAGTCTTCCCCAAGGTATACGCGCTTAACGTGCTCATCCTGCAGTATTTCTGTTGGCGTGCCGTGCGCGATCAGGTGTCCCTGACTTACGATATAGGCGCGCTCACACACTGCCAGCGTTTCGCGGACGTTGTGGTCGGTAATCAGCACGCCAAGGCCGCTGTCGCGCAGGTGTTCGATGATCCGTTTGATATCAATAACGGAAATTGGGTCAACACCGGCAAACGGTTCATCCAGCAGGATAAATTTCGGATTGGCGGCCAGTGCGCGAGCGATCTCCACGCGGCGTCGTTCACCACCGGAGAGCGACTGACCTAAGCTGTCGCGCAGGTGCTCGATGTGGAATTCTTCCATCAGCTCGTTAGCGCGATCTTCCCGCTGCTCGCTGGTCAGATCGTCACGAATTTGCAGCACCGCCATCAGGTTATCAAACACGCTCAGGCGACGGAAAATCGATGCTTCCTGCGGTAAGTAGCCGATGCCGCGACGCGCGCGCGCATGCAGAGGCAGCAGACTGATGTCTTCGTCATCAATGATAATGTTACCCGCATCGCGCGGGACAATGCCGACTACCATGTAAAAGGTTGTTGTCTTGCCTGCACCGTTAGGACCGAGCAGACCGACGATCTCCCCGGAGTTGACGGTCAGACTGACATCTTCAACCACACGACGGCCTTTATAGGCTTTTGCAAGGTTCTTTGCAGTTAATGTTGCCATAACGAATCAGTTACCTTTTTTCTCTGCCGGAGCCTTGTTTTTGTCCTGCAACTGCGACGGAACCAGAACGGTGGTGACGCGTTTGCCTTTATCGCTGAAGGCCTGCATTTTCTGCTCTTTTACCAGATAAGTGATCTTATCGCCCGTGATGTTGCTATCGAGCTGTTCCAGATACGCCTTGCCGGTGAGAACGACAAAGTCTTTCGCCAGTTCATAGTGCATCTGAGAGGCGTGGCCTTTAACCGGTTTACCGTTGTCCTGCATCTGGTAAAACGTTGCTGGATTGCCATAGCCATCAATCACTTCTTTGCCGTCTTCACCGCCAGGACGGGTCACGACGACTTTATCGGCGTTAATTTTGATGGTGCCCTGAGTCACAATCACGTTGCCAGTAAACGTCACCACGTTGCCCTGCATATCCAGGGACTGCTGGTCCGATTCAATGTGAATCGGCTGCTCGGTATCGCCGGTGACGGCAAATGCCGGAATGCTGGCGGCCAGAAGTGAGCTGGCAAGTACAAGATTAAGGCTGAGTTTGTTTGTTTTGGATTTCATATGAGGTTCTAACCTTTTCAATCAGCTCGGCGTTCTTGCTGCGTAAGTTGCCGCGCATCTTCAGTCCGCTGGAGTTAAATGTTGTGCCATACAACGTCACCAGATCATCGGAAGTGACGTCTTGTGTCACCAGGTTAATCTGCGCGTTATCGGTCGTAATTCTGCGTAGTTGAGAGTCAGGCACCAGGGCGTTAACCTCAACATGGCCGTACAGATACAGCATCCGATCGTTGGTCAATTTGGCTTTATCGGCCTTGATCGTCCAGGTCGGTACTTTATCCTTATCAAACGTGGTTAATACCGGTTGAGTAAACCACGAAACCGCTTGTTCCGAATAATATTCAACGTGTTGTGCGATCAAGTGATAGCTCAGCGCGCCTTCCGGACTATACACGACGGTATCAGTATGTTCGCTCTTATAGGTTGGCTCGTTGTTATTGACGACGACCTGAGCGGTGTCATCTTTGTCTGCCAGATTAATACCAATCATCACAAGGACAGCCAGCGACAGTAGAATGATAACCCAACGTCTGGTTTTGCTCATATCGATTGCCCTTTGGCCTCGTCCAGTTTGCCCTGCGCCAGGAGTAATAAATCGCAGACTTCACGCACAGCGCCACGTCCCCCATCAATGCGGGTGACATAATCAGCTCGCGGGATCAGCAAAGGGTGGGCATCTGCCACCGCGACGCTTAATCCCACTTTAGCCATCACCGGCCAGTCGATCAGGTCATCGCCAACATAGGCGACATTCTCCGGCGCGATCGCCAGTTTGCTAAGGAGATCGCCAAAGGCAACCAGTTTGTCTGACTGCCCCTGATACAGGTGGGTGATCCCCAAAGTGGTACAGCGATCTTCTACAAGTTTAGCCTTTCGTCCGGTAATAATGGCAACCTCAATACCGGAAGTGAGCGCACAGCGAATTCCGTAACCATCACGGACGTTAAAAGCCTTCAGCTCTTCACCGTTGTTGCCCATATAAATCAGACCATCAGACAGTACGCCATCCACATCCAGGATCAGCAAACGGATGTTTTCTGCCCGGGTGATAACGTCTGCGCTGACGGGTCCATAACAGGTCGCAAGCGACGCACCTGCTTTACTCATTTTCGTTATCCTTGAGTTTCTTACACTACACCTGCACGCAGCAGATCATGCATATGTAACACACCGAGTAACTGGTCGCCATCAGCAACCATTACCGAGGTGATATGGCGGGACTGCATTAAGTTCAGGGCATCGACGGCAAGAATGCCCGGACGCACGCGAATGCCTCCAGGGGTCATCACATCGGCAATGCCTAACTGGCGTACATCAACGCCCATATCGAAGACTCGACGTAAATCGCCATCGGTGAAAATACCGTCAATCTTCATGGCATCATCGCAAATGACGGTCATGCCGAGATTTTTACGCGTGATCTCAAGTAAGGCGTCACGCAGGCTGGCGTTTTTGGTCACATGCGGGATCTCGTCGCCCGTATGCATAATATCGTTAACGCGCAGTAAAAGCTTACGGCCCAGTGCGCCACCGGGATGAGACAACGCAAAATCTTCCGCGGTAAAGCCGCGCGCTTTTAATAACGCCACCGCCAGGGCATCGCCCATCACCAATGTTGCTGTCGTACTGCTGGTCGGCGCCAGGCCTAACGGACAAGCTTCCTTGGGCACTTTAACACACAGATGCACATCTGCCGCACGCGCCATACTGCTTTCAGGACGACCGGTCATGCAGATAAGCGGTACATGAAGACGTTTTAATACCGGGATCAGCGCCGCTATCTCATTGGATTCACCGGAGTTAGAGATGGCGATGACCACATCCTGCGGCGAGACCATACCCAGATCGCCATGTGCGGCTTCGCCTGGATGTACAAAAAATGAGGGGGTGCCGGTGCTGGCAAATGTGGCTGCCATTTTCCGCCCGATATGGCCAGATTTCCCCATTCCCATCACCACCACTTTGCCCGGGCAGCTGAATATTTTCTCGCATGCGAGGGTAAAATTTTGGTTGATGTACTGATCAAGCTCCGCCAGGCCTTCACGTTCAATTGCCAGGACTTCCTTGCCTGCTTTCTGAAAGTCAAAACCCGGTTGCAACTCTAAGTGCGACATAATGCGTTTCCAGTTATCCAACGAGAAGTGGCGATAACCAATACAGCATCGCCAGCCATATGATAAAACCGCCGGTCAGCAGCGCACCTGCGCCGCGACCAATCTGGCGCGGACGTCGCCAGCAGAGTAGTGCAAAAATCACGCTCACCAGCAGCATGACGCTATAGTCACGGGTGAAGGCCATTGGATTGACTTCATCCGGCGTAATCAGCGCCGGTAGCCCGAGGACGATAACGATATTAAAAATGTTTGCGCCGATAATGTTACCGACGGCAATATCGTTTTCACCTTTACGCAGACCCGCAATCGCTGTTGCCAGCTCCGGCAGGCTGGTACCAATGGCGACCACTGTTAGCCCGATAGTAAGTTCGCTCATGGCGAAATAGTTCGCCAGCACGGTAGCGTTATCCACCACCATACGTGTTGCCATTGGCATAATAATCAGCGCAATGCCCAGCCACAAAAACGCGACAGGTAACCCGCCTTCACGCGGTAGCTCAGCTATCTGCTCACGTGTCAGGCTGTCATTGCCTTGTCGCTCGGCCAGACGGGCGATTTTAACAATGAATAGCAGCCATAGCACGGCCAGAAGCAGAAGAAAGAAACCGTCGCTGCGGCTTAACTGTCCGTCATACAGGACGGATGCAGCTAAAATACTTACCAGCAACATTAGCGGTAATTCACGACGCAGAACATCAGAATGCACGGTAAAAGGATGAATCAGCGCCGACAGGCCTAAAATAAGCAGAATGTTGGTGATGTTAGAACCTATGGCGGTCCCGACAGCCAGATCGAGTTGCCCATTCATCGATGCGGCAACGGAGACAATTATCTCGGGTAACGACGTACCCATGCTGACCACGGTCATTCCGATGATAATGGGAGGAATACCGAAATTTCGACATAAAATGGATGCGGCAAATACCAGACGGTCGGCACCGTAGACCACCAGAAGTAAACCAATTATTAACAGCGCCGTCGCTAAAAGCATCTAAAGTCCTTTCTTCAGGTATACTCGCCGGTCCACTTGAAGGATCTTCTGGAAGCCGTAACGAAGTCTTAATTTTGACTTTATGCGGCTAAAAAGTAAAACAAATGCCAGCTTTCGCTAACCAGGACAGGCAATAATCTGTAAATATGTTGGGTTCAGGGCTAAATTGAGCGCCAAACTCTTCGATCAACGAGGCAATAGTAAAGGATGAATCAATGGGGCAGTCTGTGGCGAATCTAGTCGATATGCGCGATGTCAGCTTTTCCCGGGGTGACCGCTGCATCTTTGATAATATTTCCCTGACGGTACCGCGCGGTAAGGTGACGGCGATCATGGGGCCATCAGGCATCGGCAAAACGACGCTGTTGCGTCTGATTGGCGGACAGATCCCCCCGGATAAGGGCGAGATCCTGTTTGACGGTGAGAACGTCCCGGCCATGTCCCGTTCGCGTTTATTTACCGTGCGTAAGCGCATGAGTATGCTGTTTCAGTCTGGTGCGCTATTTACCGACATGAATGTTTTTGACAACGTCGCGTACCCTCTGCGCGAGCATACGACGTTGCCAGCGCCGTTGCTGAAGAGCACGGTGATGATGAAGCTCGAGGCCGTCGGCCTGCGGGGTGCGGCCAAATTAATGCCTTCTGAATTATCCGGTGGGATGGCGCGTCGCGCCGCGTTAGCACGTGCTATCGCGCTGGAGCCAGACCTCATCATGTTTGATGAGCCGTTCGTCGGCCAGGATCCCATCACCATGGGCGTTCTGGTGAAGCTAATTTCAGAACTGAACAGCGCGCTGGGCGTCACCTGTGTGGTGGTATCCCATGATGTGCCTGAGGTACTGAGTATTGCGGATTACGCCTATATAATGGCGGATAAAAAAATAGTGGCCTACGGTAGTGCTCAGGCGCTACAAGAAAATGCCGATCCGCGCGTACGCCAGTTCCTTGACGGCATTGCCGATGGACCGGTTCCGTTCCGTTACCCGGCGGGCGACTACCACATCGATTTACTCAAAACAGGGAGTTAAGCCACCCATGTTGTTAAATGCGCTGGCATCACTCGGACATCGGGGAATAAAAACCCTCAGGACGTTCGGGCGAGCCGGATTAATGTTGTTCAATGCGGTTGTCGGCAAGCCGGAGTTTCGCAAACATGCGCCGCTGCTGATACGCCAGCTCTATAATGTCGGTGTCTTATCGATGCTGATCATTATTGTTTCTGGCGTGTTCATCGGTATGGTGCTGGGGTTGCAGGGATACCTGGTGCTGACGACTTACAGCGCGGAAACCAGCCTCGGTATGCTGGTGGCACTGTCATTGTTACGTGAGCTGGGACCGGTTGTTGCGGCGCTGCTGTTTGCCGGGCGGGCCGGGTCGGCCTTAACCGCAGAAATTGGCCTGATGCGGGCGACCGAACAGCTTTCCAGTCTGGAAATGATGGCCGTCGATCCACTGCGCCGGGTGATTTCCCCACGTTTTTGGGCCGGTGTTATTTCATTGCCGCTGCTGACGATTATTTTTGTCGCAGTCGGGATCTGGGGTGGTTCACTGGTTGGCGTAAGCTGGAAGGGTATTGATGCGGGCTTTTTCTGGTCGGCTATGCAAAATGCCGTCGACTGGCGTCTGGACCTGGTCAACTGTCTGATTAAGAGCGTGGTGTTCGCCATTACGGTCACATGGATTGCATTGTTCAATGGTTATGATGCGATCCCGACCTCTGCCGGGATTAGCCGGGCAACGACACGCACCGTTGTGCACGCCTCTCTTGCCGTTCTGGGGCTGGATTTTGTGCTGACCGCACTGATGTTTGGGAATTGAGTTCATGCAAACGAAAAAAAATGAAATTTGGGTCGGGTTATTCTTGCTGGTTGCGCTGTTGGCAGCGCTGTTTGTGTGCCTGAAGGCAGCGAACGTCACCTCAATGCGTACTGAGCCGACTTACACGATTTATGCGACCTTTGATAATATCGGCGGCCTGAGAGAGCGTTCTCCGGTGCGGATTGGCGGGGTGGTAGTTGGACGCGTATCGGACATCTCGTTAGATCCGAAAACGTACCTGCCGCGCGTGACGCTGGAAATCGAATCGCGTTTTAACCATATTCCTGACACCAGTTCTCTGAGCATCCGTACTTCCGGTCTGCTGGGCGAACAGTATCTGGCATTGAACGTGGGTTTTGAAGATCCTGAGCTGGGAACGTCTATCCTCAAAGATGGCGGTACGATTCAGGACACGA
Organism: Citrobacter sp. Cpo089; assembly: GCF_030332695.1. Taxonomy (NCBI): domain Bacteria; kingdom Pseudomonadati; phylum Pseudomonadota; class Gammaproteobacteria; order Enterobacterales; family Enterobacteriaceae; genus Citrobacter; species Citrobacter sp. Cpo089. Next base: position 8,953 of record NZ_JAOWHJ010000031.1, on the reverse strand, counting down.
AATCCGCGATGGTGCTGGAAGATATGATTGGTCAGTTCCTTTACAACAGCAACAGTAAAGGTGATGACAATAAGAATTCTGGCGATGCGCCAGCCGCAACTGACGGCAATAATGAAGCCACTACGCCTGCGGGCGCAACGAAATAATCTCAGGAGAATCGACGTATGTTTAAACGATTGATGATGGTGGCTATGCTGGTGATTGCTCCACTTAGCGCGGCAACCGCAGCAGACCAGACTAACCCGTACAAACTGATGGATGAGGCGGCGCAGAAGACCTTTGACCGTCTGAAAAACGAGCAACCAAAAATCCGTTCCAACCCCGATTACCTGCGTCAGGTCGTCGATCAGGAACTGCTGCCTTATGTGCAGGTTAAGTATGCCGGTGCGCTGGTGCTGGGCCGTTACTACAAAGATGCGACTCCTGCCCAACGTGAAGCCTATTTTGCCGCATTCCGTGAATATCTGAAGCAGGCTTACGGCCAGGCACTGGCGATGTACCACGGCCAGACCTATCAGATTGCCCCTGAACAACCGCTGGGTGATGCGACTATCGTACCTATCCGCGTAACCATCATCGATCCAAACGGTCGTCCTCCGGTACGTCTGGATTTCCAGTGGCGTAAAAACTCCCAGACCGGTAACTGGCAGGCGTATGACATGATCGCCGAAGGCGTAAGTATGATCACCACCAAACAAAATGAGTGGAGCGACCTGCTGCGTACCAAAGGTATTGATGGCCTGACGGCGCAGCTGAAATCTATTTCTCAGCAGAAAATCACGCTGGAAGAGAAAAAATAATGGCGCAGTCACTCACCTGGACGCGCGAAGGCGACAAGCTGGTGCTGGTGGGAGAGCTGGATCAGGACGTGTTAAATCCCTTATGGGATGCGCGAATTGAGGCGATGAAAGGGGTATCCTGCATCGACCTGAACCAGGTATCCCGGGTAGATACCGGCGGTTTGGCGTTACTGTTGCATCTGATTAATCAAGGCAAGCAGCAGGGAAATAGCGTTTCGCTCACTGGCGTTAACGATAAAGTGTACACGCTGGCGCAGCTTTACAATCTGCCTGACGACGTCCTTCCGCGTTAATTTTTCCAGGCCGGATAAGGTCTTGTGCCGCTATCCGGCAAAACCCCTGAGGGGGATCTGCCACTAAAGCCTTGTCTGATTTATCAGCGAGGCTTTTTGCTTATTTATGACAGCGCCACTTTGCTCTAAGATGTTGGGCTGTTTTCACTATCTGACGAATGAAGAGCCCATGGAAAATAATGAAATTCAGAGCGTGCTGATGAATGCACTCTCCCTCCAGGAAGTCCACGTTTCTGGCGACGGCAGTCACTTTCAGGTTATTGCCGTGGGTGAGATGTTTGAAGGCATGAGCCGGGTCAAGAAGCAGCAATCGGTCTATGGCCCGTTGATGGAGTACATTGCGGACAACCGCATTCATGCCGTGTCGATTAAGGCGTTTACCCCAGCGGAATGGGCGCGCGATCGCAAACTTAACGGTTTTTGAGCTACGGGTGATGTGCCGGTAGCGAAGATAAATTCTTAACAGAGAACAGAATAATGGATAAATTTCGTGTTCAGGGGCCAACCAAGCTCCAGGGCGAAGTCACAATTTCAGGCGCTAAAAATGCCGCACTGCCGATCCTGTTTGCGGCGCTGCTGGCTGAAGAACCTGTAGAGATCCAAAACGTCCCGAAACTGAAGGACGTTGACACCTCGATGAAGCTGCTGAGCCAGCTGGGTGCGAAAGTTGAGCGTAATGGTTCCGTGCACATTGATGCGCGTGATGTGAACGTCTTCTGTGCGCCGTACGATCTGGTGAAAACCATGCGTGCATCCATCTGGGCGCTCGGGCCGCTGGTTGCCCGCTTTGGTCAGGGCCAGGTATCACTGCCGGGCGGCTGCACCATCGGTGCACGTCCGGTTGACCTGCACATTACCGGCCTGGAGCAGTTAGGCGCGACTATTAAGCTGGAAGAAGGCTATGTGAAGGCGTCCGTTGATGGCCGTCTGAAAGGCGCGCATATCGTCATGGACAAAGTGAGCGTCGGTGCGACGGTCACCATTATGTGCGCAGCAACGCTTGCCGAAGGCACCACCGTCATCGAAAACGCCGCGCGCGAGCCGGAGATTGTGGATACCGCGAACTTCCTGATTGCGCTGGGCGCGAAGATCACGGGTCAGGGCACCGACCGTATTACCATCGAAGGCGTTGAGCGTCTCGGCGGTGGTGTTTATCGCGTTCTGCCAGATCGTATCGAAACCGGTACCTTCCTGGTGGCGGCGGCAATTTCTCGCGGCAAAATTATCTGCCGTAATGCACAGCCGGACACGCTGGATGCCGTTCTGGCGAAGCTGCGTGATGCAGGTGCGGATATTGAAGTGGGTGATGACTGGATAAGCCTCGATATGCACGGTAAACGTCCGAAAGCGGTCAATGTGCGTACTGCACCGCATCCGGCGTTCCCTACCGACATGCAGGCCCAGTTCACGTTGCTGAACCTGGTAGCTGAAGGGACCGGCTTCATCACGGAAACCGTGTTTGAGAACCGCTTTATGCACGTGCCTGAGCTGAGCCGTATGGGTGCTCACGCAGAAATCGAAAGCAATACCGTGATTTGCCACGGCGTGGAAACGCTCTCTGGCGCACAGGTTATGGCGACCGATCTGCGCGCATCTGCAAGCCTGGTGCTGGCAGGCTGTATTGCTGAAGGTACGACGGTAGTCGACCGTATTTATCACATCGATCGCGGCTATGAGCGCATCGAAGATAAACTGCGTGCGCTGGGCGCAAACATTGAGCGCGTGAAAGGCGAGTAATCGTCAACGTCTCTTGTAACCCCCAGTTCAGTTGGCCGGGGGTTACAGCTCAATGTTCATTCCGGATTCTTTTTCTCTCTGCGACTCCTCATCATTCGCGTTCTGTCGATGAACTCATGCGTTTTGGCATCGTGATAGCGTGACGGCCAAATCACCCAGGGGTCAGTTCCCAGTGCCCGGGCGATAATCAACTCACCTTTTGGCCATGGTCTCGTTAACGCATTGGCCAGCGTTGATGAACTCAATCCATTTTTACGTGATTCAGCGGCCATTGAGGTCCCTTTCTTGCGCAGTCCGGCGATGATGTCGGCCGGATGCCAGTCAATCAGTTTGCTTTCCATAAATTCATCTCTCCTTTGGTTAACGACTTACGGTTCCACGATCGGTTGTGCCGACACTATAACGCTCAAAGAACGAATGTTCTAAAATGTTCATGTAAAGTGTGTGCATATTCAGAATATGCCAAGGCTGTGTATGTTTTTTTTGGAGCGGAGGAAATGTTTACTAGAACTTATAAGAAAATCCCGTGCAGGGCACGGGATGAGAGAGGATGCAGTAGGGAATTAACGGTCGCGCTGTACGGCGATATGTGCCAGACCAATCAGCGCTTCTCTCCACGGTGTATCAGGCAGCACCTGCAGCGCAGCGATAGCCTTATCAGCCTCTTCTTCTGCCCGCTGACGGGTCCATTCCAGAGAACCACATGCGTTCATCGCTTCCAGAACCGGCTCCAGAAGGTGACGACCATTACCTTGCTCAATGGCCTGGCGGATCATTTGCGCTTGTTCTGGGGTACCATGGCGCATGGCATGCAGCAGCGGCAGCGTTGGTTTACCCTCGTTGAGGTCATCGCCGACGTTTTTACCCAGTTGCTCGCCATCTGCGCTGTAATCCAGCAAATCGTCAATTAACTGGAAAGCGGTACCGAGATAACGGCCATAATCCTGCAACCCTTTTTCTTGTTCTTCGCTACAGCCAGCCAGAATACCTGAACATTGGGCTGCCGCTTCAAACAAACGCGCGGTCTTACTGTAGATGACGCGCATATAGTTTTCTTCGGTGATGTCCGGGTCGTTGACGTTCATCAACTGCAAGACTTCACCTTCGGCGATGACGTTGACTGCTTTCGACATGACTTCCAGCACTTTCAACGAGCCAAGGCTGGTCATCATCTGAAATGCGCGGGTATAGATAAAATCGCCAACCAGCACGCTGGCCGCATTACCAAACGCCGCATTTGCCGTAGCTTTCCCACGGCGCATGTCTGACTCATCCACAACATCGTCGTGCAGCAGGGTCGCGGTGTGGATAAACTCGATGAGGGCCGCGATCGTAACGTGCGCATTTTCCTGGTAACCAACGGCCCGCGCTGCGAGGACGGCGATCATTGGGCGAATGCGTTTTCCGCCGCCGCTAACGATGTAGTACCCCAGTTGATTGATCAACTGAACGTCGGAATTGAGCTGTTCAAGGATTGTCGCATTGACCCCCGCCATATCTTGCGCGGTTAACTCATTGATTTTTTCTAAATTCATCGCAAAAGCCGGGCTTCTCGCCCCGATTACCTTACTGTGTGGGAAGGTAACGTCGGGTTTAGGGTTATAAATATATGCTGATTGTACTGAAAAAACGCCGTAGATAAACGTTACCGTACGTGTTGTGTTTTTTTTCTTCATGTATTGACGGTAGCACTTGTCAAAGGCTCGCGTTTTGCGTAATATTCGCGCCCTATTGTGAATATTTATAGCGCACTCTGAATCATCAAAAAGGTGTGCGCGGAAGCGGAGTTTTTTATGTACGCGGTTTTCCAAAGTGGTGGTAAACAACACCGAGTAAGCGAAGGTCAGACCGTTCGCCTGGAAAAGCTGGACATCGCAACTGGCGAATCTGTTGAATTCGCAGAAGTTCTGATGATCGCAAACGGTGAAGAAGTCAAAATCGGCGTTCCTTTCGTTGATGGCGGCGTTATCAAAGCTGAAGTCGTTGCTCACGGTCGTGGCGAGAAAGTTAAAATTGTTAAGTTTCGTCGTCGTAAACACTACCGTAAGCAGCAGGGCCATCGTCAGTGGTTCACTGATGTGAAAATCACTGGCATCAGCGCTTAAGTTAAGGGGAGCAGATTAAATGGCACATAAAAAGGCTGGCGGCTCGACTCGTAACGGTCGCGATTCAGAAGCTAAACGTCTGGGCGTAAAACGCTTCGGCGGTGAAACAGTTCTGGCTGGTAGCATCATCGTTCGTCAACGTGGTACTAAATTCCACGCTGGCTCCAACGTTGGTTGCGGCAAAGACCACACTCTGTTTGCTAAAGCAGACGGTAAAGTGAAATTTGAAGTGAAAGGCCCGAAAAACCGTAAATTCATCAGCATCGTTGCTGAATAAGTTTTTCGCGTCCCGGTAACGGATAAAAGCCCCGCAACACGTTGCGGGGCTTTTTACATTCGACGGCCGGTAAATACGCTCGTCGCGCCGACAACCCGGAAACGAGCCCTTGCAGGGAATACGGCATGAAGCAGCAGGCAGGCATTGGTATTCTGTTAGCACTCACAACGGCAGTATGTTGGGGCGCTTTGCCAATAGCAATGAAGCAAGTGCTGGAGGTGATGGAGCCTCCTACCGTGGTATTCTACCGTTTTTTAATGGCAAGCGTTGGCCTTGGCGCTATTCTTGCGGTTAAAAAAAAGCTCCCTCCGCTGCGTATTTTTCGCAAAGCGCGCTGGCTGGTGTTGCTGGCTATCGCAACCGGTGGGCTGTTCGGTAACTTCATTCTGTTTAGTTCATCCTTGCAGTATTTGAGCCCAACGGCTTCGCAGGTTATCGGCCAGCTGTCACCGGTTGGTATGATGATCGCCAGCGTCTTTATCCTGAAAGAAAAGATGCGCGGCACGCAGGTTATTGGCGCCATTATGCTTCTGAGCGGCCTGGTTCTGTTTTTTAATACCAGTCTGATCGAAATTTTTACCCGACTCACCGATTACACCTGGGGCGTTATCTTTGGTGTCGGTGCGGCGATGGTCTGGGTGAGCTATGGGGTCGCACAAAAGGTGTTATTGCGCCGCCTGGCATCACCGCAGATCCTGTTTTTACTGTACACTTTATGTACGATGGCGTTGTTGCCGCTGGCTAAACCCGGTGTCATCACGCAACTCAGCGACTGGCAGCTGGCATGCCTGGTATTCTGCGGCCTGAATACGCTGGTAGGATACGGCGCTCTCGCGGAAGCGATGGCGCGTTGGCAGGCGGCTCAGGTGAGCGCTATTATCACGCTCACACCGCTGTTTACGTTGTTATTTTCAGATTTATTATCACTGGCCTGGCCCGATTTCTTCGCCAGACCGATGCTAAACCTATTAGGTTATCTCGGTGCGTTTATCGTGGTTGCGGGCGCGATGTATTCCGCCATTGGTCATCGAATTTGGGGCGGTTTACGTAAGCATGAAACGGTGGTTTCGCAACCCCGATCAGGCGAATGATTTACGGAGAGTAAAATGAAGTTTGTTGATGAAGCATCGATTCTGGTCGTTGCAGGTGATGGCGGTAATGGTTGCGTCAGCTTCCGCCGCGAAAAGTACATCCCAAAAGGCGGTCCGGACGGTGGTGATGGTGGTGACGGTGGTGACGTTTGGCTGGAAGCCGACGAAAACCTGAACACGCTGATCGATTACCGTTTTGAAAAATCATTCCGTGCGGAACGTGGTCAGAATGGCGCGAGCCGTGATTGCACCGGTAAGCGTGGCAAAGACGTTACGATTAAAGTACCTGTTGGTACGCGTGTTATCGATCAGGGCACGGGCGAAACCATGGGCGACATGACCAAACACGGTCAGCGTCTGATGGTCGCTAAAGGTGGCTGGCACGGTCTGGGCAACACCCGTTTCAAATCCTCGGTTAACCGTACTCCGCGTCAGAAAACAATGGGTACGCCGGGTGATAAGCGCGATCTGATGCTGGAGCTGATGCTGCTGGCGGACGTGGGTATGCTGGGCATGCCAAACGCCGGGAAATCGACGTTTATCCGTGCGGTGTCCGCGGCGAAGCCGAAAGTCGCTGATTATCCGTTTACCACCCTGGTGCCGAGCCTGGGCGTGGTTCGTATGGACAACGAAAAGAGCTTCGTGGTTGCCGACATTCCGGGACTGATTGAAGGCGCGGCTGAAGGCGCAGGCCTGGGTATCCGCTTCCTGAAACACCTGGAACGTTGCCGTGTACTGCTTCACCTCATCGATATCGATCCGATTGATGGCTCTGATCCAGTTGAAAACGCCCGTATCATTATTGGCGAACTGGAAAAATACAGTCAGGATTTGGCATCTAAACCGCGCTGGTTAGTGTTCAACAAAATTGATTTGATGGACAAGGCTGAAGCGGAAGAGAAAGCGAAAGCGATCGCCGAAGCGTTGGGTTGGGAAGGTAAATATTACCTGATCTCTGCCGCCAGCCAGCTGGGCGTGAAAGATCTCTGCTGGGATGTGATGACCTTTATCATTGAGAACCCGATTGTTCAGGCTGAAGAAGCGAAACAGCCAGAGAAAGTTGAGTTCATGTGGGATGATTATCACCGCCAGCAGCTCGCTGAAGTCGAAGACGAAGCGGAAGATGACTGGGATGACGATTGGGACGAAGACGACGAAGAAGGCGTTGAGTTCATCTACAAGCGTTAATCGCATTAAAAACCCCGGCCATGTGAACTGACCCCATAATGTTGGACAGTTTATTTTAAGCGGTTATCTGGGCCTGGGTTCGGTACTCTACCGGACTCAGGCCTTTCAGTTTCTGTTTTATTCTTTCATGGTTGTAATAGTGGATGTAGTCATCGATAGCCATGCGCAACTCGCTGATATTCTTGTGTTCCGTGAGGTAAAAACACTCAGATTTCAGTGTGCCGAAGAAGCTCTCCATCACTGCATTGTCATGACAGTTTCCCTTTCTTGACATGCTCTGTTTTAGACCCGCCTCCTTTAGCCGGTTCTGATAATGCGCCATCTGATATTGCCAGCCCTGATCTGAGTGGAGCAGCGGGTATTCGTTTTTGCCCAGTACAGATATAGCCTTCGACAGCATGTTATCCACCATCGACAGAAGAGGACGGGACTCCATCTGATACGCTACTATTTCTCCGTTATACAGATCCAGAACCGGGGACAGATACAGCTTTTCTCCGCTTATTTTAAATTCCGTGACATCTGTTACCCACTTCTGGTTGGGTTTATCCACACTGAACTGCCGGTTCAGTACATTACCCGCAACTTTCCCATGCCGGCCTTTGTAAGAGTTATATTTCTTCCTTCTGATACAACAGGTTAAATCTAACACCTTCATTAACCTCTGAACCGTTTTATGGTTCAGTAAGCTTCCTTCCCGGCGGCCAGCCAGCGTGATTCGCCTGTATCCATACCGTCCTTTATGTTTATGGAACAGCGTTAAAATATGCTGCTTATCATCGGCATATTTGTCTGGTTTTTTACCGTTGGCCAGTTGCCAGTAGAACGTGCTTCTTGCCAGTCCTGCAGCTTTTAACAAGCGTGCAAGAGGGAACTTCAGCCTTAACTCATTCACGACCTGCGCTTTATCCCGCGTCCTGACGTGCTTCTTTCCCTGAGTAAGGCCTGCAGCTTTTTTAGATATGCCACTTCAGCACGCAGTTGTTCAAGTTCCTCACGTTCATCCGGAGCAAGGGGGGTCTGCAAAGGAGGGACGGGGTGATTCTCAGGGCGTTCTGGCATCGTTTTTTTCCTGCGTCGACTGTCTGTAAGGGCTTCTAATCCCCCTTCATCATACAGTCGTTCCCACTGACTAACAGTGGAAAAGGCAGGGATAGTGAATTTTGCACAGACTTCGCGAACAGACAGCTGGTGTTCACGCATATGCAGGATAACGGACTCTTTAAAAGCAGGAGAATAGGTGAAATGCCGGGTTGTAAGCCCGGCTTCGCCATGGAGCTTCCAGGCGGCAGACCATTTACGAACGGCACTGTGATCGATACCAAAACGTTTTGCAGTCGCCTCCTGTCCTTCCAGCCCGGAAAGATAGTGCTGCACAACCTCAAGCTTGAAGCTGAGAGAATACTTGCTCATAAAAAACTGCACCTTACTTCGTTGGGTGTCCAACTTTTTGGGTGCAGTT
>NZ_JAOWHJ010000030.1:0-13747 GCF_030332695.1 Citrobacter sp. Cpo089 | reverse complement strand
TGTAGATTCAATCTGTCAACGCAACACCCCTTTCAATTATCTCTTTAGGTGTTTTGAACTTCAGTGTCTTTCTCGGTCTGTTGTTTAGCTGAGCTGCAACCTGATCCAGCTCATATTGAGTATATTGGGCAAGGCATGTCTTTTTGGGAAAGTACTGTCGGATTAGCCCATTAGTGTTTTCGTTTGTTCCCCGCTGCCAGGGGCTCTGAGGATCGCAGAAGTAAACTTTAACTCCTGTGCTGCCAGTAAATTCCAGATGTCTGGCCAGCTCCATTCCTCTGTCCCATGTCAGTGATCGCCGGAGTTCAGGTGGTAAGCTCAGGAATTTATCTGTAAGAGCCTGATTCACTGATAAAGCGTCTTTGCCCCTGAGTCTCAGGATGATCGTATAACGTGATTTTCGGTCTACAAGTGTGGCTATATGGGAGTTTTTTGTACCCGAGACTAAATCGCCTTCCCAGTGTCCCAGAGAGCGTCTGTTATCGATATGCCGGGAACGTTCGTGGATTGGCGTTCCGTTCACTATGTTGATAGTGCCTCTTTCACCTTTGCGAGTATGGCGCCTGCCATGACGGAGGCTGTGCGATCGGCGCAGGTGCTGTACGTTCAGGTGGTGTAGCGCTTCACGACTACGAAAGTAAAGCGTCTTATAAATTGTCTCAGGTGATATTCGTAGTGTTTTTTGACGCGGCTTCGTTCGCCTTAACCATCCTGATATTTGCTCTGGGGACCACTTCATCTCAAGCTTTTCCAGAACAAGCTCTCGCAACGGCATATTCTGATCCAGTAAGCACGGTTTTGGTCTTTTAGCCATCCTGTTGGCCCGGTTATTCGCATCAACGGCTTTGTAATAGCGCCTACCACGATTACGCTGAACTTCACGTGAGATTGTTGAAGGGCTACGATTCAGCATTGTAGCGATGGCTCGAATGCTCATTTTAGCTGACAGACCGGCTCGTATTTCCTCGCGCTCAGACAGCGTCAGGTGAGCAACAGCTCGCTTGCGCTCATTGGGTTTTATGCCGCCAGTATCTCTTAACATCGTGAAGATGGTCCCTGGTTTCGAACCCAGGATATTAGCTATCTCACTGAAGCCTTTTCCGTTCTTCCACAGTTCAAAAACAGATGTTTTTTCCTTTGCTGTAAATGTTCGTCTCATTCAACAATCCTCCGCAACTACATGTTTTCACATGACTGTTGCGTTGACCAATTGAATCTACAGCGGCTTTTTTTAATATGTCCCGTTCGTCGGTAACCCGCTTCAGCTCTTTCTGGAGACGGCGGATCTCGGCCTGAGCATCTGACTGTTCTTTATTAATGGAAGAATCCGGACCGTACTTCTTTATCCAGGCGTAAAGGCTGTGGGTGGTGATATCGAGACGTGTTGCAACGCTGGCAACAGAATAACCGCGATCAACAACCTGTTTGACTGCTTCAATTTTAAACTCTTCGGGATAACGCTTACCGCTCATGGGCACCTCTCTTTAAGCCATCTTAAATGACTCTGAGGTGTCTGTTAAACCCATGGCGATTCAAAGCATTAAATGGCGTGTGCCATCAAAAACACAAAAGTGGTTGGTTAGGTGTAACCGCGGATGGTTTTGAAGTCCTGATTGGCGGACATTGTGCAAGAAAATACTTTAAGGCTGATAAATCCTTTACCAATGAAAGAAACCGGGTTCGCAAAGAGATCGACAGAAAGAAGGCTCTTCATAAACTAAAGGACTATCGTGATAAATCACTGATTATGAATGAAGAACTATCTTATCTGCGGGCTACAATCATTAATACAAGAGTAATTTTAGATCAGATACTTAAATCATTTCCAAATGCAGTTTTGTCATTCATCACTACTGCGCAGAAGACTCATAGCTGGGATATCAAAATTGATGTCCTGCAAAAATTTAATGATGACAATAACCCCATATGGGTTACCAGTTCATTGGGCAATTTAAAGTCGCTACCTTATATGTATGAGGTCATTAGTTTGATGACCCAGGCAAAATCGCTCGCAGAAAAATTCTCCGAGGCCTGCAGCCTGAATCCAGAAGATTTATCGACACCAAAACTGAAACGGATCATTGAGACCCTGAACGACAAAGATGATCTGATAAAATCAGCTACATCTTTAAGCCAAGAAGTCACGCGATTCATTGATACCAAAAACTTAGAGCTACTTATCTTCGTATGCGACAACTACGAAGAGGAGTTCCTCGCAACCAGAGCAATTATGGCTATATCAGGAGCAAAAGTCTCAACTGATAGACATGTAAACCTGCGGTTACGTCGGATTAAGGACAAAACCACAAAACTCTTTGACGGAAAACTGATTAGAAAGAATCAGATAGTCGAGAAATTCCAGCGTAGCAAGGCATTCACTAGTTAGCTACTCCTTTCACCAATGACGGGTGCCATTCGGCATCCGTTATGATTTTAGCTGTGCCCACATCCGCTCATCACGAAACATTACATCGAGTGTACGGGCCGGATTTAGCCTATAGGTGCAACACCTGCAGTGCCACAATAACCAGTGTGCGTTCGTCTCCTGACAGTTCTTCAAGCTTCATACCGTTTCCTTCAGGCTAATGTTCATATTCATCCCCGCCCCTTTGGTTTTTTCTCGTCAAACGCCAGGAGAACCCCGAGGCCGATCAGCGAGGCGTAGAAGACCTGCATCGCAATTTTCACCGGCAGGGAGATATTATCAACCAGGACACCGGGAACCACGACGGCCACGCCTGCCAGTATCATTCCCCTGCCGGTCTTTTTGACCAGTTCCGGCCACTGAGTTTCAGGCACGTTCTGGGTGCGCAGAAAATTATGAATGCACTGCTCTGCCTTCTGTTTAATCACTGACATGTTTTATTCTCCGAATACCCGTCGCATATTTTTCTTTATCCTGGTCGCTTCACCGGTTACCGGTGCGGCAGGCTCTGCTGGTTTCTCCGGTACTGCAGCTTTACTCACGTCAGCCGTACCGGCCATCTGCTGGATCTGAACCTGCAGCTCGCTGACCGAGCCAGGCGGCACCGGCATACTGGCCAGCAGACGCGGCAGCTCCTGTGCGGTCGTGTGCAGGGCCAGACCGGTGATAATCAGGTTTCTGAGCTGATCTCCACGCAGACGGGATGACACCCCCGTCTGCACACGCTCAACCCGTTCACTGCTCCGGTCATCCTGAAGCGTCAGGGTGTAACGCCGGCGCTGGTATTCCGTCTCCGGTGACATGGCCAGAGCCGCCACGGTACCATCAGACTCATCAGGAAGTCCTGCGAGTGAAGACCAGGTGCCAGATACCAGCGCCATCACGGCGCAAAGCCGGTGTGATGCTGAATGACTTCACCGGCTCCGGCGTTTCGCAGCTGCAGCTGTTCGACGAACGTCCGCCACGTCCTCATAACGCTGAACTGATGAAGTTTCTCGATGGCATTAATCATTCAGGTCTGGGACAGGTATGGTTTTCCGGACGAGGGATTGCGTTTGCATGGCAAATGAAACGCGAGATGCTCTCCCCTGCGTACACCACCCGCAGGAAAGTAAATCCCCATTGCGAGGATCAGTTAAACTTCGCTTTTCAGAATGAGTCAGTAGTGCTAGGCGCAGCCGAACGACAGGGCGAAGCCCGCGAGTGGGTGAAGAAGCACCAGGCAACAAAACGAACATAATCTCCTTACGCACTGTATATAGGAATTACATTCTCTGAATTTTGATTATGAAAGTAACAGCAGAATAGTGTGGGACCGTGGTCCCAGTTAACTCCGGAGTGTGGTGTCGACTATCCGGGCCGGGTTGCCGGGTGAAAGTTTTGACTCTCAGGACGGAAGTGGGACCGTGGTCCCAGTTAACTCCGGAGTATGGTGCCAACAATCCGGGCAGGGTTGGCGGGTAAGTTTTGACTCTCGGGGCGGAAATGGGACCGTGGTCCCAGTTAACTCCGGAGTGTGGTGTCAACATTCCGGGCCGGGTTACTGGGTGAGATCTGGTACGCATGTAGTAAGTGGTTCCGTGGCGCCTGATAGGAAAAAGTAACCGGAACTGGATCTTGAGATTGTGATAGCAATCAGGCAGAGAGAAGTAAACAGACCTGTTTAACAAAACTGAGGCTATAGTGCAGTGAATCGCTGCTCCGGAATAAATGTGTTCCGAAGCAGCAAGATAATAGAAATATCAGAAATTTAAGATGAGCTTACTAGCATCACCAGGCAGGCTAACCATGTTGTAAGTCGCGAAGTATGCTTTCTATCTTCTCGATACACTCGGCAGGCAAGCGTGATTTGTCGAGATTAAAAATGACCCTATCGCCTTTGTAAAGAGCTGTAGCTCCAGGTACAAACTGATGACGGGTACTGAGATTAACTTTTTTACCGGATGGCTCTTTAAGTACATCTGTTAGTAAACCGATAACTTCCTCGGGTTCAAATATAACCCCCGCTGTCTTTTGCTCATGAAGCTGCTGTGTCTGTTGCAATAGTAAAGCTTCTTTTCCTGAGAATGCCTTGTACAGCGCCTCACCAGAGCGGGCAGAAAGTTCACCGGGATGAGTAAAGAGGGCAACCACGGATTTTGGTAACAGGGACGTGTTTATGCAACGCGTGATAATTTTACGGGAAATATTTTCGGCTTCTGCCAGGGCAGAGACATTGCCGCTAAATTCATTTTCCAGCCTTAGTGCATAGCGCTTGCCCCGTTCATAAGCACTGACTGGGCGGTAATCATTACCCAACCTAGATAACGACATCATCTGTTCGTCATCGAGATCGCCCACGAGAACGCGATAATCCGATGATGTCATTATGGCGGCTTTACGGCGACGACTGCCATCTGCAATCTCAATTACACCTTCTATCCGTCGTCCGAACGCAGGCGTCTGCTGACCACTCAGGAGAAAAGAGGGGATCAGATCATCAAGCGCGTCTTCGGTCAGTAGTTCCTGATCACGTTCATTACCTGACCAGACTCTTGATGCCGTTTCAACACTCTCGCCCGGGATGGCTTCTAGAACAAATTTCACTTCCCGGCCACAAACCGGAAGCAGAATGGTATTCCCGCGGGCCATAGCTCCCACCCGTGCAATTAATGAATCAACCATTGGTGCAGCGGGTGCCGCTGACGGTTCAGTTTCGGGGCGGATGTCTTTTACGGTATGTTTTGGAATGACTGGTGCACGTTTCATTATCTGATCTCCCAGCGAGGTTTAATCAGACGATCAAAAATTTCATTACAGACAGGTTCCCAGATAGACAGCGCATTTCGCCAGGCTCCTGTAGATGAGCGCTGATCGATAGCCTGCTCAAACACCGTTCTCATACGGATCTGACCTTTACCGACTTCGTCGGTCTCGCGAACAACGTTTTTCAGTACCATGCTTCCCCAGGCATCGCGGATCTGTTCTTCCATCCAGGGTGACTGTGAGCCATTGTTATTGCTGTACTTGGTCAGAAGAATTCTGACGTCAGGTTCAAAACCCTGCAGGTCCACGTTTTTTAACAGATCGCGCAGCATGTCAAAAAACTGAAGGGCAGAGGTGTAATCAAATAACTCTGCTGGCGTTGGCACGATGAGTACATCAGCAGCACAAACGACATTGATGGTACCAATACCGAGGTTCGGTGCACTGTCGATAACAATAACATCATAATCATGAGCCACCGTTTCGATGGCCAGACGAAGCATCATATGAGGTTCTGTCGGCAGTTTCCCGTTGTCAAACCTTCCCATGAGCTCTGTCTCAATGCGATGCAGGGCCAGGCATGACGGAATGATGTCGAGACCCGGCCAGCAGGTGGGTTTGACGGCATAGGCTGCATCATCGCGCTCACCAAGATAAAATGGTAGCAGTGTGTCTTCGGCATGGATATGCAAATCAGGGACCCAGCCGTGGTACATGGAGGCTGTGCCCTGTGGATCGTTCCCTTCGACAAGCAGTACCCGCAGCCCTTTCAGCGCCAGATCCTGTGCCAGGTGGACAGATACCGATGTCTTATAGACACCCCCTTTATGTGCTGCCACCGCGATGACGGGCGGAACGCTGTCATCAGGACGGCGCAGACGGGTGCCAAATACATCCCGCATATGGTTAATTTGTTCAATGGTGTAGCCCACTCGCTGCTCCACACGTCCACGCATTTCCATATCAGGATGGGGAAGGCGTCCTGCTTTTTCTGCATCACGGATTGCCTGAGAAGAAACGCCAATCAGATCGGCGGCCTCACCCACACGCCAGCGACGGGTAATTTTCCTAGCTTCCGGGCTATCATCGTTAAACTGTGCAATCGCGATAGCTTTCGTCATTTCATGACCGGCAGTAATGCACTGGTCAAGCGTTTCCATCAGTCCCATTTTCTGTTCCTTGTTTTCAACTTTGCATTAATCTATTAAATCTTGATGAAAGGAGCAAAGCAACATTAAAATTGCAAACCATCTTTAAAATTGCAAAGCTGATCAAAATGTAGCCGTATTCAGTTTAGCATCCGCCTGAAGGTTGCCGCATGCTGCAGTCAATATCATCCGCTCGCCGCAGAAAGCGTGCGCACGCATGCGCATGCGTCGAGGAAGCGGAATTACTGCGTGCTAACAGGGTGTGGCTAACGCTCTGAAGCTAACGAAGATCCACCGGATGGATCTGAATGGTGAGGAATTGACTACAGTATGCAGATTATTGACTGCGGTATGAAGCAGAACAGGAATAGAGAAGGGTAATGAAATGTATTTTTCTGCATATCACAGTCAAGATTATTGCCTTTCAGGGTGTTGTATTACCGGGTTGTTGTACCAGGATTCATATTGTGTCACGTCAGTCGTCCATATGTACGAGATGCTGGCAGTTATTCCATATTTCGATCCAATAATTGATCCTTAAGGAGATCATGGTGAGATCAAAAAGAGATCCCCGGATCGTGCAGCGCCCCGCTACGCCTGAGCCCGGAGACTGTCTTCATTAACTGTGGTGTGTGGTATGTTGACTGTTGTGTGCAGGATCACCTATTGCGGTATGCAATTGTATTAACTGGGGTATGTATTTCCGTTGACTGTGATATGCGTATATACTTTCCTTTGTGGATGATCGCGGGTTAATAAAATGGCTATGGAAAATAATGAGTTACCCCTGAATCTTCAGGAGGTCAACAAGACAACGGGCGAAGTTGTTAAGCTGGATGTCAACAGCGCCAGTACTGTTCAGCCTGTTGCACTCATGAGGCTTGGTCTGTTCGTTCCTACACTGAAATCGACCTCCAGGAGTAAGACGAACCGCAAAAACGTCACGGATGCGACTGAGGAGCTCGTACAGCTGTCCATTGCCCGGAGTGAAGGGTATACCGATGTCAGGATCACCGGATCGCGCCTCGATATGGATACGGACTTCAAAGTCTGGCTTGGGATCATCCGTTCAATGTATGATTTTGGCGTCAAGGATGACACGCTCAAGCTGTCTTTTGTTGAGTTCGTTAAAATGTGTGGCTTTGACTCCCGGCGCTCTAACAAGAAAATGCGCGACAGGATCAGCAACTCCCTATTCAAGCTGGCATCCGTAACCCTCAAGTTTCAGAGTGAAACGAAAGGGTGGACTACGCACCTAGTTCAGTCTGCCTATTACGACATCACTGCTGATGTCGTGGAGATCAGGGCAGAGCCCAAGCTATTTGAGCTTTATCAGATGGATAGACGGGTCTTGTTGCGTCTGAAGGCCATCGATGCCCTGCAGCGCAAGGAGTCCGCACAGGCACTCTATACCTACATCGAAAGCCTGCCGCAGAATCCGGCCCCAATCTCCATGAAGCGTATGCGAGATAGACTCAACCTGACATCTAACATCTACACGCAGAACCACACGGTGCGCAAAGCTATGGCGCAGTTGAAGGATATCGGCTATCTGGATTACACCGAATTCAAACGCGGCCGGGCCACCTACTTTAGCGTGCATTACCGTAATCCGAAACTCATCAGTAGCAAGGTCGTTGTTCCCCGTGAGCCGGAAGAGGAAGTACCTGAGCAGAACTATGACGAAGTGATTAAAGCCCTGAAGGCTGCAGGTATTGATCCTCAGAAACTGGCAAAGGCGCTCGGCAGCGTGAAACCGGAAAATGACTGAGGTATGCCGTTTTAGGGTTTGTTGACTGTGGTATGCGTTCTGCATACCACAGTCAATTTATACTGATTCATCATCCCATTTAGGTTTTGCCTGCCTTGACTGCGATATGCGGATACGCCTACCGGGATATTGATATTGACTGCGGTGTGTGGAAGAGCGGGCAGTCTGCTGAACATCTTCACTGCGATATGTTTCCCTTCATCACTCAGTCAATATTGTGCGTCAGGCCGGATGTCCTGAGCCCGGTAATTTCATAAAGGGTCTTAGCCCGTCGAGATCAAAGTATTCCGAGTCAGCGTCCGGGATTCACCGATCCGCACACCGGTGTTCCTGAAAGTGGAGAACATCATGTAATGGCGAAGATCCGGCATATAGAAGAGCAGAGCTTTCACTTCGGATGCGAGGAGGTACGCCAGAGGAGCACCGGTTAAGGTGGCCATCTCGTCCCAGTCCTCAACATTATCTTGGTCAGTACGTACACGCCAGACGTTCTGCGAGGAACGCCAGATGGTAATCACCTTCCCGCTATATGAAATCAATTCGCGGTATTGTGGCGAATGCTCCTTGAACCACATTTTCGGATTTGAACCTGGTTTACTGGTCAGATACTCATACACACATAACAACGTTCCAAAAATGTTCTGCGGGACGTCACAGACCTCGCATGACTGGCATGCCCATATTTTCGTTATAGTCATAATAAATTTCCTTATTATTTGATGGCTATTAGTTCTATTTATTTATCACTCATGAGACATTCCATTGCCCGCATGAAGTGAATAGCCAGATAACAGTCACCATCCGTAATTACCTGGCGCAGCGTTCCTACACTTCCGAAAAATCCATAGTAGAAAAGTTTCCGGAAGCGATGATGAACAGATTAACAGGATTTACTCGTCAGGTCGGTCTGATGCGGGGAGGATGAAATTTATCTAACCAATTAAAGTGTAGCACATTTTTAATTTTCGTTTCACAAATCTGCGCAGAAAATCGCCGTGATCCGGAACTACCGCTTTTCGGATCTACACGGTGGGAAACGCGTAATTGATATGATTTTATAACAATACAAACAAAATCATACTAGGTATGATATTTATCACTTTACTATCAATCATATCTGATATGATTTGAACTAAAATAGCAATAAAAATTCTTAGTATGATTTATTATATAACCACACATCATCAAACGGAGCGTGCAGGATGGATCAGGAAGTGACGTTTTCACTCAGCTATGAGCAGCTGTTGCAGGAAGCCGAGGAGTCGATACAGAAATGTGATCTCAACAAGGAAGGCCCTTACTATCCTCAGGAGCTGAGTAAAGCAACGGACTTCCTGCATTTCTGGCACAGGCTGGTGAATCGTGGCTATTCAGGCGTGGGAGATTATGAACGCATTGAGGCCGACTGGCAGCGCCTGCACACCCTCGTCTTTAGGATAGAGGACTGACATCGTGACAACGGTGAACGTCCGCCGTCCGTCACCGCTGCAGCGGCGCGTGCTGATTGTGCTGGCAGGTCTTGAGCACAATGACATTACCTGTGTCCGTACCCGGGACCTGGAACATCTGCTGGAGCAGGGTGGGGACGCCCCGGTGTACGGACCGAACCTGCGTGCCTCCTGCCGGCGCATGGAAGCCTCGGGCTGGCTGCGCACGCTACGTGCGCCGAATCTGCAGCTGGCTGTCGAGCTGACGGACAGTGGACGGGCAATCGCCGTCCCCCTGCTGGCCGCCGAACGCGAACGAGTGCAGACTGAGCAGCGCGCGACGGTGGTCCGGGTCCTGCCCCTGGTCCGGCTAAAGCCGGTGTATGCGTCCGACACATTCGGTGACGACCGCCCGGTGGAGCTGAGTGATCGCTGGCATCTGGCGTGCCGGGGAGACTACGTTATCCGTCTTGACGGCACCACCTGCCTGCAGCTGTGGACCTCTGCCGGGCAGGTGACGCGCCTCGAAAGCGACCCCCTGCAGGTGGCGGAGTGGTTACAGGCCTGTCACGATGCCGGCATTGATATCCGCCTGCAGATCAACGAAAGCACCGCGTTGGAACAGGGTACACCTTCACTGAAAGGGGCTGAGTTTCCCGGCGGACAGGCTTCATCCACGACAGTAACCTGGTACCAGCACCTGCTCAGGGCACTGCGACAATACGATGTGAAGGGGTTATCCGCAACAAACCCGGAGCACCTTAAAGCAGTGAAGCCAGGCTGGCGTAATAAGGAACAACCGTTACAGGAGCGTTTCCTGGCGCTGGCAAAAGCCGTGGAGGGGACTCCTGATGCCCTTCGCTCGGATCGGTATGAAGAAGATACCGGCCATTTGATGA
This sequence comes from Citrobacter sp. Cpo089, assembly GCF_030332695.1. NCBI lineage: Bacteria > Pseudomonadati > Pseudomonadota > Gammaproteobacteria > Enterobacterales > Enterobacteriaceae > Citrobacter > Citrobacter sp. Cpo089. The sequence goes on along the minus strand of NZ_JAOWHJ010000030.1, from coordinate 3,332 downwards.
CACCGATGCTGGCCGGATTCGGGTTTACGCCGGATCAGGCTTCCCGCCTCACCCGCCTTATCCGCTGGCCGCTGATGAGTCAGGAAGAATTTGACCGGCGCGAACTGAACAGCCTGCTGGACGATATCTAGGCCTGATTTCGGCAAAAATACCGTAATAGGACCAGGCTGCTTTATGTAAGCGGTACGGCTTTACTGGATCAGTCTAAACCAGTTTTATTCATCTTTTACTTCGAACAATTCTTCAACAGATTTTGTCGGGTAGAAGAGCGAATTACTGTTTTCTTCTTTTAACTGTATAAAACCCAGGCGAAGGTAGAATTTTTTGGCGTTGTCGTTCAGCGCTTCCACGAACATTCCGTGTATACCCACAGCCTGCGAGGCCTGATACACGACTTTCATAGCATGGGTAACAAGTGTTTCTCCATATCCCTGGTGATGAATGCTTTTATCAATTGCCAGACGGCCTAAAGTCACGCTCGGCACATTTTTGTAGGGGACGCGCTTTTGTTGCGTTTTGCTGGGTAGAAGTGTTTTCTCAAAGCAGCTGCCAGACAGCGTGTAGTACCCCATAACACGTGGTTTATCCTCTCTCGTCACGAGCAGATAGCCACGCAAAATCTTACTGTTGTGCTGGCGTTTCAGATGGTCAGTAAGAAAAGTATTCAGATACTCTTCTCCACAATCGAAGTTGCTTAATTCATATTCAACTTCCTCTGAAAAAATCTCAATTCTTAAACCGTCCATTTATTACTCCAGTTCCCGGAGACGGTTAGCGGCGCGTTTCAGCCGGTCATTCGGTACTGGCGGATTAGTGATTGCATCCATAACCAGGTTCCAGGACTCCTCATTGAGGAGCAGACGACGGTGCTGGTCAATAACTTCTGCAGCGCGTTCTGAGGCGGTACTGACCATGAACTGCGAAATTGACTGGTTAGTCATTGCTGCAGCTTCTTCGATCATGTGTTTGTCGTCTTCATTTAATCTCAGGTCAATGCGCTGCTTTTTCAGTGCTGACATGGTTTTTCTCCCAGGCCACTCTTTAATCTGAAAGAGCGGACTGTTTTGTTAAGTTCGGGACTTAAGGCGATAGCATGTACGGAGGTATGCCGTACAAATATAATAGTGTTATGGTATGCAGGTTTCAACCACAAGTTAGCTATGGATCTAGGCACAGCACGTAAAGGTACAGAGAAATGAATCGCCATGGGTTTAACAGACACCTCAGAATCATTTATGGACTACCCCCACAACAGTGGACAAATTCTGTCCTCACGACGGAGGCCTGTTCGAAGGCCTCCGGACTGACGCCACCGAGATGACTGTGGCGCCGGGCCCGGTTGTAGAACACTTCAATGTAATCGAAGATATCCGCCCGGGCCAGATCCCGGGTTTTGTATATTCTCTTCCTGATACGTTCTTTTTTCAGTGAACTGAAGAACGATTCGGCCACCGCATTATCCCAGCAATTGCCACGCCGGCTCATACTCGGAGCCAGGTTATTGGCCCGGCAGAAGCGCTGCCAGTCGTCACTGCCATACTGGCTACCTTGATCGCTATTTACGATGACCTCGCCGTCCGGTTTTCGCCGCCAGACCGCCATCATCAGTGCATCCAGCGCCAGTTCGCGTGAGAGAGTGGGCTTCATCGACCAGCCCACCACGTTACGGGCGAAGAGCTCGATAACCACCGCCAGATACAGCCAGCCCTGCCAGGTGCGGAGTAGAGTAAGAGGCAGGGCGTAGTCGGACTATTTCCCTGCCTCTCCTCCCCGAACCGGACGTGCACCTTTCAGCGCATCCGGCTCTCCATTTAAATGCTGGCGAACGCCATTGCCACTTCTGTAAAGCGCGATGTATACGTGTTTCTGGTCTCCGTCCTCAGATAGGGATTACCTTCGGGTAGCCGCCAGCGGAACAGCTTCTTGCCTTGCCCCACCAACCGGTACAGTATTTCGCCGCTGAGCTTGCCGTGATTGGTTTTACCAAATAAAACCCACGTTTTGCTCTGACCCGGTTTCGGTGATTTACACCACCACCTCATCAGGGAAGCGATACCTGTACGGTATTTGCGGGCCAGCCAGTGAGCCAGCTTCCAGAACACGACACGGTCGATATAACTGAAGACTTTGGCCTTAAAATCAACGAACTTATAGAACATGGCCCAGCCTTTCAGTTTTCGGTTGAGTTGTTCAGCCATATCGACTTTGCTTTCACTGTAGTTGCCTGATAACAGTGCTGTCAGCGATGCGGCGAAGTTTCTGGCTTTCTCCGTTGAGACCACTCGCATCTCGCCATAACGACTGCGTTTGCGAATGATCCTGTGCCCCAGAAAGATAAAGCCGTCATTAACATGGGTGATTTTAGTCTTATCCATGTTCAGCCTGAGTTTCAGACTGCCTTCGAGCACACCCCGACACTCCTCCCTGATGGCTTCCGCCTGTGCTTTGGTGCCTTTGACGATGAGGACAAAATCATCGGCATAGCGGCAGTACGCCACCGCGGGTTTCCACTGCCAGTTTTCTCTGACCGCCGTACTTCGGCCCCGTTGGATACTGTTATTCCAGTACCACCGATCTTTTCTGGCTTTCCCGCTCAGGTAGCGCTCATGCAGGTATTGATCGAACTCATTCAGCATGATGTTCGATAATAGCGGCGATATAACACCGCCCTGTGGCACACCTTCACTGGCCGCCCGAAAGAGACCGACATCGATATGTCCCGCCTTGATGGTTTTCCACAGCAGAGTCATGAAACGTGCGTCACTGATCCTGCGGCGTACAGCCTTCATCAGCAGTCGATGATGTACGGTGTCGAAGTAACTGGACAGGTCGCCTTCAATCACCCAGCGTCCCCGGGTTTCACCGCAGTCTGTGAGCTGTAATTTCACCGTGCGGATCGCGTGGTGGACACTGCGCTCAGGCCGGAAGCCATATGAGAGCGTATGAAAATCACTCTCCCATATCGGCTCCATCGCCATCAGCGGTGATGCTGCCAACTTACTGATTTAGTGTATGATGGTGTTTTTGAGGTGCTCCAGTGGCTTCTGTTTCTATCAGCTGTCCCTCCTGTTCAGCTACTGACGGGGTGGTGCGTAACGGCAAAAGCACTGCCGGACATCAGCGCTATCTCTGCTCTCACTGCCGTAAAACATGGCAACTGCAGTTCACTTACACCGCTTCTCAACCCGGTACGCACCAGAAAATCATTGATATGGCCATGAATGGCGTTGGATGCCGGGCAACTGCCCGCATTATGGGCGTTGGCCTCAACACGATTTTACGTCACTTAAAAAACTCAGGCCGCAGTCGGTAACCTCGCGCATACAGCCGGG
>NZ_JAOWHJ010000029.1:0-3889 GCF_030332695.1 Citrobacter sp. Cpo089 | reverse complement strand
AATCGGTGGAGCTGCATGACAAAGTCATCGGGCATTATCTGAACATAAAACACTATCAATAAGTTGGAGTCATTACCGACGAATATTGCCCAACAACACACCGATATCAGAACGATTCACCCGATGACCGCGCTCATCCTGGATCAATGAATTAGTAGGCGACAGGTGCAAAATGGGCAATGTACCCACACCAAATGGCCATAACGTCACTTTACCGCTGACAGGATTAAAGATAAGCACCGCACCTGAATGCGGTTGGGTAAAATCCATCCGCACATACCCAGGCTTTTGAAAGCTATAGCGAATAATTTTGCTTTCATCGGATGGCGACGAGGTGCGCATCATAACCTGATAAGACCTCAGGTTATTAAATGACTGTTGAGAAAATGCGATGGGATCCGTAGCCCTGGCATTCTGCGAAAAGATATCTTCTTTTTCCACCGAATATGCTGCACCACTAAGGGTGAGCAATGCTGCGAACATGACTATCGGAAAAGATGAAATGTTCATAGCAGCCCCCTGAACCAGCACTGTCTGCAAACAGAAGTAATCACCTGTTGACTGTTTTTATTATAGTTCTTAACTGCGCAGCACTACTCTTCCGGTCTTTTAAATACAGCATGGACAGCAGGTTTACATTATTGGTTATGTTTTCAGTTGAGATGACAACATAAAGCTATACTTTAATAGCCATACTTTTAATAGGTATTAATCATGAAACTGCCATCGGTATTTTCATGCGCCGTTCTCATATTACTGCTGCTGGCGTCATCGTCTGCCACAGCCAGCGCGTTACAAAACCAGGCCGTCAGAGAGCAAGAGTTGAGCGCGGCACTTCGAGCTGGTAATGGTGTGTTCATCATTGGCGGGACGGGTGATTTCGCTTTCACGTTCAGGGCACGAAACCGAATCCACAGACAGCTGGCGATACAGGATGGCTTTGGCGATCCCATCCTGATGAATGGTTTCCAGGACCACAACTATAATCCCGCCCGCGATGGGTTTATCAACAACCCTGCCCGAGGGGGCTTTATGTTTAACGCGCCGATTCGGCGATAGATTGATTAGCAATAGTGAGTATATAGAGGGCTGTTTACGTTTCTGGCAGGCTGCTTGACGCAAAGTATCTATGCTTGTAAAAAACAGGCACAAAAAAACCACCCGTAGGTGGTTTCACGACACTGCTTATTGCTTTGATTATTCTGTTCTTTCCCATGGTACCCGGAGTGGGACTTGAACCCACACAGCGCGAACGCCGAGGGATTTTAAATCATGCGTGTTATTCATAATTATCAATAAGTTGCGTCACTTTTTCGCCAATAGTTCAGTAAATTGACCTCTGAACATTCAAAGGGTTATCACTAAGATTAAATCTCAATGGTGAACACATTTAACCAGATCAGGTTTCAACTGCAGTCAAAACCCCGACATCAATTCATGAACGAGGTTAACTCTATCATGTGAACTTAATGCTAAATTCATAGCGAAAAGTTGAGCCATTTTCTCGTTATGCTCATACCCATTTCGTTCAAGAAACTCACGATATTGTGTCCTTCTACTACTTATTGCCTGAGTCTGATACGAAACATCTGCATAACGGTTTTGGTCTTTCCTTGGCATTCTATTTCTCCTGTTACAATTCCAAATATGAAGTATGTTCATTTTGTTTAATATGATTTGGTCCCACTGATGCCATTTATTACCTGCATCGGTGTTGAGCGGGCTCAATCGTTTTGTGTAGAACGATATCCTATACTTTCAGTCTTAAATGTGACTGGAGGTTTCTATGTGCGGACGTTTTTCACAGTCGATGACGCGTGAAGACTATCTCGCCCTTCTCGCTGACGAAGTCGACAGAGACATTCCATATGACCCGGAACCCATCGGGCGTTTTAACGTGGCGCCAGGCACCAAAGTTCTGCTTCTGAGCGAACGTGACGAGAAACTCCATCTTGATCCAGTTATCTGGGGATACGCCCCCGGATGGTGGGATAAACCACCGCTAATTAACGCACGCTCTGAAACGGTGGCCACCAGCAGAATGTTTAAACCACTCTGGCAACATGGTCGAGCAATTTGCTTTGCTGATGGCTGGTTTGAGTGGAAAATGGAAGGTGACAAAAAGCAGCCCTACTTCATTCATCGAGCCGATGGCCAGCCGATATTCATGGCGGCGATCGGCAGCACACCATTCGAACGTGGAGATGAAGCAGAAGGATTCCTGATAGTGACGGCTGCTGCAGACAAAGGACTGGTAGATATTCACGACAGGCGGCCACTGGTACTGTCACCAGATGCTGCTCGCGAATGGATGAGGCAGGACGTTGGTGGGAAAGAAGCTGCGGAAATTTCGGCTGATGGTTCCGTGCCGGCTGATAAATTTATATGGCACACCGTGACGCGTGCCGTAGGGAATGTAAAAAATAAGGGCTCTGAACTAATACAGCCAATGTGATTACATAACCTGGCAATCATAAAACTCCGCGCTCATGGCATCGTTAATGATGCATGCCATGTAACACCCATAACGCACAAAACCTTGCAAAATGATGCAAAGTTTTTTATGACAAGTTTCTGTCTCAAAGATTTGGGAGATGAGGCGATAGTGGCATGATAGGCTTGACGGTAAAGTTGACTAGCGTTTTATGTTAACAAGTATTACTATTACATATGTATACTTTAGTTACATTATTGTATAAAATAATTTCACTTAAATCAATGTTAAATTGTTGCATACATTATATATAATATACGTGGTATTTATGAAAGAACGGAATTTAAATATAGATGCTTTGCGGATATTGTCATGATTTTAAGATGCTAATTTAATTAGAAGATGAAAAATATGAATACACGTACTCAATGGATCGATGCCTTAAAGGCAATTGCTATATTCTGGATTTACCTTGGACACTTTGGAGATAATGGTAAGCAACTTTATCAATTTGCCTTTTCGTTTCATGTTCCTTTATTCTTTTTTATTTCCGGCGTTTTTTATAAGAAATGCCAATCATTACATGAGCTAGCATCAATAATAAAAAATGGTTTTATAAAATTAATTATCCCATATTTTGTATTTTCTATACTATCTTTAATATTCTTTTCCCTATATAATAACTCAAGCTTCGACCAAGTTAAAGAAATGATGCTGCAGATATTACCAGCGATCCGAAATCAGATATTTGCTGCTTCTTTATGGTTTCTGCCTTGCCTGTTTGTGATGATAGTAATATACTCGCTTATTTTATTAACAATAAAAAACAAGCACGTAATTTTCATCGTGTGTTTAATCATATTTATTATATCTACAAAATTACAACTAGGTTTTGTGCCTGCTTTCTTTTTCAATATCGATAGCGCTCTTTTGTATATAGTATACTATGCCCTAGGTGCATATACTTCAGGATTTATAAGAGATACAGTATTAATTTCAGAAAACAAATACAGGAATGCAGCGTTATTTTTGTTAGTATCCATTTCAATGGTGGTATTTGTTTATTCTTATTTTTTTGGTTCTGGTAGAATTTATAACAATATCCGGTGATGCTGCCAACTTACTGATTTAGTGTATGATGGTGTTTTTGAGGTGCTCCAGTGGCTTCTGTTTCTATCAGCTGTCCCTCCTGTTCAGCTACTGACGGGGTGGTGCGTAACGGCAAAAGCACTGCCGGACATCAGCGCTATCTCTGCTCTCACTGCCGTAAAACATGGCAACTGCAGTTCACTTACACCGCTTCTCAACCCGGTACGCACCAGAAAATCATTGATATGGCCATGAATGGCGTTGGATGCCGGGCAACTGCCCGCATTATGGGCGTTGGCCTCAACACGATTTTACGTCACTTAAAAAACTCAGGCCGCAGTCGGTAACCTCGCGCATACAGCCGGG